>CAZZFT010000120.1:3416-14604 GCA_964653555.1 uncultured Spirochaetales bacterium | reverse complement strand
AGGACGCCGACCGCCACTTCGCCGAAGCCCTCGCCATGAGCGAACGCCTCGAGTCACCGCCGCTCGTCGCGCGCGTCCAGTACGACTGCGCGCGCACGCTGCTCGCGCGCGGCGCGACGATCGACCGCGAGCACGCCCTGGCGCTCGCCGGCCGATCCCTCGACACGGCGCGCCGGCTCGGCATGCAGCGACTGGCCGAGAAGGTGCTGGCCGTGAAGCTCGAGGCCCAGGGGATCGCGGCGAGCGACACCCAGCAGTCGATCCATGCCGTGGCCAGCCAGGTGGACCGCCGTGCGCCGGATCTGAGCGCCCACGCCGCCGCCGACGGCACCGTGACGCTGATGTTCAGCGACATCGAGGGCTTCACCCGCATGACCGAGCGTCTGGGCGACCTGCGCGCCCACGAGGTGATCAAGGAGCACAACCGCATCGTGCGCGAGTGCACCGCCGGCCACGGCGGACACGAGGTGGAGCTGCGCGGCGACGGCTTCTTGCTCGCCTTCCCGAGCGCGCGCCGCGCCGTCCACTGCGCGATCGAGCTCCAGCGCGCGCTCACCCACCGCGAGGGCGATCTCGAGATCCGCGTGCGCATCGGCCTCCACACCGGAGAGGTGCTGCGCGAGGCGGAGACCGTCTTCGGCAAGACGGTGATCCAGGCCTTCCGGGTCGCCGACCTGGCCGCGGGCGGCGAGATTCTGACCTCCTCCCTGACCCGCGAGCTGGTCGCCAGCGCGGGAGACGTGCGCTTCGGGGAGTCGCGCTCCGTCACGCTGAAGGGGCTGGAGGGCACTCACACCGTCCACGCGGTGGAGTGGGGCCGCTAGGCGTCTCCCTCTCCGACGCGGAGTGTGCGCACCCGGCTCCGACGGCGGAGGCCGAGCGCGATCAGCGCCGCCGTCGCCGGCTCCGGAACGATGCGGACCGTCACGCCCGTGGGTGCGGGGTCGAAGAGGTCGGAGGTCGGACCCGGGCCCGTGATCAGATCGGCGAAGCGAAAGTCGGTATCGCCGGGCGTACCGGCGATGTACTCCAGGATCGATCGCTCGGTACCGGCGTCGATCTGGAAGGACGCGGGCGCCGGCCCGACCTGATCCCACGCCAGGCACGGGTCGTCGCGGTTGAGAGCCCACGCGCACCGACCTTCGTTGCCGCCGCGCAACCACGACGCGCTGCCGCCGGAGGAGGTGATCAGATCGGGAATGTCGCCGTCCTCGGGGGCCGCCGGACCCGTCCGGTGCTAGGCGAATTTCCCGAACCCTGCGGGAACGCTCCGTTAGGTCCCAGAGGGGCCGCCGCTTCGCGCTTCGCTGGCGAAGGTCAGGCGGTCGGCCTCCGGGTCGACACCCACCCGCACCACGCCGCCCTTCGCGAGCGGGCCGAAGAGCAGGTCGTCGACGATCCGGTCCTTGAGCTCGACCTGGATCGTGCGCGCCATCGGACGGGCGCCGAAGTCGGGGTCGTAGCCCTTGCGGGCGAGCCAGGTGCGCGCGGCGTCGTCGAGCACGATCGTCACCTTGCGCTCGGCCAGCTGCTCGGCCACCTCGGCCACGAACTTGTCCACGACCTTGTTCATCACCTCGGGCCCGAGATCGCGGAAGGTGACCACCTCGTCGAGGCGGTTGCGGAACTCGGGGCTGAACAGGCGCTCGATCTCCTTGCTGCCGTCGCCCGCCCGGCCCGAGCCGAAGCCGATGCCGCGCGCCGTCATCTCCCGGGCGCCGGCGTTCGAGGTCATGATCAGCGTCACGTGGCGGAAGTCCGCCTCCCGGCCCTGGTTGTCGGTCAGCGTCGCGTGGTCCATCACCTGGAGCAGGATCGCGAACAGGTCGGGGTGCGCCTTCTCGATCTCGTCCAGCAGGAGCACGGTGTAGGGCTCCTTGCGGATGCGCTCCACGAGCAGCCCGCCCTGGTCGTAGCCGACGTAGCCCGGCGGAGCACCGATCAGCCGCGACACCGCGTGCTTCTCCATGTACTCGCTCATGTCGAAGCGCACGAAGGGGACGCCCAGCGCCTTCGCCAGCTGCTTCGAGAGCTCGGTCTTGCCGACGCCGGTGGGCCCGGTGAACAGGAAGCTTCCGATCGGCCGCTCGACGCCCGCCAGGCCCGCGCGCCCGCGCTTCACCGCGCGCACCACGGTGGAGATCGCCGCGTCCTGGCCGAACACCACCGCGCGCAGGCGCTCCTCGAGGTCCTCGAGCTGCTTGCGGTCCGAGCCCGAGGCCCGGACGCTCGGGATGTTGGCCATCCGCGCCACCACCGCCTCGACGTCGCGCACCCCGACCGTCTTGCGCTTCTTTCCCGAAGGCCGCAGCCGCACCGCCGCGCCCGTCTCGTCCAGCACGTCGATCGCCTTGTCGGGCAGGAAGCGGTCGTTCACGTGGCGGTGGGAGAGGTCGACGCAGGCTTTGATCGCGCCGCTGGTGAAGCGCACGCCGTGGTGCTCCTCGTACTTCGGCGCCAGGCCCTGGAGGATGCGCACCGTCTCCTCGAGCGTCGGCTCCTTGACGTCGACGCGCTGGAAGCTGAGCGAGAGCGCTCGCTCGCGCTCGAAGTGGCGGTACTCCAGGTAGGTGGTGGAGCCCATGCAGCGCAGCTCCCCGTTCTGGAGCATGGGCTTGAGCATGTTCGAGGCGTCCACCGTGGCGCCCTGGGCCGACCCGGCGCCGAGGATGGTGTGGATCTCGTCGATGAACAGCAGCGCGTTGGGGCGCTCGCGCAGCGCGTTCATGTAGGCCTTGAAGCGGGCCTCGAAGTCGCCGCGGTAGCGCGTGCCGGCCAGCATGGCGCCGATGTCGAGGGAGAACAGCTCGGCCCCCTGGAGGTCCTCGGGCACGCGCCCCTCGTGGATGCGCAGCGCCAGCCCCTCGGCCAGGGCGGTCTTCCCGACGCCCGTCTCGCCGACCAGGATCGGGTTGTTCTTCCGGCGGCGCGCCAGGATGTGCACGATCCGGTCGAGCTCCATGCCGCGGCCGATCAGCGGGTCGAGCTTTCCCTCGACGGCGCGCTCGGTCAGGTTGGTGGAGAAGGCCGCCAGCGGATCGGCGGGGAGCTCGCCCGGCTCGCCGAAGCCCGGCTCCGCGCCCGCCGGCAGGCCGGCCGGGCCGTCGCCGCCCTCGCCGCGCGCCTTCGAGACACCGTGGGAGATGTACTGGAGCACGTCGAGGCGCGTCACGCCCTGGCTGCGCAGCAGCGTCACCGCGTGGGACTCGGGCTCCTGGAAGATCGCGGCCAGGATGTCGCCCGCGTCCACCTCCTCCTTCTCGGCACCCTCGCAGTGGGTGACGGCGTTCTGGAGCACGCGGTGGAAGGCGAGCGTCTGGAGCGCCTCGTAGACGTCTTCGCCGGGGACGGTCTCGAGGTCGTCCCGGAAGTAGCGCTCCAGACCCGCCTTGAGGGCGGTCAGGTCCGCGCCGGCGTGGTGCAGGATCTCGCTGCCCCGGGCGTCGTGGATCATCGCGAACAGCAGATGCTCTACCGTGACGTAGTGGTGCCGGCGGGACAGGGCCTCCCGCACCGACGCCTGGAGCATCAGGTGCAGCTCGCGGCCGATCTGGCTCATTCCTTCTCCGTGCCCGCGCGCAGCGGGTAGCCGCGCTGCTCGGCAGCCGCGTGCACGGCCGCCACCTTGGTCTCCGCGATGTCCTGGACGTAGACCCCCGCGATGCCCAGCCCCGTGCGGTGGATCGCGAGCATGATCTGGGTCGCCTCCGTGGGTCCCTTGTCGAACAGCTTCTCGAGAATCGCCACGACGAACTCCATCGGCGTGTAGTCGTCGTTGTAGAGGATCACCTTGTACTTCGGCGGCCGGGCCACCTTCCGCCGGGTCGCGGTGGCGACGCCCCCCTCCCGCCGCGGGTCGGCGCGGTCGGGGCCGGCGGGGGGCGCCCCCGGCGGGCCTCCGGGCCGTCCCGGATCGTTCGGCATGCGGGAGACCATAGCGCGCAACCTCGCGCCGCCTCGTTCCGGGGCGCGCTCGGCGCGCGCCGGAGTGCCCTCCTAGAATGGGAGCCGTGGGCCGCGTGGTGGAAGTGTTGGACGGCGTCGCGGGCGTCGCGCGCGACGAGTGGAACGCACTCGTCGGGGACGCCTCGCCCTTCCTCGAGTGGGAGTGGCTGGCCTCCCTGGAGCAGGCGGGCTGCGTGGGCCCGGAGCTCGGCTGGCAGCCGCGCCCCCTGGTGGTGCGCGAGGACGGGCGCCTGGTGGCGGCCTGTCCGCTCTACGTGAAGCAGCACAGCGAGGGCGAGTTCGTCTTCGACTGGGGCTGGGCCGACGCCGCCCGGCGCGCGGGCATCGACTACTACCCGAAGCTCCTGGTGGGGGTGCCCTTCACGCCGGTGACCGGATCGCGGCTGCTCACCGCCCCCGGAAGCGACCGCGCCGAGGGGGCCGCCCTGCTGGGGGCGGCCCTGCGCGAGCTGTGCGACGGCAACGGCCTGTCCGGCGTCCACGTGAACTTCTGCCTGCCCGACGAGCGCGACGCGCTGCTCGAGCGCGGCTACCTGCTGCGCGTGGGGCTCCAGTACCACTGGCACAACGCCGGCTACCGCACCTTCGACGACTACCTGGCCCAGCTGCGCGCGAAGCGCCGCAACCAGGTGAAGCGCGAGCGGCGCGGGGTGCGGGAGCAGGAGGTGGTGACCGAGGTCCTGACCGGCGACGCGATCCCCGACGACGTCTTCGAGCCGATGTTCCGCTGCTACCGCGCCACCGTCGACGCCCACTACTACGGCCGGCGCTACCTGAACCACGCCTTCTTCGAGCTGCTGCGCGAGCGCTTCCGCCACCGGCTCTGCTTCGTGGTGGCTCGGTCCGGCGGGAAGATCGTCGCGGGCACCACCAACGTCGTGAAGGGTGACGCCCTCTACGGCCGCTACTGGGGAGGCCTGCGCGAGGTCCGCTACCTGCACTTCGACGTCTGCTACTACGCCGCGATCGAGCACTGCATCGAAGCCGGCCTCGCCCGCTTCGAGCCCGGCGCCGGAGGCGACTACAAGTTCCTGCGCGGCTTCGACCCCCAGCCCACCTACAGCCTCCACTACCTGGCCGATCCGCGGCTGGCCCGCGCCATCGAGCGCTATCTGGAGGCCGAGCGCTCCGACGCCGAGCGCACGATCGAGGTGCTCCAGCGCCACAGCCAGCTCAAGCCGGAGTGATCGGGATCACCCCAGGCGGTCCCTGAAGAACGCGCGCAGCGCGCCGTGCAGCGCCTCGGGCTGTTCCCAGGAGACGAAGTGTCCGGAGCCGGGAACCTCGAGCGGTCCCGCGTGGTCCGGGAAGGCGACCGCCATCCGGTCGGGGAAGTGGCGCGTGACCACGGCGTCCTCGGGGCCGTAGAGGATCAGCGTCGGAACCGGGTTGATCTGCGCCAGCACCGGGATCTCCGAGAGCGGACGCTTGCCGAAGCCGATCTCGTATACCGCCACGGCGGCGCGCAGGGCGGCGGCATCGGCGAAGGGCTCGGTGTGATAGGCGACATCCTCGGGCGTGAAGGATCCCGGCGCGGCCCAGCCGCGGTGGGTGTACATCGCGGCCACGTACTCCCGGCGCCGCTCCGGGGTGTCGAGCTCGGCGAGCAGGCCGTCGGCGTCGGTACCCTGGCGCAGGAAGTAGTCGCTCTCGGGCCGCTGCTCGAGCGGCGGATCCTCGGGAATGCCCGCCGCCGCGTAGGCCTCGGGCAGCGGCGGTGCGAGCGTGTTGAACAGACACTGGCGCTCGACGAGGCCGGGGAAGCGCAGGCCCAGCTCCGCCACCACGATCGCGCCCACGTCCCCCGCCACGGCGCCGACCCGCTCGAAACCCAGCGCCGCGCACAGTCCGTGCAGATCGCGGGCGTAGGCGGGCGGGTCGTAGAAGCCGTCGGGAGCCGGATCCGAGTCGCCGACGCCGCGCAGGTCGGGGACCACGACGTCGAACCCCGCCTCGGCGAGCGGCGCGACGTTGCGCGCCCAGATCCGCTTCGTCTCCGGGAAGCCGTGCACCAGCAGCAGCGGGTAGCCGCCCTCTCCACAGCGCCAGAAGCCGAGACGCACGCCCTCGCGGACCTCGCTGCGCTGCACGGGGAAGCGGGGATGGCGATCCGGAAGGGCGGGCGACGACATGGCCGCGCAGGATAGAGTGCGATCTCGCGAAACGCCGCGCGCGGAGCGGCATCGCAAGCCCGACCCCATGCGGGAGATCCTCGTGACGCTTCGCCTCGCCATCGCCCTGCTCATCCTCGCCCTCGCCGCTCCGGCGGCTGCCTTCGACGAGGCGCTCTACGCCGAGCTGCTCGCCCAGCACACGCGCGAGGTGGACGACCTGGCGCGCGTGCGCGTCGACTATCCCGCCCTGGCCGGCTCCGCCGCCTGGAAGCGCCTGGTCGCGAGCCTCGCCGACTCCGATCCCGGCGCACTGCGCACGCGCGAGCAGCGGATCGCCTTCTGGGCGAACGCCTACAACATCCTGGCGATGGACCTGGTGGCGAAGCACTACCCCGTGGAGAGCATCCGCGACATCGGCTCGCTGCTGCGCCCGGTCTGGAAGCGCCCGGCCGGCGTCGTCGGCGGGCGCGAACGCACCCTCGACGAGATCGAGCACGAGATCATCCGCCCGCTCGGCGACCCGCGCACCCACGCCGTCGTGATCTGCGCCTCCACCTCCTGCCCCGCCCTGCCCCGGGAGCCCCTGCGCGCCGAGACGCTCGACGCCCAGCTCGACGCCGCCGTGCGCGCCTGGCTCGCCGACCCCGGCAAGGGGATGGCGATCGACCGCGCGTCGAACACGATCCGCGTGAGCAGGATCTTCGACTGGTTCGAGGGGGACTTCGCGGCCTCCGGGGGCGTGATCGCCTTCGTCACCCACTACGCGCCCGAAGCGGACCGGACGTGGCTAAGCGAGCACGGCGCGGACGCGCGCCTCGCCTACTTCGACTACGACTGGCGGGTGAACGCGCTGTAGGCGTCGGACCCTCAGTCGTCGTCGTCGTCCAGAACCTTCTCCCGCATCGTCACGAACTCCTCCGCGGAGGTCGGGTGGATGCCGATCGTCGCGTCGAACTGGGCCTTGGTCGCGCCGCACACCAGGGCGATCGCCACGCCCTGGATGATCTCGCCGGCGTGGCCACCCACCATGTGCGCGCCCACCACGCGTTCGGTCGCCGCGTCGACGACGAGCTTCATCAGCGTGCGCTCCTGGCGGCCCGAGAGCGTGTGCTTGAGCTCGCGGAAGCCGGTGCGGTAGACGTCCACCGCCCCGTAGCGCTCGCGCGCCTCGGCCTCCGTGAGGCCCACGGCGCCGATCGGCGGCTGGCTGAACACGGCCGAGGGGACGTTCTCGTACACCGGCTTCGTCGGGCGGCCGTCGAAGAGCGTCGCCGCCAGGCACATGCCCTCGTGGATCGCGACCGGCGTCAGGTTCATCCGGTCGGTCACGTCGCCGATCGCCCAGACGCTGGGCACCGAGCTGCGCGAGTACTCGTCCACGGCGATCGCGCCGTTCGGACGCAGCACCACCTTCAGCTCCTCGAGCCCCAGGCCGCCGGTGAGCGGGTGGCGGCCGGTGGCGTACAGGATGGCGTCGCCCTCGAGCCGGGTACCATCCTCGAGGGTGGCGCGCAGCCCGCCGTCCGACGCCTTCTCCACCTTCGCGATGCAGGCGTCGAAGCGCAGGTCGATGCCCTGGGCGTGCAGCTCCTCGGCCAGGTGGCGGCGCACGTCTTCGTCGAAGCCGCGCAGGAAGAGCGGCCCGCGGTAGAGCTGCGTGACGTGTGCCCCGAGGCCGTGCAGGATGCCCGCGAACTCGACCGCGATGTAGCCGCCGCCCACGATGATCGGCCGCTCGGGCATCGCCTCCAGGTGGAAGGCCTCGTTGGAGGTGATGACGTGCTCGATGCCGGGGATCGGCGGCAGATGGGGCCAGCTTCCCGTGGCGACCAGGATGTGCTCGGCGCTGAAGGTCTCCCGGCCGACGGCCACGGTGTGGGCGTCGACGAGGCGCGCCCTCCCCTCGATGCGCTGCACGCCGGCCGCGTCGAGCAGCCCGGCGTACACGCCGTTCAGCCGCGCGATCTCGGTGTCCTTGTTGCGGATCAGGGCGCCCCAGTCGTGGGTCGGCCGCCGCGCGCTCCAGCCGAAGCCCGCTGCGTCCTCCACGTCGCTGCGGAACGCCGAGGCGTAGACCAGCAGCTTCTTCGGGATGCAGCCGACGTTGACACAGGTACCGCCGAGCTCGCGCTCCTCGGCGACGGCCACGCGCGCGCCGTAGCGCGCCGACATGCGGCTGGCGCGCACGCCGGCCGAGCCGGCGCCGATCGTGAACAGGTCGAAGTCGTAGCGGGCCATGTCACCTCGTCGGAAGATCGCGGGCAGCGTACCGAACCCGCCCCCCGGCTTGCGCACTGGCCGGCGGCCCCCTAAAGAGAGGGCTTCGCACCGGAGGACCCCCCATGGCGATCGAAGAGGGAAAGAAGGCGCCCGCCTTCACGCTGAAGGACGCGAGCGGTGACAAGGTCTCGCTCTCCGACTTCGCCGGCCAGCACGTGATCGTCTACTTCTACCCCAAGGACGACACGCCCGGATGCACCAAGGAGGCCTGCGGCTTCCGCGACCTGTACCGGGCGATCGAGAAGCACGACGCGGTCGTGCTGGGCATCTCGCCCGACGGTGCCGAGTCCCACGCCCGCTTCACGAAGAAGTACAAGCTGCCCTTCGTGCTGCTCTCGGACCCCGACAAGAAGGTGATGACGAAGTACGGCGCCTGGGGCGAGAAGGTGCTCTACGGCAAGAAGACCACCGGCGTGATCCGCTCCACGGTGTGGATCGGTCCCGACGGCAAGGTCATGAAGCACTGGAAGCGGGTCGCCAAGGCCGCCGACCACCCCTCCCAGGTGCTCGCCGTCCTCGACGATCTCTAGACGGACGGACTCCTGCCGGGATCAGGCGAAGAGCGCCCGGCAGCGCTCGACCCGGCCCAGCGCCGAATCGCGGCCCAGGATCGCCAGGGTGTCGCCGAGGGGCGGGCTGGCCGCGCTTCCGGTGACCGCCACGCGCAGCGGCTGGGCCAGCTTGCCCAGCCCCACGCCCAGCGACTCGGCGAGCGCCGCCACCGCCGCCTCGATCGCCTCGGGCTCGAAGGGCTCGAGATCCGCCAGCTCCTGGGCCGCCGCCGCCAGGCGCTCGAAGCCGCTCGGCGCGCCCTTGCGCAGCCACTTCTCGACGGCCGCGGGGTCGTAGCGGAGCGCGTCGTCGGCCACCCAGGCGAAGGCGCCCGGACCCCCGGCGGCGGTGGCGTCGGCCAGGGTGCGGCAGCGCGTCCGGACCATCGCGGCGTAGCGACGGCGCCAGCCCTCCTCCCGCGCCAGCGCTTCCGGCGCGTAGCGCTCGCACCACTCGCTCCAGCGGGCGAAGAAATCCGCGTCCGAGAGCTCGCTGATCGCCTCCTGGTCGAAAGCGAGCAGCTTCTCGCGATCGAAGCGCGCGTTCGAGGTGCCGATCCGGTCCAGCGAGAAGCGCTCGCACAGGTAGGCGCGGTCGAAGCGCTCGCGGTCGCGGCCCTGGTCGTCCTTCTCCCCCGGGCTCCAGCCGAGCAGGGCCAGGTAGTTGCACAGGACCTCGGGCAGGTAGCCCGCGCGCCGGAAGTCCTCGACCTCGATGCAGGGGAGCTCGAGGGCGAGCGCCGACGCGAGGGGCACGAGCAGCGCGGGCTCGAGCTGGGATCGCTTGTCGGCGAGCCACGCGTCGAGCCGCTCTCCGGGGACGATCGCCGTGAGCTCCGCGCGCGCGGCGGGATCCTCGGCGAGGCGCGCCTTCACCGCCTCGCGCGCCGCCTTGTCCTTGTCCCGCTTCGACATCTTCGAGCCGTCGGCGTTGAAGATCAGCGGCAGATGAGCGTACACGGGCTCGCGGTAGCCCAGGGCGCGCTGGAGGGCCACGTGGCGCGGCGTGTTGTTGAGGTGCTCCTGCCCGCGCAGCACGTGCGTCACACCCATCCGCTCGTCGTCGACCACCACGGCCAGGTGATAGGTGGGGAAGCCGTCGCGCTTGCGGATCACGAAGTCGTCGAGGTGCTCCTCGCCGAAGGCGATCTCGCCGAGCACGCGGTCGACCACCGACACCGGCTCCTCGGGCATCCGGAAGCGGACCACGTGCTCTTCGCGCCCCATCCGCGCCAGAGCCGCCTCGCGATCGAAGTCGGCGGGTCGCCGGTAGCGGAAGCTGCGCTTCGCGGCGCGCGCCTCGGCGCGCAGCGCGTCGAGCTCCTCGGGCGTCTCGAAGGCGGGGTAGGCCCGGTCCCCCTCGATGAGGGCGGCCACGGCCGCGTCGTAGAGGCCCGTGCGCTCGGCCTGGCGGAAGGGCCCGACGCCGCGCGGGTCGCCGCCGAGCTCGCCGTAGACGGGACCCTCGTCCCAGCCGATGCCGAGCCAGGCCAGGTCCTCGAGGATGCCCAGCGCCGCGTCCTCCGAGGAGCGCGCTCGGTCCGTGTCCTCGATGCGCAGCAGGAAGCGGCCGTCGGGCCGTGCCAGTGCCCAGTTGTAGAGGGCGGTGCGCGCGCCCCCGATGTGCAGGTGCCCGGTGGGCGAAGGGGCGAAGCGCGTGAGCGGCCCGGCGGACATGGCGCCCCAGCGTAGCCCGGGCCGGCGCCGGTGGCCGAGAATCCCGGGCGAAAACGGGGGGATGGACCGGCGGCAGCGCATCCGGGAATGGTCTATGCTGCGCGCCCTCACGGAGACACGGAGCCAGAGCCTTGCCCTACGAAGAGAACCGCCGCGACGGACCCGATCGCTTCGATCGGGGAGGAGACCGCTTCGACCGCGGCGATCGCTTCGATCGCGGGGATCGCTTCGGCGACCGGCGCGAGGGCGGCGGCGGGTCGGTCAAGTCGCGGCTGCGCGCGAAGGCGCGCAAGCGCGACCGCAAGAACCGCAAGCGCTCCTTCTCCCGCAAGAAGGTGTCCCGGCTCACGACCGACAAGTCGGTCGTCGTCGACTACAAGGATCCGAAGCTGCTGCGCAGCTTCCTCTCCGAGACGGGGAAGATCCTGCCGCGCCGCATCACCGGCAACACGGCGAAGCAGCAGCGCGAGGTCGCGCTGGCGGTCAAGCGGGCGCGTCACCTGGCCCTGCTGCCCTACCCGCCGAACATGGCCTAGCCAGGCGAGAGCCCGCCTTCGCTCGCCGGCGGCTCGCTGCGCCTCGGCCGACTCTTCGAGTCGG
>CAZZFT010000120.1:0-3316 GCA_964653555.1 uncultured Spirochaetales bacterium | reverse complement strand
CGCTGCGCCTCGGCCGACTCTTCGAGTCGGCCTCCTTGCCCGGCAGAAGCCCGCCTTCGCTCGCCGGCGGCTCGCTGCGCCTCGGCCGACTCTTCGAGTCGGCCTCCTTGCCCGGCAGAAGCCCGCCCTCAGTCCGCGTCGAAGGCCTGGGCGAAGATGGCCGGGGCGGCGTCGACCAGCAGCTCCCGGGTGGTGAGGGCGCTCCGCACCGAGAACGGCCCTCGCGCCTGGCCGGTCCACAGAACGTCTCCCGACGACGAGTCGACCAGCGACAGGTCGAGGTGCACGAGGAGCAGGCCCGTCCCGGTGACCGTGAACCGGCGCAGGCACCCGAACAGCACCGGCCCCGTCACCCCGCCGTCGCGCGCGAGCGTCGCCGCCGACGCGGCGTCCTGCGGCACCGAGGTCATCGCCGCGCGATCGGCCTCGAACCCGCTCACGGCGATGTCCCGCAGCGCGAGCTCGTGGGACGCCTGGGCCTGCAGCGCGTCGGTCACCGTCCATTCCTCTCCCGAGCCCCGGCCGATCACGCGCGGCAGCTCGCGCAGCGGATTGCCGCTCTCGATCCGGAGCGGAACGCCGGTCGCGTTGCGGAAGCGGGCGACCGCGACCGGGCCGCGGCCCGCCAGGTCCGGCAGCGTGCCGCGGGAGAGCGGCGGCGCCGCGGGCTCCATCCCGAACACGAGGCCGCAGCCGAGCGCCGCCACGACGCAGAGCACCAGCGCCACCAGCCCCGCCGCGCGCGGGGACGCGCGCCGCCCCGGGCGCGCGCGCCAGCGGGCGAAGGCCGTGAGCGCGAGCCAGAACACCGCCGCCAAGGCGACGCTGGTGGGTCCCGTCGGCAGGTCCGCGCGGTAGGCGAGGGAGAACCCGCCGAGCGAGCAGACGGCGCCGATCGCCGCCGCGATCGCCATCGCCGCGCCCAGCCCCGGGGCCACGCGCAGCGCGGCCAGCGGCGGCAGCACCAGGAAGCCGAACACCACCAGTGGTCCCGCCTCCATCACGCCGAGGGCGATCGCTCCCCCGAGCAGTCCGAACAGCAGGGCGTCGGCCCGGGCGGGATTGCGCCCGATCGTGCGCGCGAACTCGGCGTCGAAGGAGGCGAGCAGGATCTCGCGCCGAAACGAGAAGAAGAGCGCCAGCGACAGCGCCGAGGCGACGAGCAGCGCGAGCAGGTCGGCGTCGCTGACCGTCAGCAGCTCGCCGCGCAGCATGTTCGTCACCTCGAGATCGCCCGAGGGGTTGAGCGCCACGAACAGCACCGTGGCCGACGAGGCGATCGCGAACAGCGCTCCCACGCCCCACTCCGCGGGGGAGCGACCGCTGCGCTGGCCGGCGACCAGCAGGCCCAGCGCGCCGAAGGTGGCGACCAGCGACCCGAGCAGCGCGCCGGTGTGCGCGCCGCCGGGCTGGTGCGCGTGGGCGCTGATCCAGAACGCCGCGGCGATGCCGGCCGCGCCCGCCTGGGGAAGCGCCACACCGAGCAGCACCAGGCGGCGCAGCACGAGATAGACCCCCAGCAGACTGCAGACGATCGCGACGCAAAGCCCACCGATCACCGCGTTGCGGAACAAGAGACCCGGTCCGAAGAGCAGCTCCATCACGCTCCCCTCCCCGACTGGAGGCGACCTTCCTCGAGAACCAGGGTCCGGTCGACACGACCGATCACCGCCTCGAGCTGATGGGTCACCATCCACACCGCCAGACGATGCTCCGTGCGCAGCTCCTGCAGCACCTCCACGATCGCCTTCTCCGTCTCGGGATCGACCCCCGCCGTCGGCTCGTCGAGCACCAGCGCGGTCGGCTGCGTCGCCAGCGCCCGCGCGATCAGGATCCGCTGGCGCTGACCGCCCGAGAGCTGGCCGTAGCGCCGCCCGGAGAAGGCGACCGCCCGCACCGCCTCGAGGGCGCTTCGGGTCCGCTCCCGCTCCGGCGCTCCGGTCGGCCGGTAGAAGGGCAGATCGCGGCACGCGCCGAGCAGCACCACGTCGAATCCGGACAGCGGGTAGAGCGGGTCGAGCGTCTCGCGCTGGGGCACGTAGCCCAGGCGCAGGCGCGGCGAACGCTCGACGCGACCGGCCAGCGGAGGCAGGAGCCCCAGCAGACCGCGCACGAGAGTGGTCTTCCCGCTCCCGTTGCTCCCCAGCAGCGCCACGAGCTCGCCGGGGACGACCTCGAGCGAGACCCCGCGCACGATCGGCATCGCGCCGTAGCCGAAGCTCGCGTCGACCAGTCGCAGCAGCGCGTCGTTCGCGCTCAACTCGCCACCTCCCCCGTGGCCGCCGCCACGAGCGCCCGGAGGTTCGCCTCGATCGAGGCGACGTAGCCCGGCTCTCCGAGCCCTCCGGCCATCACCGAGATCTGGGCCAACCGGGCCCCGGTGCGCTCGGCGAGGGTGCGGGCCAGGCCCGGGTCGTAGGAGACCTCGCGGACGATCACCTTCACCTGCTCGCGCTGCATGGTACCGAGGAGCTCCTCCAGGTGGCCGGGCGTCGCGGGAATGCCCGGCTTCACCTCGATCGTGCCCACCAGCTCGAGGCCGTAGCGTTTGGCCAGGTAGACCAGATCCTCGTGGTAGGAGACGACCTTCAGGCCACGGAGCGGCGCCGCGAGCGTCTGCCACTCGGCGATCTTTCCCTTCAGCAGTGCGGCGAAGCGCGCCTGGCCCGCGCGATAGGCGTCGGCCCCCTGCGGGTCCACCCGCTCCAGGCCCTCGGCGATCGCGCGCGCCATCAGCAGGCCCTGCTCCGGGTCGAGGTTGTAGTGGGGATTGCCGAGCGGATGCAGCTCGCCCTGGACGCGGCTCTGGCTGCTGGGCACCTCGAGCGGCGTCACGTAGAGCGACGCATCGATGTATCCGGGCGCTCCCGGCATGATGCGGGGGTTGCGCGCCGCCTCCAGCAGCGCCGGCACGAACGCGTGCTCCAGGCTCAGGCCCTGGACGACCAGCGCATCGGCGCGGTTGAGCTTGGTGACGAAGCTCGGCTTGACGGGGACCTTGTGCGGATCCTGAGTGCCTTCGGCGATCGTCACCACCGAGACCCGGTCGCCGCCGATCTGACGGGTGATGTCGGCGACGTCCGGGGTCGAGGCGACCACCCGCAGCACGGCCGCCGCGGGCTCGGCCACGACGCCCGCGAGCAACGCCGCGAGCACGAAGGACAGGATCGGACGCGGACTAGCGCTGGGCGAAGCCATGGCTGTGACTCCCGATGAAGGCGGTCCACTGGAGCGTGTACCGCTGGTTGGTGGGTTCGTCGCCCCAGCTGTTGTCGAACTGGAAGCGCAGGCGCTGGAACTCCGAGGGCTTCCAGGT
>CAZZFT010000119.1:0-14743 GCA_964653555.1 uncultured Spirochaetales bacterium | reverse complement strand
AGTCGCGCTTGAGCACGAAGATGTCGTACTCGGCGGCGTGGAAGATCTTGCGGATCTCCGGCGACGCGAACACCGGCGCCAGCGGCGAGAGCTCCGCCGGACCGCCGAGGGCAAGCGGATCCACCAGGAAGATCTGCCGCTTCGTCCCGATCTGGACCAGGCACGTCTTGTCGAAGTAGTGGTAGAAGCTGTCCGCCTCGGTATCGACGGCGATCACCTTCTCGCCCAGAAGATCCTGCGCCAGGTTGTCGAGATCCCCACGGGTCTCGATCAGCTCGTAGTCCGCCACTCGGTCCCTCAATCTTTCCCGCCGATCGGAATCTTCGTCTCAGCCAGGAGGGGCGCGCTCCAGGGAGGCTCGCATCCCGAGATCGAAGGAGGCGTCGCACACGGGATCTCGCGTCGCGGGAGGACGGGGGCGACGCAAGGACCGCAAGCTAGCCGAGGCCCGTGGCCGGGGAAAGCGGCTGGGGCCGGTTACCCTGCCGCGCCATGTGGTCGGCCGGAGCGGGCTTCTCCACCCGCGAGGATGCGGAGCGGGCGGGCCGCGAGGCGGCCGAGGGGGCGCTCGCCGGGTGCGGGCGGGCCGACGCCGCGCTCCTGTTCGCGGGCCCTGCCCACCGCGGCCATGCCTCCCGCCTGCTCGCCGCGGCGGCGGACGTGCTGGGCACGGCGCGGATCGCCGGCGGGCTGGCCCACGGGGTGATCGGCGTCGGGGCCGAGCGGGAGGGCGGCGCGGGCGTCAGCGTGCTCGCGGTGGCGGGGCTCGAGGTGCGCCCGCTCTGGGTTCCGGAGCTGGCGGGGCACGAGGAGCACGCGGCGGCCGATCTGGCCGAGTGTCTGGACGGCGACCCCCGACCGGAAGACCTGGTCGTGCTGGTCCCCGATCCCGGCGCGCTCCCGCCCCAGGCTCTCCTCGAGAGCCTGGGGCGGGTGACAGGCCCGGCCGGGGTCGTCGGAGCGGGGGCCGGCGATCCGGTCTCCGAGGCGCCGCTGGTCTGGTCCGGGTCCCGGATCGCGCGCGGCGCGCTCGCCGGCCTGGTGCTGCGCGGGGCGGCGGGTCGGCGCATCGGCGTGACCCAGGCGTGCCGTCCGGCGACGGCTCTGCTCAGGGTGACGCGCTGTCAGGGCCCCTGGATCCTCGAGCTGGACGGCCGCCCCGCCCTCGAGGTCTATCGCGAGGTGGCCGGCGCGCCCCTGGCCGACGACCTGCGCCGGGCTGCCGCCTTCGTCCTCGCCGCGCTGCCGCGCGCCGCCACCGATCCGCTCGCCCCCGGCGCCTATCTGGTGCGCAATGTCGCGGGGTTCGCGCCCGAAGCGAACGCGTTCGCAATTCCCGAGTGGGTCGCCAAGGGCGACGCGATCGCCCTGGTCCACCGCGAGCCCGAGACCGCGCGCGCGGATCTGAAGGCGATGCTGGCCGCCCTGGCTGGCGGCAGCCGACCGAAGCTGGGCCTGTACTTCGACTGCTGCGCGCGGGGGGAGGCGTTCTTCGGGGTCGCGGGACTGGAGTCGGCCTACCTCGAGCGCGCTCTCGGGGCGACTCCGCTCGCGGGGATGTTCGGCTCCTGCGAACTCGGCCCGATCGGCGGTCGCACCGAGCTCCTCACCTATACCGGTGTGCTGGCGCTGCTCGATTGACGGCCCCCGTCGCGAGCTCGGCCGACGAACCTTGCGTCCGGCGCAGGGGCTCCTCTACGTTCTACTACTGAGTACAACGTTCCTTATATCGGAACACCCCTCGGAGAGTGCACCCCGTGAACGCCCAGACCAGCATCGAGAAGGCCGTCGACGTGCTCTTCCATCTGCACGCGGCGTCGGCTCCGGTCGGCGTGACGCAGCTCGGACGCGCGCTCGGCCTGCCGAAGTCCAGCGCCCACCGCCTGCTCGCCGCCCTGGGGCGCCGCGGACTGGTTCGCCGCGACGAGCGCGGTCGCTACGAGCCGGGCCTCGGACTGATCGCGCTCGGACTCGGCGCCCAGGCCCGCGAGCCGATCGTCGGCGCCGCCCGCGACGTGCTCGAGAGCGAGTCCCGCGAGCTCGGCGAGACGGTCTTCCTGGTGGCCGAGCGGGAGCGCCAGCTCGTCGTGCTCGACAAGGCCGAGGGGAGCGGCTTCCTGCGCGCCGCGCCGCGCGTGGGATCGGCAGTGCCCGTCCACGCGACGGCCGTCGGCAAGCTGTTCCTGGCCTTCGGCGGGCTGCGTCTCGGGGAGCATCCCCTCGAGCGCTTCACCGCGCGCACGCTCACCCGGACCGCCGATCTCGAGCGCGCGGTGGACCGCGCGCGCCGCGATGGGGCGGCGGTCAGTCGCGAGGAGTGGATCCCCGGTCTCTCGGTGGTGGCGGCGCCGGTGCTCGTGCGCGGCCGGATGGAGGGCTCGCTCGCCCTCGGCGCCGCGACGCCGCACCTGGCCGCCCGCGAGGAGCGCGCGCTCGTCGCGCGCATGCGCGCCGCCGCCGAGCGAGTCGCGGCGCGCCTGGAGGGCCGCAGCGATGGCTAGCCTGCAACCTACGCCCCGCGCCTGGCTCGACGGCCGCGTGATGCCGCTCGAGGACGCGCGGATCCCGATCACCGATCACGGCCTCCTGTACGGCGACGGCGTGTTCGAAGGCATCCGCATCATTGCAGGGCGCGTCTTCCGACTCGACGACCATCTCGATCGCTTCTCCTGCGCGGCGCGCGCGATCGGACTGGAGCTGCCCGGTGGCGTTGCGGCCGCGCGGGCGGCCGTGCTTCAGACCGCACGCGCCTTCGGCGAGCCCGAGGCCTACGTGCGGCTGGTGGCCACGCGAGGCGTCGGCGCCCTCGGCGTCGATCCCGCGACCTGCCCCGCCCCGCGCCTGTTCTGCATCGTCGATCGGATCCGTCTGTACGACGAGGCGAAGCAGCGCGACGGTCTCGATCTGGTGACGGTCAGCGTGCGCCGTCCGCCGGCCGACGTCCTCGATCCCCGCGTCAAGAGCCTCAATTACCTCAACAACGTGCTGGCCAAGCGCGAAGCCCGGCTGCGCGGGGCGGACGAGGCGCTGGTGCTCAACACGCGTGGGGACGTCGCCGAGGCTGCCGTGGCCAACCTCTTCTGCGTGCGCGAGGGCGTGCTGCGAACGCCGCCCCCCACCGACGGCGCGCTCGAGGGGATCACGCGCCGCACCGTGCTCGAGCTGGCCGCCGAGCTGGGCTTCGCCAGCGAGGAGCGGACACTGGGGCGCTTCGATCTCTTCGCCGCCAGCGAGGCCTTCCTCACCGGCAGCGGTGCCGGCCTGGTGCCGGTGCGCAGCCTCGACGGGGAGCGGATCGCGGGACCCGGTCCCGTGTTCGCCGCGATACGGGAGGCCTTTGCGAAGGCCGCCCCGGCACTCGGCGTGCCCTTCGATTAGCATCCGCTCCAACCCCGAGCGAGGTGTACCGTGCGCTGGTCCGAGGCCTTCATCCCCACGCTGCGCGACGACCCCGCCGATGCCGAGGCGGTGAGTCACAAGCTGCTGGTGCGCGCGGGATACGTGCGGCAGCTGATGGCCGGCGCCTACTCGTTGCTTCCGCTCGGTCAGCGGGTGTGCCAGAAGATCACGAGGATCGTGCGCGAGGAGATGGATGCGATCGGCGGGCAGGAGTTCAAGCTGCCCGCGCTGCACCCCGCCGAACTCTGGAAGCGCTCGGGTCGCTGGGAGGCGATGGGCGAGGAGATGTTCCGCCTCGTCGATCGCAAGGGCGCCGACGTCGCCCTGGGAATGACCCACGAAGAGGTGTTCGCCACGCTCGCCGGCGAGCTGCGCAGCTACCGGGAGCTGCCCCAGATCTGGTACCAGATCCAGACCAAGTTCCGCGACGAGCCGCGCCCGAAATCGGGCGTCCTTCGCGTTCGCGAGTTCACGATGAAGGACTCCTACTCCCTCGACGCCGATGCCGGCGGACTCGATCAATCCTTCCAGCGGCACTTCGAGGCCTACCGGAAGATCTTCCGCCGCTGCGGCGTGGAGACGCTCGCGGTGGAGGCGTCTTCGGGCAGCATGGGCGGCAGCGAGTCGATCGAGTTCATGGTGGAGAGCGACGCTGGCGAGGACCTCGTCGCCTCCTGCGCGCGCTGCGGCTACGCCGCCAACGTCGAGAAGGCGACCTCGCGGCTGCCCGAGGCCCACGACGGGCCGGGCCTGCCCGCGCCCGAGAAGTTCCCGACGCCGGGCGTGCGCACGATCGAGGATCTGGCCCGCTTCGAGGGCGGCGCGCCCGCCGACCGCCAGATCAAGACCCTCGTCTACCGGGTCGACGACACGATCGTGCTGGTGCTGCTGCGCGGCGACCACGCCCTCTCCGAGCAGAAGCTCCTCGACCAGGTCGAGGCGAGGGAGCTGCGACCGGCGGGCGAGGCGGAGATCCGGGCGGCGCTCGGCGCCGGACCGGGCAGCCTGGGCGGGGTGGGCGTGGAGGGGATCACGGTGATCGCCGACTTCGCCCTCGACGGCCGACGCGACATGACCACCGGTGCCAACCAGGACGACCACCATCTGCGCGGGGTGGACGTCGAGCGCGACGTGCCCGTGAAGTACTGGCTCGATCTGCGCGAGGTGCGGGACGGCGAGGGCTGCCCGGCGTGCGGGCAGCCGCTGCGCGTGGTGAAGGCGATCGAGGTCGGCCACATCTTCAAGCTGGGAACGCGCTACAGCGAGGCGCTCGGCGCCCAGGTGCAGGGCGAGGACGGCTCCAGCCGCCCGATCGTGATGGGCTCCTACGGCATCGGCATCGAGCGCGGCATGGCCGCCGTCGTCGAGCGGTGCCACGACGAGAACGGGATCGTCTGGCCCGTCTCGGTCGCGCCCTACGAGGTGGTGGTCACGGTGGTGAAGCCGACGGATCCGGCGACGATCGAGGCGGGCGGCCAGGTCTACGACGCGCTGCGCGCGGCGGGGATCGAGGCGCTGCTCGACGACCGCGACGAGCGCCCCGGTGTGAAGTTCAAGGACGCCGACCTGATCGGCATCCCCTACCGCGTGACGATCGGGCCGAAGGGCATCGCCGAGGGCAAGGCGGAGATCGTACGCCGCGCGACCGGCGAGGTGCGCAGCGTGGATCTCCAGAAGGCGGCGGACGCGGTGGTCGAGTCGGTGCTCGAGGAGCGCTCCTTCGCACCGACGGTGTAGCCCGGGAGCAGCCCCGGCCCGCGCTCAGGCGGGGCTTTGCGACTCTGCTTCGCCCATCACCAGCTCGCGGTTCGCGCGGCGCAGGAAGAGCAGACCGATCGCGGCGTTGAAGAAGATGAAGAAGTTGTGCATGACGAGGCCGAAGGCGGACATCTGGGCCTCGTGCTGGGGGAAGAGCACCACCCAGATCGTGATCGCGGCGGCGCGCATCGGCGTGGGCACGGAGGCGGCGAAGAAGATCACGGGCAGCACCCCGAGCATGTCGAGGAAGTCGGTCTCGACGCCGAACAGGCGCAGCGACAGCGTGTAGACGACCACCGCCGCCAGCAACGCCGGGGAACGCAGCGCGGCAACGATCAGGTAGCGCTGCGGGCTCGCCTCGCGGAACGCCTTCAGGATCGGCCGCTCGCGCAGCGCGACTTCGCGAGCGATCGCTCCTCGGAAGTACAGCACCCACAGTCCGAAGAACACCAGCGTCGCGACGCCGAGCCAGGGCACCAGCCGGAACTGTGCCGGCAGGCGCTCGCCCGCGAGGGCGTAGCCGACGTTCGCCCAGAAGGTGAGGTAGAGGAACTCGCAGAACATGATGAACAGCATCGACGAGCCGACTTCCCAACCGGGCACGCCGTGGCGGCGATTCAGATAGAGCGCCATCGCCCCCTTGCCGACCTGCTCGTTCAGGATCGAGAGGATGTAGGCGCTCGCACGGACCGGCAGGATGTCGACCCAGGACACGCGCGCGTTGAACCAGGTGACGACCCGCCACACCACCGTCGAGTCGACGAGGAAGAAGAAGGTGGAGTAGGGGATCATCAGAGCGAGCCAGTGGGTCCAGCTCACGCTGGCGAAGACGCCGAGCAGGTAGGAGAGGGCCGTCTCGCCCTCGCGTGCGGCGGCGGCGGCGATGCGCGTGTAGAGCCACGCGAAGCAGAGCAGCGTCACGCCCCAGGGCAGAGCGCGCTGCCAGAGGGGGGGCGCGGGGCGCGCTGCTTGCCGGGCGGAGGGTCCGCTCACGACGTTCGCACCGCGGCGAACGCCTCGCGCAGGGCGTCGTCGAGGGGAGTCAGCGCGATGCCGAGTCGCGCGCACGCCGGCTCGGGGTCGATCGCGTCGTCGTGCTCGAGCACGCCGAGCATGGCGCGGGTGAGCGGAGGGTCGGCGCTCGCGCGCTCGGCGAGCCAGGCGAAGGCGTTCGCGAGCGCGGGGGGGATGCTCCCGATCTCGGGTCGCGTGCCCAGCACCGCGGCGGCGCGCTCGACCAGCGCCCGGTGCGAGAGGGACTCGGGCCCGGCGAGCTCGAGGACGGCGTCGTCGAGTCCCGGCCGATCCAGCGCCATCGCGAGCGCCTCGACGACGTCGCGCGCGGCGATCGGCTGCTCGAGGCTCGCGCCCCCGCGCACCAGCCGCGTGCGCGGGCCCCGGGCCTGGCGCAGCAGCGCCGAGCAGGCGGCGTCGCCCTCGCCCAGCACCATCGGGACCCGGATCACGACGGCGGGCGTCTTCGCGCGCAGGAGGATCGCCTCGGCGCGCGCACGCGAGGCCAGGCACGCGTTCGGCGACGACTCGTCGGCGCCGAGGATGCCGAGCGCCACGACGCGGCGCAGGCCGGCGCGATCGGCGGCCTCGGCGAGCGCGCGGCACGGTCGCTCGTGGGCGTCGGCGTAGCGGTTGATCCGCGTCTCCTTGAGGACGCCGACCAGGTGAACGGCGACGTCGCAGCCCGCCGCGCGCGCGGCCAGCTGATCCACGTCGGTGTAGGAGACGATTGCGATCTCGGGCCGCGCCGACTCGGGCAGCTCGCGCAGCTGCTGTGCGGCGCGCTCCGACCGGACGAGCGCGCGCACGGGCCGCGGCGCCGGCCCCACCGCCAGCCGACGGCAAAGCCTGCGCCCGAGATGGCCGTTGGCGCCGGTGACGAGGACGAGACGCTCGGACACGTCGGGGCAGCATACAGCACCGCCGCGGCAGCTCCCCGGTTCGATCCCTCAGGTGGACATGATGCCGCGCTGGGGGCTCTGGGTGCCGAGGGTCTCCGCGGAGAGCGGAGCGCCGGCCTCGGCGAGCGCCGCGCGCTGCTGCGGGATCGGCGTGCGCAGCGAGAGCTCTTCGAAGGGTGCGAGCTTCCGGAAGCTCTCCTGGCCCAGAGCGCGCTCCACGAACGCTGCGGTGCGGGGCCAGCGTGCCGCGTCCACGCGGTAGCTGGCGAAGGCGGCGTTGCGGAAGAAGCTCGCGACCGAGACGTCGGCGATGCCGGGTTCCTCGCCGAACAGGAAGCCCGCGGCCGGGAGCTGCGTCTCGAGATAGTCGAGGACGTGGGGAAGCTCGACCTCGAGCGCATGGCGCAGCACTGCCTCGTCGGTCTTCTCGCCCCACACGCGCGGCTTGATCGCCACCTGGTTGAACAGGCGCCAGATCATCACCTCGCCCATCCGGGTATCGGCGAACTCCTCGAGCCAGCGGTCACGGGCGCGCAGCGCCGGGTCGCGCGGAGCCAGCGCCGGCTCCGGATGGCGATCCTCCAGGTACTCGCAGATCACGGTCGAGTCGCACAGCGTGACGCAGTCGTCGCGGTACACCGGCACTCTCCGCAGCGGCGAGAGCGCGGCGAAGCGCTCGTCCCCGAAGAAGGGCACGATCGGATCGATGTCGTAGGGGATCCCCTTCCGCTCGAGCACCACCAGCACCTTGCGCACGTAGGGCGAGATGTAGCTGCCGACGATGTGAACCCGTGCCGTCATCCCGATCCTCCCTCGAGCTCCTTGGTGACGAACAGCGTGGGCGGGCCCCAGGGCCCGAAGCCAAAGCGCCGGTACAGACGCTTCGCGCCGTGATTGGAGTCGCGCACCTCGAGGGTGAGCTTTCCGGCTCCGCGCGCGCGGGCCCGCCGCTCCACCTCCTCCAGCAGCGACCGGCCGATCCCGCGGCCCCGGTGTTCGGGGAGCACCGCGAGATCGTGGACGTTGAGCGCGGTCCGCCCGGCGAAGGTCGAGAAGCCCCAGACACAGACGGCGGCGCCGACCGCCCGGGCTCCGCTCCACGCGAGCAGCGCAAAGGCGGCGGGGTGCGCGGCGAGACCAGGGGCGATCGCGACCCGCGCCTCGGGCGGGATCGGCGCCCCCTGGCCGCCGGGCTCGCGCGCGTAGGCGTCCAGGATCGCGACCAGGGCCTCGGCCTGGTCGGGGTCGGAGAGATCGGCCTCGCGGATGTCGATCAAGATGGCGCTCCGGGCCGCCGCCCGTCCGCGCGGACGCGGAGCTCGCCGCGGGTCCGATCGCAGGCCCGGGCGCGACGGACGTCGTGGTACGGCTGTGCGACGCAGGCGACGGGCGAGGCGCCCAGCAGCGCGACGACCGTCCACGTCACGGCGTCACCTCGTGGAGGAAACGCGCGATGCGCGACAGATAGGCGGCTCCCCCCACCTCCACCGTGTCGTTGTGGCCGGCTCCGGCGATCACCTCGAAGCGCTTCGGGACGCGCGCCGCCTCGTAGAGGGCGCGGCCCAGCGCGAGCGGCACCAGCTCGTCGCGGTCGCCGTGCAAAGAGAGCAGCGGCGCGCGCAGGCGCGGGATGCGAGCCTGCGAATCGAAGCCGCCTCCGACCAGCGACGCGAGTGGGCCGACCATCCGCCGCGCCATGTCGGCGACGTTGGTGAACGTACTCTCGAGCACGACGCCCGCGAGCGGACGATCCTGGGCCAGCTCGACGGCGACGGCTCCACCCAGAGAGCGTCCGAAGACCACGATCCGTTCGGTCGCAAAGCCGCGCTGCGACTCCAGGTGGTCGAGGCCGGCACGGGCGTCGGCGTAGACACCCGCCTCGCTCGGGCGACCCTCCGAGAGCCCGTAGCCCCGGTAGTCGATCAGGAGGACCTCGACGCCGAGACGCGCCAGCAGGTCGGCGCCTACCAGTCGGTGGCTCGCATTGCCGGCGTTGCCGTGCAGGAACAGCAGTGCGCGTCGCTCTCCCGGCGGCGGCGCGCCCGGAACGTAGTAGGCGTGGATGCGGACGCCGTCCTCGGTCTCGAGGAACAGCGACTCGGCAGCGATGCCCAGATCGGTCGGCTCGAAGTCCACGCCGGGCGTCGGCTGGAAGATCACCCGGTCCGCGATCGGCGAGAGCAGAGCCAGAAACAGCCCTCCGGCGACGGCGAGCGCGCCCGCGAGCCGGATCATGTCACACGACGGGCCCAGGCCGCAGCGCCCGCCATCGCCGCGCACCACAGCGCCAGGCTCCCGAAGCCGGCGACCATCCCGAAGCGGTCGCCCGCGCCGCCAGTGAGCCACGGCACGGCGAATCCCCCGAGTGCCCCGGCACCGGCGGCGAGCCCGGCGGCGGTGCCGCGCGCGTCGGGAAAGTGCTGGCCGGTCAGCGAGATCATCACCGGATACACGCTGCCCAGAGCGGCACCGACGGCGAACAGGAAGGCCTCGGGCGGCAGCGATCGCAGAGCCACCCCGAGCCCGAGGATCGCGGTCGCGACGGCGCCCGCGCCGAGCAGCACGCGCGCGTCCAGGTCCCGCCGCACGAGCAGGCCCAGCCGACCGCACAGGAGTCCCAGCCAGAAGGCGCTGATCGCGAGCCGGCCCCGCTCCGCGTCGAGACCGAGCACGTCCCGGGCCCAGGGCACCGCGAAGACCGTCACCGAGGCCTCCACGCCGACGTAGGCGAAGGCGATCGCGGCGAAGGGCAGCAACGCCGAGGTCAGCAGGGGGCCGGAGCGGGCTCCCCCGGATCGGAAGCGGACGGGCGGCGGCAGCGGCACGCAGGCCGCCCAGGCGGCGATCCCGACGTGGAGCCAGCCGGCCGCGACGAAGCTCCCGGTGTAGGCGCCGGTGGCGGCGATCCAGCCGGCGACCGGCGGCGCCGTCATGGCTCCGAGCGTGGCCGCCGCGTGCACGACCAGCATCGCCCGCGCCGCACGCTCCTCGTAGCGCTGCACGACGACGGCGCTGATCAGCGTGTCGTAGAGACCGATCCCGAACCCGGCCAGCGTCGCGTGGGCGAGCCAGCGCGCATAGCTCATGCCCTGCTCGACGCCGAGCAGGGCGACGGCTGCGAGCAGCGCCGAAACCACGAACAGCGGACGCCGGGCGAAGCGATCGAAGAGCGGGCCGGCGGCGACCACTCCCACCCCGAGACCCAGCGCCAGCGCGGAGGCCAGGAGCCCCGACTGCGCCAGGTCCAGTCCCAGCTCCGCCGCCAGACTGGCCTGGTTCGCCCCTACCAGCACGAGCACGGCGCCGAAGGCGAAGAAGGCGCTGAAGCACAGCGGCAGCACCGGCGGAAGCTAGTACATCCCCAGCTCGAGCTTCGCCGCCTCGGACATCATGCCCGGGTTCCAGGGCGGGTCCCAGACGAGGTCGAGAGTCACCGACGACACGCCCTCGACGCCGCGCGCCTTGGATTCCACCTCGGGCGGGAGCTCCTCGGCGGCCGGGCACATCGGCGAGGTGAGCGTCATGCGGATCTCCACGGCGCCGTCCTCGTCGAGCTTCACTTTGTAGATCAGGCCCAGCTCGTAGATGTCGACCGGGATCTCCGGGTCGAAGACGGTCTTCAGCTCCTGCACGATCCGATCGGCCACGGACCGCATCGCGTCGGGGGCCTCGACGATCGCGTCGAAGTCGCTCCGCGGCGGCTCGGCGGGCGAAGCACTCGGCTGCGGGGTCTCGCCGTTCATGGAATCACTCCGTCTCCATCACTCGGTCGACACCTCGCCGCCGTCGGCGAGAGCCGAGCGCAGCGTGTGCCAGCAGAGCGTCGCGCACTTGACGCGCATCGGGAACTCGCGCACGCCGCCGAACACGGCGAGCTTGCCCAGGCCCTCGGCCCGGGGCTCGCTGCGCGGATCCGACGTGACCAGGTCGTGGAACGCCTGGTAGATCTTCTCCGCGTCGGCGGCGCTGCGCCCCTTCAGCGCCTCGGTCATCAGCGAGGCCGAGGCCTTGGAGATCGCGCAGCCCTGGCCCTCGAAGCCCACGTCCTCGATCACGCCGTCCTCGAGCCGGACGTGCACGGAGAGGTGGTCGCCGCACAGCGGGTTCTTGCCTTCTGCGTGACGGTTCGCGCCCTCGGGCACACCGAAGTTCCGCGGCCGTCGGTTGTGGTCGAGGATCACCGACTGGTAGAGCTCGCGCAGCTCACTCATCCCGCGAACACCTCGCGCGCCACGTGCAGGGCGCGTACCAGCGCGTCCACGTCGCTCTCGTCGTTGTAGAGGGCGAGCGAGGCGCGCGCCGTCGCGGGCACTCCGAAGCGATCCATCAACGGCTGGGCGCAGTGGTGCCCGGTGCGGACGGCGACGCCCTCGCGGTCGAGGATCGTGCCGAGGTCGTGGGGGTGCACGTCGTCCATCACCAGCGAGATCACCGCTGCCTTGTGCGACGCGGTTCCCAGGGTGCGCAGGCCGGGCACGGTAGCGAGCTGCGCCTCGGCGTAGGTGAGCAGGTCGCGTTCGTAGGCCGCGATCGCGTCGAGGCCCAGACCCTCGACGTAGTCGATCGCGGCGCCGAGTCCGACGATGCATCCGACGTCGGGCGTTCCCGCCTCGAAGCGCTGGGGGATCCCGGCGAAGGTGGTGCCCTGGATCGTCACCGACTCGATCATCGAGCCGCCGGTGAGGAAGGGGGGCATCTCCTCGAGCAGTTCGGCGCGGCCCCACAGCACGCCCACCCCGGTCGGGCCGAAGAGCTTGTGACCCGAGAAGGTGTAGAAGTCGCAGCCGATCGCGCCCACGTCCACGCGCTGGTGCGGAACCGCCTGGGCGCCGTCGATCACGGTCGGCACGCCGCGCTCCCGACACAGCCTGGAGAGCTCGCGCACCGGGTTCACCGTGCCGAGCACGTTCGAGACATGCGCGAAGGCGGCGATCTTCGTGCGCGGCGAGAGCAGCTTCTCGAACTCCTCCAGGATCAGGACGCCGCGGTCGTCGATCGGCGCCACCCGCAGCCGCGCGCCGCGCTCCTCGCACAGCACCTGCCAGGGCACGAAGTTGGAGTGGTGCTCCATGTGGGTGACGAGCACCTCGTCGCCCGCTTCCAGGTGGTGGCGGCCGTAGCTGTAGGCCAGGAGGTTCAGCGCCTCGGTGGCGTTGCGAACGAAGACGATCTCGCGCCGGTCCGCGGCGCCGAGGAAGGCCGCGACGCGGTCGCGGACCGCCTCGAGCATCTCGGTCGCCTCCAGCGAGAGCTGATAGACGCCCCGGTGCACGTTGGCGTAGTGGCGCAGGTAGAGGTCGCTCATCGCCTCGACGACGGCGCGCGGCTTCTGCGCGCTGGCGGCGCTGTCGAGGAACGCCAGGGGCTTGCCGTGGACCTCGCGCCCGAGGATCGGGAAGTCCTTGCGCACGGCGGCGACGTCGTAGCTCACCCCGTCTCCTCCTGGCGGCGCGCGAGCCGCAGCGCCTCGAGGACCGCGTCGTCGAGCCCCTCGGCGAGCGCCCGCGCCGGCAGGCGCTCGAGCACCTCCAGAGCGAAGGCGCGGGTCAGTAGGTCGCGAGCGCGCTCGTCGGAGAGTGCGCGGGAGCGCAGGTAGAAGAGCGCGTCCTCGTCGAGCTGCCCGATCGTTGAACCGTGGCTGCACTTCACGTCGTCGGCCCAGATCTCGAGCTGGGGCTTGGTGTCGATCTCGGCCTTCGCGCCGAGCAGCAGGTTCGGGTTCGACTGGCTGGCGGAGGTCTTCTGGGCGTCCGGGCGCACGATCACTCGGCCGCGGAACACGCCGCGGGCAGCGCCGCCTAGCACGCCCTTGTAGAGCTCCTGGCTGGTGCAGCGGGGGACCGCGTGGTCCACCTCGGTGTGGTTGTCCAGCACGCAGGAGCCGCTGCCGACGAACAGCCCGTCGAGCACGCACTCGGCGCCTTCCCCGGCGAGCCGCACCGCGGCGTCATTGCGCACCAGACGGCCTCCGAGCGTCAGCGTGTGGGCGTGGAAGCGGCTGTCGCGTTCCTGGCGCACGGCGAGATTCGCCACGTCGAGGTGTCCCCCGTGCTCGCGCTGGAGCAGCACGAAGTGGACGACGGCGCCGGCGCCCACGTGCACCTCGGTGACCGAATTCGTGAGCGCGGGACCCGAGCCCAGGCTCACGTGGTCCTGCACGACCGTCACCTGGCTTCCCGCTTCGGCCACGACGACGACGCGGGGGTGGGTCACTCCGGCCGCGGCGCCGGTCACGCTGGCGAACACGAGGTGCACCGGCTGCTCGCAGACGACGCCGCGCGGCGTGTGCACCACGGCGCCGTCGCTGGCGAAGGCCGCGTTCAGGGCCGCGAAGGGGTGCGCCTTGAGGTCGGCGTAGTGGTCGAGACGCGCCTCCATCTCGCTGGCACCGTCGGCGAACAGGGCGGCGAGACTGTCGCAGCGCGCTCCGCCGGGCAGCCCCGGCGCCGAGGAGAGATCCGGCAGCGCCCGCCCGTTCGCGAAGGCGTAGAGGCTGCAGGCGAACAGCGGCGCAGCCAGCGCCTCGAGGTCGGAGCGGTCGAGCTCGGCGGGCGGGGCCAGCGCGAATTCGTGCGCCGCCAGCGAAGCCAGGCTCGTGTAGCGCCACTCCTCCTCGCGGGTGCTGGGCAGGCCGCGCGCGGCGAAGGCCGCGATCGCGTCGCGCCGGTGCGCGGCGAGCCAGTGGGGCTCCTCGGGTCGCCCGGCCAGGAAGGCGCGATGCGCGGCGAGGAAGCGGTCGCGGGCCGCCTCGAGCGCGCTCATCCCGCCGCCGCTCCCTCGACCCAGCCGTAGCCCTTCTCTTCGAGCTCGAGGGCCAGCTCCTTGCCGCCGCTCTTCACGATCCGCCCGCCCGCCAGGACGTGTACGAAGTCGGGGACGATGTACTCGAGCAGGCGCTGGTAGTGGGTGATCACGAGCATCGAGCGCGCCGGGCTGCGCAGCGCGTTCACGCCGTTCGCCACCACGCGCAACGCGTCGATGTCCAGGCCCGAGTCGGTCTCGTCGAGGACGGCGAGCTTCGGCTCGAGGATGGCCATCTGGAGGATCTCGTTGCGTTTCTTCTCGCCGCCCGAGAAGCCCTCGTTCACCGAGCGCTGCATCAGCTTCTCGTCCATCTCGACGAGCGCCATCTTCTCGCGCGCGATCGCGAGGAAGTCCATCGCGTCGAGCTCGGGCTCGCCTCGGTGGGCCAGGACGGCATTCTTCGCCGCCTTGAGGAAGTACATGTTGGACACGCCCGGAATCTCGACCGGGTACTGGAAGGCGAGGAAGATGCCCTCGCGGGCGCGCTCCTCGGTGGAGAGCTGCGTGAGGTCGCGTCCCTCGAACATCACCCGGCCCCGGGTCACATGCACCGAGGGACGTCCGGCGAGCACGTTGGCCAGGGTGCTCTTCCCCGAGCCGTTCGGGCCCATGATCGCGTGCACCTCGCCCGGACGGATCTCGAGATCCACGCCGCGCAGGATCTCGGCGTCCCCGGCGCTCGCGTGGACGTCCTCGAGCCGCAGCATCACGTCGCTCCCGCCCATCGCTCAGCCCACCGCGCCTTCGAGGCTCACGCCGAGCAGGTTCTGCGCCTCGACGGCGAACTCCATCGGGAGCTCGCGCAGCACTTCCTTGCAGAAGCCGTTCACGATCATCGACACCGCGTCCTCCTCGGAGAGGCCCCG
>CAZZFT010000118.1:0-14805 GCA_964653555.1 uncultured Spirochaetales bacterium | reverse complement strand
CCTGGATGCGCACGCCGTGGTGCACCTCGTAGCGCTCCTTGAGGCCGCGCAGGATCGAGATCGTGTCCTCGACCGAGGGCTCGCCCACGAACACGGGCTGGAAGCGGCGCTCCAGGGCGGCGTCCTTCTCGACGTGCTTGCGGTACTCGTCGAGGGTGGTGGCGCCGATGCAGCGCAGCTCGCCGCGCGCGAGGGCGGGCTTGAGCATGTTGGCGGCGTCCGCGGCGCCCTCGGCGGCGCCCGCCCCGACGATCGTGTGCAGCTCGTCGATGAACAGGATCACCTGGCCCTGGGCCTCGCTCACCTCGCGCAGCACCGCCTTGAGCCGGTCCTCGAATTCGCCGCGGTACTTGCTGCCCGCGATCAGTGCCCCGATGTCGAGGGCGATCAGGCGCCGGTCCTTCAGGCTCTCGGGCACGTCGCCGGCGACGATCCGCTGGGCGAGCCCTTCGGCGATCGCGGTCTTGCCGACGCCGGGCTCCCCGATCAGGACGGGGTTGTTCTTGGTGCGGCGGGAGAGCACCTGGATGACGCGGCGGATCTCCTCGTCGCGCCCCACCACCGGGTCGATCTTGCCCTTGCGGGCCACGTCGGTGAGGTCGCGGCCGAACTTCTCGAGGGCCTGGTACTTCGATTCGGGATCCGGATCCGTGACCCGCGCGCTGCCGCGCACCGAGGCGAGCGCCTTGAGGATCGACTCGCGGTTCGCGCCCGCGTCGCGCAGCGCGCGGCCGGCGGGATCGCTCTTCTCCGCGGCGATCGCCAGCAGCAGGTGCTCGGTGGAGACGTACTCGTCCTTGAGCTGCTCGGCCTCCTGGAAGGCCGCCTCGAGCACCTTCGACGTGGTGCGCGAGAGCTGGGACTGGCCCCCCCCGGAGACCTTGGGGATCCCCTCCAGGATCTGCTCCAGCTCGCCCTGGAGCGCCTCCACCGAGACGCCCAGCTTCTGGAGCACGGGCACCGTGCTGCCCTCGGGCTGCCCGAGCAGACCTCTCAGCAGGTGGGCGGGCTGGATCTCGCTGTGGCCGCGCGAGCCGGCCAGGGACTGGGCCTCGGCCAGAGCTTCCTGGCTCTTGATCGTGAGCTTGTCGAATCGCATGGCGGGGATTCCTAGGCACCGATCCAGTCCGCACAAGCTCCCAGGAGGCCTTCTCCTAGGTGAAGATGCCCCGGCGCCGCGCGAGGCCATGGCGGACCAGGTCGGCGATCGCGTCCTTCACGACGTCCACGTGGCGCTGGACCGCGTCGTCTTCGTCGTTGGCATCGCCCTCGAAGAGGAGGGGCTCGCCGAAGTGGAGGTGGTACTTCACGGGCAGTGCCATCGCCGAGCCGAGCGGACCGAACCAGGGCTGGGTGATCGTGATCGGAAAGGAGGGGAACCCGAGCTTCTGGCCGAAGCTCTCGAGGTTGGCCAGGCCCGGCTGCTGCTCCTCGGCCCCGACGATGCCCACCGGAACGATCGGCGCCCGGGCCTCGAGGGCGATGCGCAGGAAGCCAAGCCCGAATCGCTGAAGCTGGTAGCGCTTCCGGAAGGGCTTGCTCGCGCCCCGCGCGCCCTCCGGGAAGGCCGCCACGCACTCGCCCTCCCGGAGCATCGCGACACAGTTCTCGGGTGTCCCCACCAGAGTGCCCATCCGGGAGATGGCGGTGCCGGCAAACGGGGTGCGCCAGAAGATGTACTCGGCCATGCCGCGGACGAGGCGCGGTGGTGTCGCCTCGAGCAGCATCGCCATGCCGAGCATGGCGCCGTCATAGCCGAATTGGCCCGAGTGATTGCCGATCAGGAGAACGGGGCCCGGGGGCACGCGCGCGATGTCGTGGGGCTCGACCCGGAACCAGTAGCGATAGAGCAACGCCGCGGGCAGCAGCAGCCGTCGGGCCGACTCGGGATGGAAGCCGTAGGGGTCGTAGCCGTACGGGTTGAGACGCAGCGACGTCTTCGCGATCCGCTCGGCCAGATTCGCTTCGACCCCCCCGAGCGGACCCGGTAGAAACCCGTTCCCTCGCCTCGCCGTCCGATCTGCGTCCTGCTCCGCCACCCTGCGTACCGCTCCAATCCCCAGGTACAGAGGATTGCCACCTGTCGGCGGCGGCGCCAGCGCGGGCCCGGAAGCTCCCGGGCCGGGTCGCCCCTTCGCGCTCGGCCGAGCGGGTCTCGGCTACGCGGTGACGGGGGAGATCTGCGGGGAGGGAGCCTCGCCGAGCTTCGGGCTGGCAGCCTGCGGCTTCCTGGACGACGGGCCCTTCTTCGCGTCCTTCGCAGACTCCGAGTCCGCCTCCGCCTCCGTGTCGGAGCCGATCACGATGCGACCCTTGAGCTTCGCTCCTTCCTCGATCACGATGCCGGGGGTGGTGAGGTCGCCGGTCACGACCGCCGTCCGCTCGAGGGTGATCTTGCGCCGGGCCGCGATGTTGCCCTCGACGAACCCCGAGATCTGCACCTCGTCGGCCGCGATGTTGGCCTGCACCCTTGCGCCCTCGCCCACCAGCACCGACTTCTCGCACTCCACCTCGCCCTTGATGCGGCCGTCGATCCGGAGCGTCTCCCGGCAACGCAGCCGGCCCTCGAACTCCGAGGAGGCATCGACACTCGTCGAAGGTGATACGGTGCGCACCGCCGGTGCGGAAGGCAGGACCGGTCTGGCTGTTTCCGCCTCGGTCGTTCCCTCGACGGCTCGCTCGCCTCTCGCCATGAATCCCCTCATCGCCATTGGTTCCCCCATTTCTCGCCCGTGAAGCCCGGCGCGCACTCCGGTGCGCGACCTCGAGGATTCTTGTCGGCGAATCCGAAGGCGACCCCGTGACTGGGGTCACCCCCGGCAGGGGGTCTCGAGCGGGCATCCGCGGGAGTACCGACGCGTTCCGATCGCAGTCGCCGCGCACGAGAGCGGGACGCGTCGCGGTCCTCGGGAAGGATGCGATCCGGAGCATCGGCCCGTCCATGGATTGACCCGCGAGCGGCGCTGGGTGTAGACAGGGCGAGTGGGGCAGCCACCCCGCGAATCGGGAGGCTCCCCATGCATCCGCCCCGCTGCGACCGGCGCTGGATCCGCTCGCCGCTGCTGGCCCTCGCACTGCTCGTCCCGGCCACGCTGGCCTTCCAATGCCCGCCGCGCCGGGTCATCGAAGCCGGCCGCGAGCCCTGCCAGCAGTACGCGCGCGACCGGGTACCCCTGTTCGGGGAGACCCACGCCCACACCGCCTTCTCCTTCGACGCCGTGCAGGTGGGGGTCCGCTCCGAGCCACGCGACGCGTACGCCTTCGCGAAGGGAGCCCCGATCGGGCTGCCGCCCTACGACGCCAGCGGCAACCCCCTGCGCACGACACAGCTGCACCGCCCGCTCGACTGGGCGGTCGTGACCGATCACGCCGAGTACTTCGGCGAGACCCAGATCTGCTTCGACAGCAGCTATCCGGGCTTCGCCTCGTCGCAGTGCACGTTCTTGCGCGCCGCGGTGCCGGGGCCGGCGCCGGGCGACGGCCTGCCGCTGGGATTCCTCGTCTTCGCGTTGCCGCTGGTCAGCCCCGGCCCCCGCTTCGCCCCCGTGTGCGGGCCCGGCAACGCCGACTGCCTCGCGGAGGCGGCGTCGGTGTGGGGCGAGATCCAGGCCGCGGCCGAGGAGCACTACGACCGCAGCAGCGCCTGCGAGTTCACCACCTTCGTGGGCTACGAATGGACGGCCAACACCAACCAGAAGAACCTCCACCGCAACGTCGTCTTCCGCAACGAGATCGTGCCCGCGCTTCCGACCAGCTACTACGAGGCCAGCACGCCAGAGGCGCTCTTTGCCGCGCTCGAGAACGACTGCCTCGACGGGCTTCCGGGCTGCGACGTGCTGACGATCCCGCACAACTCGAACCTGAGCGGTGGGGCGATGTTCGACGCCGCCGGCGCCACCGCCGAGCAGAACGCAATGCGCGCCTTCTTCGAGCCGCTGGTCGAGATGACCCAGCACAAGGGCGCCTCCGAGTGCCGCACCGGGGTCGGCAACGACGACGAGGCCTGCGCCTTCGAGAGCGTCGACCGGACCGCCCTCGGCCTCGCGCCGCCGAACCCGAACGCGGTCTTTCCGCCGCTCAACTTCGTGCGCAACGCGCTGCTCGAGGGCCTGGTGCAGGAGGACCTGACCGGCGTGAATCCGTACCGGTTCGGCTTCGTGGCCGGGACCGACACCCACAACGCGACGCCCGGCAAGGCCGACGAGGACGACTACCCCGGCCACATCGGGTACTCGGAATCGACGACACAGTTCCGCGTCTCGCAGGCTCAGGCACTGCCCGTCGCGATCGAGGGCAACCCCGGTGGGCTTGCCGTGCTGTGGGCCGAGGAGAACTCGCGCGAGTCGCTCTGGCGCGCGATGACCCGCCGCGAGGCCTACGCCACCAGCGGCACGCGTCCCGTCGTGCGCTTCTTCGGTGGCTTCGGCCTGCCTCGCTCGATGTGCGAGGCGCCACACTTCGCGAAGACCGGCTACTTCCTCGGCACGCCGATGGGCGGGGAGCTCCACCCGCCGCACCGGCCGCGTTTCCGGGACTCGCCGCGCTTCGCCGTGCTGGCGACCCAGGACCCGGGAGCGCCGGGGAGCCCCGGCACGCCGCTCCAGCGCATCCAGGTCGTGAAGGGCTGGACCGACGGGAACGGCGATCCCCACCAGCTCGTCTACGACGTGGCGGGCGACGCGCAGAACGGTGCCGGGGTGGACGCCGAGTGCCGGCCCGAAGGGGAGGGCTTCGCTTCGCTGTGTACCGTCTGGGAGGACCCGGACTTCGACGCCGCCGAGAACGCCTTCTACTACGCGCGCGTGCTCGAGAACCCGACCTGCCGGTGGAGCGCGCGGCAGTGCGTCGAGGCGGGCATCACCTGTGACGGCACGATCCCTTCGACGCCGGGCTTCGAAGGCTGCTGCCGGGAGGACGTCCCGAAGCAGATCCAGGAGCGGGCCTGGACCTCGCCGATCTGGTACGTGCCGCAGGGATGACGATGGCCGGTTGCGTGCGTCGCAGGCTCCGCCATCCCGCGCTCCACTTCGCGGTGCTGGGCGCGCTGCTCTTCGCCGCCCACGTCGCACTGCGCCCGCAGCCCGAGCCGGAGCGCGTGCCGCTCGTGCTCGGCCTGGAGCGGATCGAACGGCTGAAGCGCGAGTACGCGAGCAAGACGGGGCTCGCTCCCACTCCGGAAGACGTGCGCGCACTCGTCGCCCGCGAGATCGACGAGGAGGTCCTCTACCGCGAGGCGCTCGCCCTGGGCCTCGACCGGCGCGACCGCGGCGTGCAGTGGCGGCTGATCGAGAAGATGACCTTCCTGGGCGGAGGAGAGGAGGCGTCACCGGACCGCGCGGTGCTGCTCGAGGAGGCCCGCTCCCTCGGCTTCGATCGCGACGACGTCGTGGTGCGCCGCATCCTGATCGAGCAGATGCGCCAGCGCCTCAAGTACGCGGGCAGCGTGGCGCCGCCGGCGGACGCCGAGCTCGAAGCGTGGCTCGACGAGCAGCGCGAGCGCTTCACGCTGCCGGCGCGCGCGCGGCTCTCCCAGGTCTTCCTCTCCCGCGATCGCCGGGGCGAGGCGCTGGCGGGCGACGCCGCGGCCCTGCTCGAGCGGCTCCGCCGCCAGGACCCGCAGGCGCAAGAGGCCGCCGCGCTCGGTGATCCCTTCCCGCTCGAGAGCGACGCGGGCTGGACGACCGACGCCGAGCTCGCGGCACGCTTCGGCGAGGAGTTCGCCGCGGCGGTGGCTGCGCTCGAGCCCGGCCGCTGGTCCGCGCCCGTGGCCTCGCCCTTCGGGCTCCACCTCGTCTTCGTGCACGAGCGCACGCCACCGGGCCGGCCCTCGCTCGCGGCGGTGCGTGGCAACGTCCTCTACGGCCTGCTGGCCGAGCGCCGCGAGGCGTCCTTCGAGCGGGGGCTGCGCCGACTGCGCGAGCGCTACGACGTGCGCGTCGAGTGGCCCGCGTCGGCGGGGCAGAGCCGCTCGTGAGCCGCCCCCGCATGTTCCTCGCAGCCTGCGCCGGCGCGCTGCTCTGCGGTCTGGCGTCCGGCGCGGCGGCGCATCCGCTGGCGCCGAGCCTGCTCGAGATCGACGAGCAGGACGCCGGCCGCGCCGTCGTCATCTGGAGGCGGCCGCTGCGCGGCGCGCCCGGGGTGGAGCGTTCCGTGGAGCTTCCGCCCGCGTGCCGGCGTGGGGAGACGCTCGGCACCGACGTGACGTCGCTCGCCGTGACCGAGCGCTTCGCGATCGACTGCGGCGGGAGGAGCCTGGTCGGGCTGCGCTTCGGCGTGGGCGGCCTCGACGAGACGAGGACCGACGCGCTTCTGCGCGTGGGCCTCGCCGACGGACGCGTGATCCAGCGCGTGCTGCGTCCCGGCGAGTCGGCCGTCACCGTGCCCGAGGCCACGCCGAGCGTCTTCGTGCTCGGCGACTACGCGAAGCTCGGCGCCGAGCACATCCTCACCGGCGCCGACCATCTCCTCTTCGTGTTCGGTCTGCTGCTGCTGGTGGGCGGCGGCCGCCGTCTGGTCGCCACCGTCACCGCCTTCACGCTCGGACACAGCGTGACGCTCTGCCTCGCCGCGCTCGGCTTCGTGCACTTCCCGGTGCGTCCCATCGAGGTGGCCATCGCGGCGACGGTCTTCTGGCTGGCGGTGGAGCTGGCGCGCGAGCCGCAGGCGGAAGGCTCGTGGATGCGGCGCGCTCCCTGGCTGATGGCGGGCAGCTTCGGCCTTCTCCATGGCCTCGGCTTCGCGGGCGCGCTGACGGAGACGGGGCTCCCCGCCGGCGATGTCCCGCTGGCGCTGCTCTCGTTCAATCTGGGCATCGAGGCGGGCCAGCTCGCGTTCGTGGCGCTCGCACTGACCGCGCTCCGCGCGCTGCGGGCGCTTCCGGTGTGGGCGCCGAGGCTGCCGGTCTACGCGATGGGCTCGCTCGCCGCCTTCTGGTGCCTCGAGCGCGTGGCCTCGGTGTTCCCGTAGCGGGCTCCTCGGGCGTGCGCCCGAGATCTACCCGCAGCCGGCTCCGCGATGTGACACGCCGGCCGGCCGGGAACGACGGGCCTCAGAACCCGAAGCGCGCGAGGGCGCTCGAGACCCGCGCCTTCATCGTCTCGGACTTCATCGGAAACGAGCGGAAGAAATCTGCCCGGGTGAGCGCGGCATTGCGCGCGCGCACATCGGCCGCCCACGATGCAGCGCGGACCTCGTCCCCCGCCAGCGCATGTGCCGTGACCGCGATCATCGCGATCAGCACATGGGCGCCAGGCGAGCGCGCCGCCCGCTCGGCCCAGTCCGCCGCCTCGGCGTACTCGCTCGAGGTCATGTGGGTGAAGGACCGGGTTCCCAGCATCGCGTAGTAGAGCGGATCGAGGGGGCTCAGGCGCATCGCGAGGTCGACGTGCTCGCGACCCTCGACGCCTCGCCCCGCCAGGGATTCGGTCCAGGCGCGGGCATAGATTCCCTGCGCATAGCTCGGGCTGATCTCGGTTGCGCGCTCGAGCCAGCCGAGGCTGCCCTCGAGGTCGCCTTCGAGCCAGAAGGTGCGACCCATGGTGAAATTGACGAAGGGGTCGAGCGGGTCGAGCTCGATGCCGCGCGCCGCGAAGCGCCGGGCCAGGGCCGTCTCGCCGGAGAAGTCGTCCGTGTGTCGCAGGAAGGCCGTCTGGAAGTGAACGAAGGACAGACCTGCATGGGCGCGCGCGAAGGCGGGATCGCGAGTGATCGCCTGCTCGAACAAGGCAGCGGCCGCTGCGCTGTCCTTGCGGTTGAAGCGGTACAGGTGCTGGAGGCCGAGATGGTACGCCGACCAGGCATCGAGGTCTTCCGTTACCGCGAGACGGGCGAGGGCCGCCTCGTGGAGCGGTATCCGGATCTCGAGCGCCGTGAGGACCCGTGATCGGATCTCCTCGCGGATCTGGTGCACATCGCCGACCGGGGCGGCAAAGCGGTCTGCCCAGATGACGCCTCCGTCGCGTGTGTCCGCGAGCTCGACCGTGACGGTGAGTCTCGCGCCCGAGATCTCCACCGTGCCCGCCAGGCAATAACGCACGCCGAGCAGTCGGCCGACCTCGCCCATGTCGGCGTCCGCTGCGCGCAGGCGAAACGACGAAGCGCGGGCGGTGACGAAGAGCCAACGCAGGCGCGAGAGCTCTGCGATCAGCTCGTGGGGCAGGGCATCGGCGATCGCCGCATACGCCTCTGGGACGCCGACGAGGCGGAACGGCAGCACGGCGATCGACGGCCGCGCGGCTCGCTCTGCGGACCGGCGTGCGGGCTGCGCGTCTGCCTCGTCTTCGATGGGCTGACCGCTCGTCGCGGAGGCCCCCGTGCCGCCCCCCGCGGCCTTCACTTCCGCCACGAACCGGAAGCCCTGGCCGTGGATCGTCTTGATGAACCGCTGGGCCTTGCCGTCGTCCCCAAGGGCTCTGCGGGCCGACTTGATCCGGCTGGTGACGGCTGAGTCGGAGACGATGCGCCCGTCCCAGACCTTCTCGATGAGCTCGTCCTTGGAGACGAGTCGCTCGGAATTCTCGACGAGCAGGGCGAGCAACGCGAAGACCTGGGGCTCGATCGGGCAGATCTCACCGCCCGTACGCAGCTCGATCTTGGCCATGTCGAGCTCGAAGGGGCCGAACCGGTAGATCACGGGAGACAGGATAAGGCACCCCCCCCGCGAGCTTCAGAATATCTCCAGGTCTTCTCCAGGAAGGCTCCAAGCATGCGTCGGGTTGGGCGTGTACTCCTCGGGTCATCGGTCGCGGAGGGTTCCGGCGGCCAGACGGTCAGGAGCCCTGCACGCGACCACGTCGCCGAGAGTCGGCGGCATCTGCAACCAGAAGGAGCAACGACATGCCTCTCGTGACCATCGACGTGATCAAGGACGTATTCACCCCGAAGCAGAAGCAGGATCTGATCGAGAAAGTCACCGAAGCGATGCTCGCGGTCGAAGGGGAGGGTCTGCGCGGCGTCACCTGGGTGCGCATCCAGGAGTTCGCAGGCGGGGACTGGGCCATCGGCGGCAAGGCGCTGCAGGCCTCCGATGTTCAGACCCTCGCTGCGAGCAAGGTGGCTTGAAGGCTACGCCCTCGACGCAGTGACCCGCGTTCGCCCTCGGCGTGACACTCGCGAGGCGCGCCGAACTTCCGACCCAGGACGCTAGCTGGCGCGCTTCACCGTCATGTAGAGCTGGTTGTCGCCGCGGCGGATCAGCATCAGCGCCCGGTCGTCGGCCTTCTCGAGCACCTTCTGGAGACCCTCGACGTCGTTCACCGCCTGGCGGTCCACCTCCACGATCACGTCCCCGCGCCGGATGCCGGCCTCGTTCGCCGGACCCTCGGGGTCGACCGCGGACACCACGACGCCCTGGGCGTCGGAGAGGCCGAGCTGCTCGGCGAGGTCGTCCGTCAGCTCCTGGACGCGCAGGCCGAAGGAGTCCGATCCGGCGTGGGGCGTCGGGGTGACCGAGGTCTTCTGCAGCTCGGGCTCGTCCAGCCGGGCGATCCTCGGGCGCAGGGTGACGCGCTTGCCGTCGCGGATCACCACGATCTCGACCTTCTTGTCCACCGGGGTCGAGGCGACGATCCGGGGCAGGTCGTCGTAGTCGTCGACGGGCTGGCCGTCGAACTCGCGGATCACGTCCATGTTCTCGATCCCGGCCTCGGCCGCCGGCCCGTCCTCGATCACCTTCGAGACCAGGGCGCCCTTCGCCTCCTTGAGCTCGAGCTCCTCGGCGATCTCCGGCGTCACGCCCTGGATCACCACCCCGAGCCAGCCGCGGGTCACGTGACCCGTGGCGCGCAGCTGGGGCAGGATGCCCTTCGCCATGTCGATCGGCACCGCGAACCCGATCGTGTTGGCCCGCGGATTGATGGCGGTGTTGATCCCGATCACCTCGCCGGCGAGGTTGAGCAGCGGGCCTCCCGAGTTGCCGGGGTTGATCGCCGCGTCGGTCTGGATGTAGTCGTCGTAGGCGCCGTGGTCGATGTCGCGGTGCTTGGCGCTCACGATTCCGGCGGTGACGGTGTGCTCGAGCCCGAAGGGGTTGCCGATCGCGACCACCCACTCGCCCGGGCGGACGATTTCGGAGCTGCCGAGGGGCAGGGCGTGGAGCGGCTTCCCCGCGTCGACCTTGATCAGGGCGATGTCGGTCTTCGGATCGCGTCCGATGATCTGGGCGGGGACCTCCTGTCCGTCGTCGAACTTCACGCTGAGCTTCTCCACGTCTTCGACGACGTGGTTGTTGGTGACGATGTACCCGTCCGCGGAGATCACGAAGCCGGTGCCGAGGCTGGGCACCTGCTGGCGGCGCTCGTGGAAGGGCTGCTCCTCGGGAACCTGGAACGGGAAGTTCGGCATCCCGAAGAACTCCTCGAGCGGGTGCCCGACGACCGTCTTCTCGGCGCTGATGTTGACCACACCGTGGGAGGCCGCCTCGGCGAGATCGGCGAAGGTTCCCGGTACTCCGCGCGGCACGATCGGCTCGTTCCCGGATCCCTCGGTCCAGAAGGGCGTCCCGGTGTCCGCGGCGCTGTCGTCATCGGAGCCGAACAGGTCCAGGGCGCGTGCGTCGTTGTCTCTCCAGTGCACCTGGACGTCGAGGACGCCGCTCACGAGCAGGGCCGCGACCGCCGCCGCACCGACCGCCACGAGCTTTCCGAATGCCTTCATGGAACCTCTCTGCAGATGGGGTGAGCGGGATGTCTCCGTCTCACCGGCAGGCCGTGCGCGGGACGCGACGCCGATCGCCGCAGGTCCCCTCGCGCGAGCGCTCTGACGCCATCCCGCGCCCGGAGGTTCAACGCGCCTCAGGCGGCCTGCAGCGGGATCGCTACATGGTATCGACCGTTTCCGCGCTGAACCACGATCAGGGCCCGGGTCTGGCCCCGCAGCGCCAGGACGGCCCGGCGCAGGGTTGCGGCATCGGTCAGGCTGCGCCCCCCGATCGCCAGCAGCAGGTCGCCCGGCTGCAGGCCGATCCGGTCGGCGCCGCTGCCCGAGCGGACCGCGCGGACCCGGAATCCGCCCTGCTCGCCCGGGGTGAGCGTGAGCCCGAGCAGGTCCTCGGAGAGCGCGAGCTCGAAGCCTTCGGGGACCTGCTCCGCGCGGACCTGGAGACTCTGCTCCTTGCCGTCGCGGTAGAGAGACAGGGCCAGCTGCTGGTCCGGCGTGCTGTGCCCCAGCACTTCGAAGAAGTCGCGACCGGACTCGAGGGGCTGCCCGTCGAGCTGGGTCACGACGTCGCCGCGGCGGACGCCCGCGCGCTCCGCCGGGCTCTTCGGGCGCACGCGGCTCACCAGCACCCCGCGCACGCCTCGCGGGAGCTCGAGGGCCTGGGCCAGGCCCGCGTCGAGATCCTGGAACTCGAGGCCCACCCAGACGGGAGACACCTCACCGTGCTCGATCAGCTCGCGCACCACCCGGCGCGCGTCGTCGATCGGAATCGCGAAGCCGATTCCCTGGGCATTGCTGTACACCGCGGTGTTGATCGCGATCAGCGCGCCTTCGGCGTTCAGCAGCGGTCCGCCCGAGTTGCCGGGGTTGATCGACGCATCGGTCTGGAGGAACCCGTGGTAGACGTGCGCATCGGTGCGCAGCGAGCGCCCGAGCGCCGAGATCACCCCGGTCGTGACCGTGTGGGAGAGGCCGAAGGGATTGCCGATGGCGATCACGGGCTCGCCCACCATCAGGTCGCTCGACGTGCCGGGCTCGATCCAGGGTAGGGCTTCCCCGGTCTGCACCTGGAGCACCGCCACGTCGTTGTTGGGGTCGGCGCCGATCAACTTGGCGTCGAACTCGCGTCCGTCGGCGAGGCTCACCTGGATCCGGTCGGCCCGCGCCACGACGTGCTCGTTGGTGAGGACGTGGCGATCGGCGTCGATCAGAACGCCGGATCCGAGGCTCTCCGCGGAGCGCGGCATGCGCGGCTCGAAGAAGTCGCGGAAGAAGCGATCGAAGAGCGGGTCCCCCGCAAAGGTCTGGAACGGGCCCTCGGACGCCATCCGCTCGGCCGTGATGTTCACCACGGTGGGGCCGACGCGCTCGACCACCCGGACCGTCGTCGTGCGGCGCAGGAAGGGGTCCCCGGCGGCCAGTCCGACGGCGGGTGCGAGCAGCCCGAGGACGGCGACGGCGAGCCCGAAGGCGATCCTTCCGATCATGCTAGTTCACGCTCGCGACGGGATCGGAGTCCGCTCCCTCCGGCCCCTCTCCGTCCGTGGGCGTACCGGGGGGCACGGCGCCTCGCACCAGCAGCAGGAACTTGAGGTCGTCGCCGCGCCGAGCCCGCACCAGGAAGCGCGGCAGCGGCGCGACCTCGCGAATCGCCTCGCGGAAGTCGTCCAGGCTCCGGATCTCGCGGTCCTCGATCTGCACGACGACGTCGCCGGTCCGCAGGTCCGCTTCCCGCGCCGGCGAGCCGTCGGCGACGAAGGTGACGAAGGCGCCCTCGGTCGAGTCGAGGCGATGCGCGCGCGCGAGCTGGACCGTGATCTCCTGCACGTGGAAGCCCAGATCCGTCTGCTGCTCGGCCCCGTCGAGCTTCGGCTGCTCGCCGATCTCCAGCTCGGTCGTCTTCGCCTCGCCGCCGCGCACGTAGCGAAGCGACACCCGCGTGCCGGGGGCCACCCGCGACACCTGCCGCTGGAAACCGCCCAGGTCCTCCTCCTTCTCGGCCTCGACGGCGGTGCCCTGGAAGGTGGTGATCACGTCGCCGGCGGCCAGCCCGGCGCGGTCGGCCGGCGAGCCGGCCACGACGTGATTGACCAGCACGCCGGTCGTGTCGCCCAGCCCGAGGTAGTCGGCCAGGTCCCGGTCCAGCGCCTGGAGCGTGATGCCGAGGTAGCCGCGCTCGATGCCGCCGCTCTCGAGCTGGGCCATCACCTCGCGCGCGGTGTCGATCGGGATCGTGAAGCCGATCCCCCGGCCCTGGCCGCGCGAGTTGAGACCGACCACCCGGCCGTCGAGGTCGACCAGGGGGCCGCCCGAGGACCCGCGGTCGATCATCGCGTCGGTCTGGATGAAGTCGTTCAGCAGGTTCGGGATCTCGAGGTTGCGCCCCTTCGCCGACACGATGCCCAGGGAGACGGTGCCGTCCAGGCCGTAGGGGTTGCCGATCGCCAGCACCCACTGGCCCACGCGCACGGGCTTCGACGCGAAGCGCGCGGCCGGGAGCGGCTCCTCGGGCTCGATGCGCAGCAGCGCCACGTCGGTCTGCTTGTCGGTGCCGATCAGGCGCGCCGGATACTTGCGCTTCCGCCCGGGCACGCTGACGGTGATCTTCTCCGCGTCGTCGACGACGTGCTCGTTGGTCAGGATCGCGCCGTCCGCGGTCACGATCAGCCCCGAGCCGGTGACCTCGTTGCGCAGATCGTTGAAGCGGACGATCGCCTCGATGTGCACCACCGAGGGCGTCACCGACTCCGCGACGGTGACGATGCGCTGCTCCAGGTCGGCGCCCGGCGAGGCCGCCGCGCAAGCGAACAGGGCGAGCGAGGCGAGATGGAGGACGCTGCGGGCGCGTTCATGCATCGAGAGCGGATCGTAACGCGCGCGCGGCGCGGCCGGGCTCCTCCGCATCGGCGATCGCGCCGATCACGGCCACGCCCGCCGCCCCGGCCTCCACCACCGTGGCCGCGTTCGCCGCCTCGATGCCACCCTGGGCGATCACGGGCACGCCGCCGCGGCAGGCGGCGCGCAGCGCGGCCAGTCCCAGGGGCGGGCGATCACCGCGCTTCGAGAGCGGTGGGAAGACGGGCGCCAGGTGCACGTAGGAGGCGTCTGCGGCGCCCGCCACCCGAGCCGGGTCGTGGAGCGACACGCCGATCCGCGCCTGCGGTCCGAGCAGCGCCCGGGCCGTCGCAGTGGGCAGCGCGTCGTAGCCGAGGTGCACGCCGTCGGCGCCGGCCGCCAGCGCGACGTCGAGGCGCCGGTTGATCACGACGGTCGTGCCCCGGCCGACCTCCCGCACGACTGCCAGCGCCCGGTCGGCGAAGGCGAGCAGCTCGGCCCCGCTCCGGCTGCGATCGCGCAGCTGGAGCCAGTCGACGCCGCCTTCGAGGGCGCTGCGCAGACCCGCGTATCCCCAGCGGTCGAGCGTCGCGGCGTCCAGCACCCAGCACAGGATCGCGGGGACCCTCAGAACGCCGCCAGCCCGTCCAGGGGGCTGGACGCATTCGCGTACAGGCGCCGCGGCATGCGGCCGGACTCGTAGGCCAGGCGCCCGGCCTCGACGGCGAGCTTCATCGCGCGGGCCATCTTCTCCGGGTCCTTCGCCCCCGCGATACCGGTGTTCATCAGGACGGCCGTCGCGCCGAGCTCCATCGCGATCGCGGCGTCGCTCGCCGTGCCGACGCCGGCGTCCACGATCACCGGCACCTGGACGCTCTCCAGGATGATGCGCAGATTCGCCGGGTTGCGGATGCCCAGGCCCGAGCCGATCGGCGCCGCCAGCGGCATCACGGCGGCACAGCCGAGCGCCTCGAGGCGCTGGCACGCGACCGGGTCGTCGCCGATGTAGGGCAGCACGACGAAGCCCTCGCCGACCAGCACCTTGGCGGCCGCGAGCGTCGCCGGGGTGTCGGGAAAGAGCGTGCGCTCGTCGCCGATCACCTCGAGCTTCACCAGATCGGTGCCGAGCAGCTCGCGACCCATCCGCGCGGTGCTGATCGCCTCCTCCGCCGTGTAGCAGCCGGCGGTGTTGGGGAGGATGGTGAAGCGATCCGGGGAGACGACGTCGAGCAGACGCTGGCCCGGCGGGCCGTCGAACTTCGTGCGCCGAAGCGCCACCGTCACCATCTCGGCGCCGCTGGCCTCGGCGCAGGC
>CAZZFT010000117.1:0-15279 GCA_964653555.1 uncultured Spirochaetales bacterium | reverse complement strand
CGAACGTGTGCGACCCGGTCGGCTCGCTGCACGCGGTGACCGCCGTGTTCGCGGCGCTCGAGCACCGCCGCCGCACGGGGCGCGGCCAGCAGGTGGAGGTGCCCCTGGTCGAGCCGGGTCTCAACATCGCGGCGGAGCAGGTGCTGGAGCACAGCGCCTACGGAGTGCTGCTCGGCTCCGAGGGCAACCGCGGGCCCGACGCCGCTCCCCAGGACGTGTACCGCTGCCGGGCCGGCGAGCACGTCGCCATCGCGGTGACCGACGACGCCCAGTGGTCCTCGCTGTGTGCCGTCCTGGCCCAAGGGCCCGGCGAAGCCGATCCGCTCGGCGACCTCGCGAGGCTCGCGAGCGCCGCAGCGCGGCGCGACGCCCACGACGCGATCGACGCGGCGCTCGCCCGCGCCTGCGCCGACCGGGATGCCGAGGCGCTCGCGGAGCAGCTGGCGGCGGCCGGGGTTCCGGCCCAGCGCCTGGTGAACGCCCACCGCCTGATGCCGCATCCCCAGCTCGAACACCGCGGCTTCTACCAGCGCATCGAGCACCCGGTCACGGGCGCGGCCCGCTATCCCGGCCTGCCCTTCGCCGGCCTCGCCGGGGGCCTGCCCGCGCGCCCGCCCCCCACCCTCGGGCAGCACAACCGCGAGATCCTGGTCGAGGAGCTCGGCTTCTCCGAGGAGGAGCTCGCCGCCTGGGAGCGCGACGGGATCGTCGGCAGCAAGCCCGGCTGGCTCTGATCCGCCCGGCGGTGAGCGACCGCCGACGGGAGCCCAAAGGGCGTTACCCTGGGGATTCGGGGGTCCTGAGGCCGGGACGCGAGCGTCCGCGCCGCGCCGACGTCGCGCTACGGAGGACGTGCCCGGAACCCGATCCAAGGGGGCGAAGATGGCCCGCGCGCGCGCATACCGACTCGCCGACCGGTATCTGGCCGACGAGGGAACGGTCTTCCTGACCGGCATCCAGGCCCTCGCGCGGCTCCCGCTCGAGCAGCTGCGCGCGGATCGCCGCGCGGGGCGGAACACGGCCGCCCTGGTGAGCGGCTATCCCGGCTCTCCGCTCGGCGGCTACGATCGCGCCGTCGCCGCCGCCGCGCGGCTCGCGCCCGACCTTCCGGTGAAGTGCCGACCCGCGCTCAACGAGGAGTACGCCGCCAGTGCGGTGATGGGCTCGCAGCTCGCCGCCGCCCAGCCCGACTGCCTCTACGACGGGATCGTCGGCATCTGGTACGGCAAGGCCCCCGGCGTCGATCGCGCCACCGACGCGCTCCGCCACGCGGTCTACGCGGGCACCTCGATGTACGGCGGCGCGATCGCCATCGTCGGCGACGATCCCGCGGCGAAGAGCTCGACGCTCCCCTCCTCGTCGGCCGGGACGCTCGCGGGAATGCACGTTCCGGTGCTCTACCCCGGAGACCCGGCCGAGGCGCTCGACCTCGGCCGACACGCGATCGCCCTGTCGCGGCTCACCGGCCTGTGGTCGGCGCTGAAGATCGTGGCCGACGTGGCCGACGCCACCGCTTCCGTGGAGCTCCACCCGGAGCGGATCGTCCCGGTGCTCCCCACCCGCGACGGCGCGCCCTACCTCCACCGTCCCGACGGCCGCCTGCTCACGCCGCACACGCTGGAGCTGGAGCGCGAGATCGTGGAGGTGCGCTACGAGCTGGCGCGCCAGTACGCCTCGGAGAATCGCCTGAACCACGTGACGGTGGATCCCGCCCAGGCCGTGCTGGGCATCGTGGCCTCGGGCATCACCTACCGGGAGGTGCGCGAGGCCTTCCACCGGCTCGGCCTCACCCGAAACGAGGAGATCGCGGCCCGCGGCATCCGGATCCTGAAGATGGGGATGCCGCTCCCGTTCAACGAGGAGACGGTGCGCAGCTTCGCGCGGGGGCTGGCCGAGGTGTTCGTCGTCGAAGAGAAGGCGCCCAATCTCGAGTCGCTGATCAAGGACGCGCTCTACGCGCTTCCGGACCGGCCGCTGGTCGTCGGCAAGCACGACGAGCGGGGCGAGCGCCTGCTGCCGGCCCACGGCGCGCTCGACGCCGATGCGCTGCTCCCGATCCTGCGCCGGCGGATCGAGTCGCGCCTGGGCGTGCGGCTGGCGGCCGAGGACGTCCACTCGGGGCGCGCGCTGGCGCCGCTGTCCGTGGCCCGCACGCCCTTCTTCTGCTCGGGCTGTCCCCACAACCGCAGCACCGAGGTTCCCGAGGACGCGCTGGTCGGCGCCGGCATCGGCTGCCACACGATGACGCTGCTGATGGATCCGGAGCGCGTCGGCCAGATCGCCGGCGTCGCTTGCATGGGCAACGAGGGTACCCAGTGGATCGGGATGTCCGACTTCGTCGCACGCCGTCACTTCATCCAGAACCTGGGCGACGGAACCTACTTCCACTCGGGCCAGCTCGCGATCCAGGCGGCCGTCGCCGCCGGCGTGAACATCACCTACAAGCTGCTCTACAACGGCACCGTCGCGATGACCGGCGGCCAGGATCCGCAGGGGCAGCTCGGCGTGTCCGACGTGGCGCGCGTGCTGCTGACCCAGGGCGTGGCGCGCGTGCTCGTCACCACCGAGGATCCGAGCCGCCATCCGCGCGGATCGCTGCCGGACGGCGTCGAGGTGTGGGATCGCAGCCGGCTGCTGGAGGCGCAGAAGGTGCTGGCCGAGGTGCCGGGCGTGACGGTGCTGATCCACGACCAGGCCTGCGCCGCCGAGTCGCGCCGCGCGCGCAAGCGCGGGAAGCAGCCCACGCCGAAGCAGCGCGTCGCGATCAACCACCGCATCTGCGAGGGCTGCGGCGACTGCGGGGAGGTGAGCAACTGCCTGTCGGTGCAGCCGGTCGCGACGCCCTTCGGGCGTAAGACCGAGATCGATCAGACCACCTGCAATCTCGACTTCTCGTGTCTGGAGGGCGACTGCCCTTCCTTCATGACGGTGACCCCGGACGAGGACGCCCCCGCGTCCGCCGGGCGCGGAGCGGCGCCCGAGCCGCCCACGGATCTGCCGGAGCCCGCGCGCGTCGTCCCCGACGACGATTTCGCGATGCGCATCACCGGCATCGGCGGCACCGGGGTGGTGACGGTGGCCCAGGTGCTGGGCACCGCGGCGATGCTGGACGGCTACCGCGTGCGCGGCCTCGACCAGATCGGGCTGTCGCAGAAGGCGGGACCGGTGGTGAGCGACCTGCGCCTCTCGCGCTCGCACCCCACCGCGACCAACCGGCTCGGCGAGGCCCAGGCCGACCTGCTGCTCGCCTTCGATCAGCTGGTCGCCGCCTCGGAGAAGGGGCTGCTCACCGCCCATCCCGCGCGGACGACGGTGGTCGGCTCGACATCGGGCACGCCGACCGGCGAGATGATCACCCACCCCGACCACGCCCTGCCTCCGGCGGACGAGCTGTGCGAGCGCATCGCGAGCGTCACCCGCAGCGACGTCCAGCACTGGGCGGACGCCGCGCACATCACCGAGGACCTGTTCGGCGACGCCACCACGGCGAATCTGTTCGTCGTGGGCATGGCCTACCAGGCCGGCTGCCTGCCGATCGGCGCGAAGTACATCGAGGAGGCGATCGCGCTGAACGGAGTCGCCGTCGAGGCGAACGTCGCCGCCTTCCGCTGGGGCCGCGCCCAGGTGGCCGTCCCCGGATCCGTGTCGGCCGCGCGCTTCGTCTCCGGCGCGATCGAGCCCGCCGTCGAGCGGCCGCGGCCGCTCTCGCCCGCCCTCGCCCGGCGGATCGCCGCCGTCGACGCGCCGCCCGCGCTGCGCGCTCGGCTGCACCGGTTCGCCGCCGAGCTGGTGAGCTGGCAGAGCGCGCGTACGGCCGCCGGCTGGCTCGACGTCCTGGAACGCGTGGCGAGCGCCGAGCGAGCTGCCGCGCCGGGCAGCTCGCGGCTGCTGGGCGCCGTGGCCACCCATCTCTTCCAGCTCACCGCCTACAAGGACGAGTACGAGGTGGCGCGCCTGATGACCGACCCCGACGGCCTGTCCGCGGCCCGCGAGCTGGCCGGCGCGCGCGGCCGGCTCTCCTGGCGGCTCCATCCGCCCCTGCTGCGCGCGCTGGGTCTGAAGCACAAGATCGCGATCGGATCCTGGGCGACGCCCGCCGTTCGTTTGCTCGCGCGCGCCAAGTTCCTGCGCGGCACGCCACTCGATCCCTTCGCCCACACCCGCGTGCGCGCCCTCGAGCGCGAGCTCCCCGGCGAGTACGTCCGCGCGATCGACACGGTCGTGGCCCACCTGACCTCTGCGAACCTCGACGCCGCCGTCGCCATCGCCCGCCTGCCCGACTCCGTCCGCGGCTACGAGCACATCAAGCTCGACCGGGCGGAGACGTACCGGAAGCGCCTCGCCGAGGCGCTCGAGGCCTACGTGTCGAAGAGGGCGTGAACTGGGGGCGTCCGGCCTCGGCCGGGACTCAGCGCGCCTTGCTCTCCACGAGGTCGACGAGCGCTGCGATGGCGCGGTCGACTGCGAACGCGAAGAACGCGTCGGGAGCGAGCCTCGCGAGAGCGGGCATCAGGGGGGCGAGCCGGGCGCGACCCTCCTGGGACATCTCCGCGAGGGACGCGCGCGCCCCCGAGATCTGGTCCGTCAGGGCGAGCGACGCCTCCTGCATGACGAGCCCCATCGTGGTCTCGGTGATCCAGAGATGCGTACGCGCGAGCTCGGCTCCAGACAGGCCGGCGCGCTCGAGGATCTCGATCTGGCAGGCCACCGTGTCGAGCCAGGACGGCGAGGTGCGGCCCCGACGTCCGATGATCCGGAGTGCCGCGGGATAGCGGAGCAGGTGATGGCGCACCGAGATCATCCAGTCGCGGATCTGCTCCGGCCACGCGGCGCGGCGCCGGATCGCGAGCTCGACCCCACCGAGGATCTCGTCGAGTACCCCGTCGAGCAGCTCGTCGAGGCTCGAGAAGTGTCGGTAGAGCGCGGCGGGAACCGCTTCGACCTCTTCCGCGATGCGCGCCACCGTCAGCGGCTCGTCCGGCTCGCGCTCGAGCAGCACGAGGGCCGCCGCGAGGATGCCCTGGCGCGAGAGGCGCGCCGGCCGGCCGGGGCGTCGCTTGGGCGCGGAACGCGGCGTCATCTCGAGGGGACCTCGACCCGCACCGCTAGGCGAGCATCTGCACGATCTCGGCCAGGTGGCCTTCGGGGTCGGTCGCGAAGGCCACGCGCAGCCCCAGCTCGGGCAACTCCTTGATCGGCGCGTGCACGCCGCCGCCGGCTGCGCACACCCGCTCCAGCAGCGCGGGCAGGTCGTCGGTGGTGAAGCCGAGGATCAGCTCGCCGCTCGGCGACGGCCCCCGTCCCGGGTACCGGAGCAGCACCAGGGACCCGAAGGCCGCCTTCGGGTCCTCGGACAGCATGATCTCGTCGATCTCCTCGCCGCCGATGCTCTGGTCGCGGACGCGATTCAATGCGTGCAGGCCGTATGCCTCGCGGTAGAAGGACGCCAGCTGCTCCAGGTCGTAGACGATCAGCTTGGTGAACCCGAAGCTCGCTTCAGGCGGCATGAGCGGCCACTGGCGCCTCGGCGGGGTACGAGCTCGGGCCCACGTCGTAGGTGCTCGCGAGCAGTGCGATGAAGTCGGGATCGCGCATCGGATCCGACGGAATCTCGAAATCCACTCCCTTCGCCCGCAGGTCGGTCACGAAGGTGTCGAATACCCGGTCCGGCGTCAGATCGTCCAGGTGATCCACGTGCTTCTTCAGATCGGCGAGATCCTCGTAGAGCTCGGCGTCCCAGTGGGCGAGTAGCCGGAGCTGATCCGTGGTATAGCGCGCGATCACCGCGTCGCCGGTCCGGATCTGCCAGCGATCGGGTCCCTCCGGGTCGCCCGCGAAGGTGGAATCGAAGGCAAGCCCCTTCGGATTGGCGCGCTGCTCTACGGGTCCGTTCGATTCCCCGCGGTGGTACATCGCCGTGTTCTGCGTGACCACACCGCGATTCCACAGCGGCGGCGCGAGGCGCTTCGGAGGAGCGAGCGGCCCGTCGGGCCAGTAGGTGAAGCCCCCGTGCTCGGCGTCTCTCTGGAACCAGACGATGACCTCGGCCAGCTTGATCGCCCAGTCCCGGAAGAGCCCCGACTTCCCCATCACGCTGAGAAGCCAGGTGGGCGTATTCACGAGCCCCATGCCGCGGAAGCGCGGGGAGTCGAGATGGCCCGGATCGGAATTCCAGGTCGGGCCGTTCACGTTGAACAGGATCTTCATCGGCTGGCAGTATCGGGCGCCCCAGAACTCGCGCCCCCAGGCCATGAAACGCCGGTCGTAGAAGATCGACTCCGCCTCCGGGTAGAGGCATACGCCGCCGTTCGCGAAGAAGCCGCGGAAGGTCGGCGTCAGGAAGGAATCGAGGGATGCGTTCGGATCCAGGGGGCGGCTCCCCGAAGTGGTCGCCACCAGCTCCTCGAGCGAGCGGAAGTGGTGCTTCAGGATCAGGTCCCAGGGCCCGTGGCGCCGGATCAGATCCAGCACGATCTCGAGCTGGTCATCCCCGAGCACGCCGTCCACGACGTGCGGCGGGCGCACGGGGCACAGCTTGCGGGACATCTCCTCCCGGTGTCGTCGTGACATGCCGACTCCTCTCAGCGCTTCTCAGCGCGGCACCATCCCACCGTCGGCGAACACCACGTGTCCGGTGATGAAGCTTCCGGCATCCGAGGTCAGCATCAGCGCGGGCCCCACCATCTCGTCCGGATCCGCCATGCGCGGCATCAGCTGGAGCTTCGTCATCTCCGCCTGCGCCTCCGGCGGGTTCCTGCGCACCATGTCGGTGTCGATCGTACCGGGTGAGAGCGCGTTCACGCGGATGTCGTGGGGCGCGAACTCGGCGGCCATCGAGCGGGTCGCCGCCATCAGCCCCGCCTTGCCGATGGCGTAGAGGGAGACCGTGGAGGAGAACAGGAAGGCGGCGCCCGAGAGCACGTTCAGCACGGCCGCGTGCGGGCTCTGCTTCAGAGCCGGGAGCGCCTCCTGCACGAGGAAGAGCGGTCCGCGCAGGTTCACGTCGAGCGACTTCCCCCAGGCCTCGGGTGTGTACTCACCGTGGGGAAGGGCGAGGGCATTGGCGGCGTTGTTCACCACCACGTCGATGGCGCCGAAGGCGTCGAGCGTCCGTTGCACCAGGGTGCGGAGGGCGGCGAGATCACCGAGGTGGGTGGGCACACCGATCGCCTCGCCGCCCATCGCCCGAAGGTGCTTCTCGGTCTCCTGGCACGCCTCGGCCTTGCGACTCGCGACGACCACGCGAGCCCCGGCTGCCACGTAGCCCTCGGCCAGGGCCCGCCCGATGCCCCGGGTGCCACCGGTCACGATCACCACCCGCCCGGTCAGATCGAAGAGTCGGCGGAGCTTCTCGCGGTCCACGCTGCACTCCGATAAGTGAATGATGTTCACTATATCAGTCGCGCGCCCGCGCGCGCAAGACGGGGGTGCTACCGGAGTTCGAACGCCTCCGGCCGGGGGGTCGCCATCTCCTCGCGGAAGCGCTCGAAGGTCCAGGGCCAGGTGGCCGGGACGCCGCGGTCGTCGAGGTACCAGCTCCGGCAGCCGCTGCTCCAAATCGTGCTGCGCGCCGCCTCGACGCGGGCCGCCTCGAGATCGGTCGTCGCCGTGTGGGAGGCAGAGACCTCCCGGGCACGCCCGGAGCGGATCCACTGGATCAGCTCGAAGATGTAGGCGAACTGGAGCTCCGCGATCTGGATCAGCGAGAAGTTGCCCACCGGGCCGTTCGGCCCGTTCAGCATGAACAGGTTGGGGAAGTCGGGGATCGAGATCGAGAGGTAGGCGAGCGGCCGCTTCTCCCAGACGTCCTCCAGGCGCACGCCGTCGCGCCCCACCACCTCGATCGGGCGCAGGAAGCGGTCCACTTTGAAGCCGGTGGCCATCACCAGAACGTCCAGCTCGTGGAGGCGCCCGTCGCGGGTGCGCACGCCCGCGGGCTCGATGCGCTCGATCGGATCCGTCACCAGCAGGGCGTTCGGCCGCTGGATCGCCTCGTAGAAGTTGGGGGAGATCACCAGGCGCTTGCAGGCCGCTCGGTAGTTCGGGCGCAGCTGCTCCTTCAGCTCCGGATCCCTCACGTTGTCTTCGAGATTGCGCAGACAGGCCTCGGCGATCGCCTGCATCGCCGGGGAGTTCGCGTCCACCAGCCCGCTGGCGAAGCCCTCGGCGAACAGGCGCGCGAGATCCTGGTGGACCGTGCCCAGCAGCTCCGGCTCGCTCCGGAAGCTCTCGCGCTCCTCCGGGGAGTAGGGCGGGTTCTCCTGGGGCATGATCCACTGGGGCGTGCGCTGGAAGAGCACATACCGGGCCACCCGGTCGGTGATCGCGCCGGTGATCTGCACTGCGGAGGAGCCGGTCCCGATCACGCCGACGCGGCGCCCGTCGATCGAGACGCCGTGGTCCCAGCGCGCGCTGTGGAAGGCGGCCCCCGCGAAGCTCTCGATGCCCTCGAAGTGAGGCACGTTCGGGTGGTGGAGCACGCCCGTTGCGGCGATCACCACGTCGACCGTGTCGCGGTGTCCGCTGGCGGTCTCGATCTGCCAGCGCCCGTCCTCGAAGACGCATCGCACCACCTCGTCGCCGAAGCGGAAGTAGGGGTCGAGCCCGTGCTCGTGCGCCACGCGCTCGAAGTAGGCCTGGATCTCGTCGCCCGGCGCGAAGCGGTGGCTCCAGTCGGGGTTCAGCGCGAAGGAGTAGCTGTAGAGATGGGAGGGAACGTCGCAACCGATCCCCGGGTAGCTGTTCTCGCGCCAGGTTCCACCGAGGCGCTCCGCCTTCTCGTAGATCGTGAATTCGGAGAGACCCGCCTCCAGGAGCTTGATGCCGCTGAGGACGCCGGCCATTCCGGCTCCGATGATCGCGAATCGAGGCTCGGGCATGTCGATCCTCCGTCAGGCCGGGCGCCGCCGGGAGAGGCCGAGCGCGTTGTCGCGCATCACCAGCCGGATCTCGGCGTCCGACAGCCCCTTCAGGTCGTAGACGTAGTCGGTGGGGTTCACCAGGCCCTCGGCGTGGGGCCAGTCGGAGCCCGCCACCATGTTCTCGGCGCCCACCAGGTCGCGCAGCTGGGCGACGTCGTCCTCGTGGAAGGGCGCGATCCAGACGTGACGGCGGAAGGTGTCGAGCGGATTCTCGGGGAAGTACCCGGGATCCTGACCCCAGACGCGCTCCATCGACTGGAACAGCCACGGCACCCAGAAGGAGCCCATCTCAATGCTCGCCATCCGGATGTTGGGGAAACGCTCGAACAGCCGGTGCGAGATCAGCGCAGCGAACAGATCGAAGGGCGGCTTCGACGGCAGCGAGATGCTCCGGAAGGGCGAGTTCTTGAAGCTCTGGGTGGTACCCCCCTCGCCCCAGTCGTTCGCGTAGTCGCCGTAGCCCGAGTCTCCGCCGTGGAACACCACCGTGACGCCCGAGTCGTTCACGAGCTGCCAGTAGGGGTCGAAGTAGGGGTCGGCCGGGGAGCGGCTTCCGGCCCTGTCGAACACGAAGGAGGGACGCATCACCACGAAGCGCGCGTCATTCTCCAGCGCCCACTCCAGCTCGCGCACTCCGCGGTCCCGGTCCATGATCGAGATGTAGGGCGCCGCGTAGATGCGCTCGCGGTAGGCGAAGCCCCAGTCCTCCAGCAGCCAGCGGTTGAAGGCCTCGAAGGCACAGTGCACGGCCTCGGTGTCGTGCTTCAACGCCTCCTCCATGCCGACGCCCAGGGTCGGGAAGTAGATCGCCTTCTCGATGCGCTGCTTCGTCATCACCTCCAGGCGGGCGTCGCGGTCGCGGTACTCCTGTCGGATCGGCTCCAGCTCGCCGAAGGCCTCGCGGATCGTGAGGCCTTCGGGATTGTTACCCCGGTAGTACTGATCGAGGCAGCCGGGCCGCGCCACCGGATCGAAGGTGGGGTTCGGGATGAAGCGGTTCACGGCGCCCGCGACCAGCAGCTCCCTGCGCCCCTTCACCACCGCCCAGTCCATGCAGCGCCGCCGCATCCTCGGATCGAGGTGTCGCGTGAACGCGTCCTCGGCCTCGTAGTAGTGGTTGTCGGCGTCGAAGATCTCGAAGGGCAGGTCGGCCATCGGCGGGGCGTCTCTCCGGGGCGGGCCCGCCAGGATATCCGCTCGGCCGAGCCCCGCACGAGCGAGGACGGCTCCGGTCGTAACGCGCGTTCAGGATTGCTATTCGCGACCCGAAACGGGAGCATGGCGCGGGAGCGCGGCGTGGGGGGGCCGATGGGGGGGACCGGGAGGACGCGGACTCGGGAGGCGGAACTTCGGTCGGGGGCGCTTCGGCGCGCCCTGCTCGGGACGACACGCCTCGCGCTGGCGGCGATCGCCGCGCTCACGCCCGCGGCGGCGCGAGCCCAGGTGCGCGCGCTTCCCGGCTACCTGAGCGGACCCTCGAGCGCCGCCCCCCTCGAGCGCGCCGTCGGGCTGCTGCGCGAGCGACCCGAGGAGCTCGGGCTGGAGCGGGCCGACGTCGAGAACGCCGCGCTGGCCACGCGGCGACGCAATCCGCGCACCGGCGTCGAGCACTTCTTCTTCCGCCAGCACCTGAACGGCCTCGAGGTCGTCGGCGGCGAGCTCGGCGTGTCGGTGGACGCGCGCGGTCGCGTCCTCGCGCGCTGGAGCCGGGCCGTCTCGGGGCTCGAGCGCGCCGCGCCGCCCCCGGTGCCGCTGCTGGGCGCCGACGCCGCGATCTCGCGCGCCGCGGCGTACCTCGGCCTGGCGCCGGCCGAGCGCTCGCTGGCGCCGGTGGAGGTGCGCGGGGGCGCCGCGCGCGAGGCGGTCTTCGAGGAGCCCGCCTACTCGTCGGAGCCGATCCCGGTGAAGCTGGTGTTCCGCACGCGGCCCGGGGGCGGCGTCGCCCTGGCCTGGGACACGGTGCTGCGCGTGCCGGGCGCGGACTTCTGGGGAGACGTGTTCGTCGACGCCCGCAGCGGCGACGTGGTCGACGCGCACAGCTGGATCGACCACGACTCCTACCGCGTGTTCGCCCAGCCCCTCGTCGATCCCGAGCACGGCGAGCGCGACCTCGCGGCGGATCCCGCCGATGCCCTCGCCTCCCCCTTCGGCTGGCACGACACCAACGGCGCGGCCGGCGCGGAATTCACCGACACCCGCGGCAACAACGCGCTCGCCCAGGAAGACGTGGACGGCAACGACGTCGGTGGCACGCGCCCCTCCAGCCTCACCCTCGACTTCGACTTCCCTCTCGACCTGACTCAAGTTCCCTCGGGCTATGTGCCGGCGGCGATCGCCAACCTCTTCTACTGGAACAACGTCGCCCACGACGTCTTCTACCAGTACGGGTTCGACGAGGCGTCGGGCAACTTCCAGACCAACAACTACGGGAACGGGGGGCTAGCGGGAGACGCCGTCCGTGCCGACGCCCAGGACGGATCGGACGTCAACAACGCGGGCTTCGGCACGCCCCCGGACGGGTCCGCACCGCGCATGGAGATGTACGTCTGGACCCTCGACTCGGGACGCGTGACCGTGAGCGCTCCCGCCTCCCTCGCCGGCGCACTGCCCGCCGGCGTCGCGCAGTTCGGACCGCCGCTCGACACCGTCGGTGTGACGGGAACGGTGGTGCAGGCCCTCGACCCGGCCACGGGGACCCTTCCCAGCGACACCGACGGCTGCTCGGCGTTGACGAACGCGGGAGCCGTTTTCGGCAACGTCGCGATCGTGGACCGGGGCGAGTGCAACTTCTCCGTCAAGGTCAAGAACTGCCAGGACGCGGGCGCGATCGCCGTGATCGTCGTCAACAACCAGGGCGACGCTCTGGTCGAGATGTCGGGCAGCGACCCGACGATCGTCATCCCCTCCCTCTTCCTGGGGCAGAGCGACGGCGAGGCGATAGGGGCGCAGCTGGCGAGCGGTGTGACCGCCACGCTCCACGTCCTGGTGAACCGCGACTCGGATCTCGACAGCGGCGTGATCGTGCACGAGTACGGACACGGCGTGACCAATCGCCTCACGGGAGGGCCCGCCAACGTGCTCTGCCTCGACACCGACCAGAGCGGTGGCATGGGCGAAGGCTGGAGCGACTTCTTCGCCCTCGCGTTCACCGCCCGCGCCGAGGACACCGACGTCGACCCGCGCCCGATCGCCGCCTACGTCACCGGCAACCCGGTGGGTCTGCGCACCTGGCCCTACAGCACCGACCTCGCGGTCGATCCGCTCACCTTCGAGGACATCGAGATCCTGACGGTCCCGCACGGCGTCGGCGAGGTCTGGGCGGTGACGCTGTGGGAGGCCTACTGGAACCTGGTCCATGCCTATGGCTTCGACCCCGACCTGTACGCCGGTCAGGGCGGGAACAATCGCGCGCTCGGACTCGTGATCGACGCCCTCTCGCTCCAGCCCTGCGATCCGAGCTTCCTCGATGCGCGCGACGCCCTGCTCCAGGCCGATCTGGCGGCCACCGGCGGGGCCGACGCCTGCCTGCTCTGGGATGCCTTTGCGCGGCGCGGCCTCGGCGCGAGCGCCAGCGACCAGAGCACGACGTCGATCGCCGTCACCGAGAGCTTCGACGTGCCCGCCGAATGCGCGGCCTACTGCGGCGACGGCGTGGTACAGGCGCCCGAGGCCTGTGACGACGGCAACCGCATCGACTTCGACGGCTGCCACGGGGTGTGCCTGCTCGAGGACAGCTTCACGCTCGCGGGGACGGCTCAAGGCGGCAGCGTCTCGATCACCCTCGAAGGGGTCCTCGTGACGGTGACGACCAGCGCCGGCCAGTCCGCCGCGGACGCGCTCGCGGCGCTCGCCGCGGCGATCGGGGCCGACCCGACGCTCTCCGCCCTGGGCGTCTCCTCCCGCGTGGAAGGCACGATGCTGGTGACGGGCGGAACGATCACGGGCGTCTCGATCGACGACCCGGGCTTCGCCCCGGCGGTGCCGGGACTGCCGCTCGCCGCGCGCGCGCTGCTGGTGGCGCTGATCGTCCTGGCAGGCGCCAGGAGGCGGACGCAGCGATGACACATCTCCGCGTGCGCGTCACCTTCGAAGGCGATCACTCGCTCGGGCCCGGCAAGGTGCAGCTGCTCGAGACTGTCGGCGAGCTGGGCTCGATCTCGGCGGCGGCCCGCTCGATGGGCATGGCCTACCGGCACGCCTGGGAGCTGATCGACGACCTCAACCAGTGCTTCCGCGAGCCCGTCGTCCGCACCGAGACCGGCGGACGCAGGGGCGGCGGCGCGGTCCTCACCGACTTCGGCCGCGAGATCGTCAGCCGCTTCCGCGCGATGGAGCGCAAGGCGCGCCGCAGCCTGGCGAGCGACCTCGCGGTGCTCGATCGCGCCTGCGCGCCGCGCGGCGGCGGGGGGCGCTGAACGCCTGTCGCGGCGTATCCTCGCCGCGTGCCCTCACGAAGCGGAGCCCGGGCGGTGAGCGGAAGCGGCCCCGCGCCCGCCCGCGTGGAGCTGGGCGACGGCGCCTGGCTCGACTGGTGGCCCGAGTTCCTGCGCGGGGAGCGGCCGCAGCTCGCGGAGCTGGTGGGAGAGCTCCCGCTGCGCGCCGACACCTTCTCCCTGTTCGGCCGCACCGTCGCGGTGCCGCGCCTCGTGGCCTGGATCGGCGATCCGGATTGCCGCTACCGCTACTCGGGCCAGACCTACGGGCCCACGCCGTGGACGCCTCTTCTCGCGCGACTGCGCGCGGCACTCGCGGAGCGCATCGGGCTCCCCTGGAACGCGGTCCTCGTCAACTACTACCGCGACGGCCGGGACTCGGTCGGCTGGCACGCCGACGACGAGCGCGAGCTCGGGCCGGGCCCCGACGACGTGGCGATCGCATCGCTCTCCTTCGGCTCCGCGCGTCGCTTCGTGATGCGCCACCGCGCGACCGGCGAGCGGCGCGAGTGGACGCTCGGCGACGGCAGTCTGCTGGTCATGCGCGGACGCACCCAGCGCCTGTGGCGTCACGCCCTGCCGAAGACCGCGGCCCCCGTCGGTCCGCGCCTGAACCTCAGCTTCCGCGTGGTGGGAGCGAAGGGCGAGCCCTGATCAGGCGTCGGGCGGCGGTGGCGGCGGCAGCCCGACCGGCGGCGGCGGGATCGAGGAGCGCGACCGACGCGCACGCGGAGGGCCGGAGGAGTCGGCGTCCCGCGCCGAGAGCGGCAGCGGAACCCGGTGACCCTTCGCGTACATGCACTGGACGTAGGCCTGGTCGTAGCGCCGCTGGACGCTCGATCCGGCCGCGTACGCGCGGTCTGCGCCGGCTGCCGAGCCCAGCAGCAGGCCGCTCCCCGCGCCGATCGCGGCGCCCGCTCCCGGGCTTCCGGCCGCGACACCGATCGCCGCGCCTGCGGCCGCGCCGACGGCCGTGCCGACCGCCGCCGCCTGGAGGCCGCTCTCGGCCGCCGCGTCGCCCGGCACGCCCGCGCTCTCGGCCGCCCACTCGCGACACGCGCCGTCGTCGACGCGAAACGCCTCGAAGCTCGCACCGCGACCGGGCAGCGCCATCACGCTGGGCCCGGTGGGGTAGTGCGCGCAGCCGGCGAGCAGCAGCGCGCCGGAGCAGAGCAGGAGAGTCGCACGCTCGCTCATCTCGCCCTCCCGGCCGCGACTACTCGGGCCGCGGCGCCACCTTCACCCAGGGCTCACGACAGCGGGTGACTTCGGGGTAGTAGGCCCTGGCGCTCTCGCAGTAGTACCACCAGGAGGAGGAGGACGACTCCTGCGGCGCCGAGCGCTCGACGTACACCGTCGGCTCCTCGACCACCACCACGCGCTCGCGATAGGCCGGGTACGGATAGGGGTAGGCGTAGGGGTACCCGTACGCGAGGCGAGGCGCGATCCAGCGCGGCCCCCACCAGAAGCCCGGCCCGATCCAGACACCGACGCGCGGGCCGCCGTGGTGCCCGCCGCCGTGGTGGTGGCCGGCAAAGGCCGGCAGCGGGATCAGTGCGAGCGCGACGAGCACGACCAGGAGAACACGGACGACTCTCTTCATGGCTGCCTCCATGCGGATCTCGGACGAGTTCGAAGGCGGCGAATTCGATCCCTGGCCCGGTGCAGCGGTTTACCGCGGCCCGTCCCCCGGGGCCGCGGCTAGCGGCGCGCGTCGGAGAAGAAGCGCCAGATCTCGGCGGCGGCGTCCAGGTCGGCGTTCGTCGGCCCGAGAAAGCGCGGATACCGATCGCGCGGGAACGGAAAGGTATGGCCTCCGCCGTGAACGACGATCAGCGCCACCCGGGGCCCCGGACCGTCGGACCAGACGCGCAGGTCGGCGCGCGAGGAGTCGTGCTTGGCCGCGTCGGGAAAGGGCGTCACGA
>CAZZFT010000116.1:0-15519 GCA_964653555.1 uncultured Spirochaetales bacterium | reverse complement strand
ATCGGCGAGGTCGCTGTCGTACCAGGCGCGTCCGGCGCGGTACACCTGCACGAACAGGTCGCTCGCGCTCAGGGCGCGGGCGTCGCGGACCAGCTCCGGAACGCGATCCGGGTGATCGAGCACGCGCCGGTCTCCCTCGGCGAGCACCCAGAGCGCGCGGCGCGGCTCCGCCGAGGCGGCGTTGGGCGCGGCGGAGGGCACCGGCGCGGGGGAGGGAGCCGCGGGGGTCGCGGAGGGGGCGGGCGTCGAGGCGTCTTCCTCGTCGCCGCAGCCCGCGCACGCCAGCAGCGCGGCGAGCGCTCCGCGCGCCAGGGCGCGCCGGGCGCGGTGCGACAGGCCTCGGGCGCGGACGCGGCGGATCACGGCGGCGGAACCTACCGGAGGGCTCTCGCGGGCGCGAACGCGGTTCGTGCCGGTCGGCGCGCCCCCGCGTTGAACGGCCGCTTCAGCTCGCGCACACTCGACGTGATGAGCCGCCCGCGAATCCCGCGTCTACGCCGGTGGGCGCTGGCGCTTTTCCTGGCGGTTTCGCTGGGGGCGGCGCTGTCGGTGGCCGCCACCGCGCCGATCCACGAGGGCCTGGAGCACAGCGTCCCGGTGGACCGACTGCTCCAGGACCCGGGACTCGCGCTGCGCGCCGCCGTCGCGGCCCTCGACCGCGGCGAGCCGCAGCTCGCCGACGCCCTGCTGCGGGCGGTGGCCGAGCGCCACCCGGTGATCGCCGACCACGCGGAGCTGTTGCGCATGCGCCTGCGGGTCGAGTCGGGCGACCTCGACGGCGCGATCGCCCTCGAGGCGTCCTGGCAGAGCCGCGAGGGCCCGCTGCGCGCGCGCTTCTACACGCTGCTGGGCGAGGCCCATCTCGCGCGCGGCGACGAGGCCGCGGGCCGCGCGGCGCTCGAGTACGCGGTGCTGGTCACGCGCGACCGCGCCCGACTCGCCCGGCTCGAGCTGGCGATCGCCGAGTCGTACCTGCGCGAGGGCGCGCGCCAGCGAGCGGCCGAGCGCATGCTCGAGCTGTGGACGCGCTATGCGGACCTCCCGGAGGCGAACACGGCCCAGGCGCGCCTGGAGCAGCTCGAGGGCGAGCTCGGACGCCGGCTGCGCACCGCGAGTCGGACCCGTCAGCGCGCCGACCGGCTCTTCGACAGCTACCACAACGAGGCCGCCCTGGCCGCCTACGACCGGGCTCTCGCCCTCGGACTGAGCGGCGCCGAGCGCACGCGCGCCTCGGATCAGCGGGCGGAGACGCTGTTCCGACTGCGCCGCTACCCGGAGGCGATCGCCGCCTACGATGCACTGCCCGCGAGCGAGGAGCGCGCGATCCAGCGGGCGCGCGCCGAGGCGCGCGCGGGCAGGGTGCCGGAGGGCGCGCGCGCGCTCGAGGAGCTGGGCACCACGCGGCGCGGCGACGACGCGGTCCGCGCCCAATACCTCGCGGCGCTGCTGTGGGACGGGGAAGGCGAGCACGACCGGGCGCGGCGTCTGTTCGAGGACGTGATCCGCCGGTCTCCCGGCTCGGAGCTCGGCACGTCGTCGCGCTGGTTCCTGGGCTGGGAGGCCTTCCGCGCCGGGCAGGACGACGCCGCGATCCGGCACTTCGAGCAGCTCGCCCGCGACGAGAAGGATCCGGTGGCGGCCCTGCGACCGCGCTATTGGATGATTCGCGCGCGAGAGCGGCAGGGCGACCCGAACGCTCCGGCGCTCTACGCGGAGCTGGGCCGCGAGTACCCGTTCACCTACTACGGGTGGCTCGCGCTGCGGCGCGCCGGAGAGCTCGTGCCGGCCCCGGTCGCGGCCCCGGGCGTGTGGTCCGGCCGGCGCGCGCTCAGCGACGACGATCTGGCCCGACCGAAGATCCTGCTCGAGGCGGGACTGGTCGACCAGGCGCGCGAGGAGCTGGCGGCGCTCTACGGGCGGGCCGCTGGGCTCGAAGATCGGCTCGCCCTGGCCGAGCTCTACGCCGATGCCGGCGACTTCGCGAGCGCCCAGCGCCTGATGGTGGACGCCTACTCCGAGCGGCTCGCCCGCGGGCCGTCGCCCCAGCAGGTGGACCTGTGGTGGTACGCCTGGCCGGCGCCCTATCCGAACGAGCTGCGGGAGGCGACGCGCTCGGGACGGCCCAGCGCCGAGCTGGTCTACTCGATCATGCGCGAGGAGAGCGGGTACCGGCCGGAGGTGATCTCGGTCGCGGGAGCGCGAGGCCTGCTCCAGCTGATGCCGGAGACGGCGAAGCGCGTGGCCCGGGCGATCGACCGCAGCGCGCCCGAGCCCGCCGACCTGCTGCGCCCCGACGTGAACATCGAGCTCGGCAGCGCCTACCTCGGCCAGCTCCTGGCGCGCTTCGGCGAGAATGCCGCCGCCGCGATCGGCAGCTACAACGCCGGCCCCGAGGCGGTGTCGCGCTGGCTGGTCGCCGGGGAGGACGCCGACGACGTGTGGGTCGAGCAGATCCCCTACACCGAGACGCGCGCCTACGTGAAGCGGGTGCTGCGCAGCCTGCACGTGTACCGGGTGCTCTACTGAAGCCGGCCCCGGCTCGACCTGGCCCAGGGGCTAAGGCACGCGGCCCGACCGTCCGACCCGTCTCGGCATGGCGAAGAGCGAGGATCGCGGCGGGGCCGGGGGGAGGGCGCTGCTCGGGCTGGTGCTGCTCGGGCTCCTGGCCGGCGGAGGTGCCTGGAACTACCAGCGCAACGTCGCGCTCGAGCAGGCCCAGGTGCGTCCCTACCGGACGCTCTCGGACGCCGACCTCGCGACCCTGCTGTCCGCCACCGAGGCCGAGGCCTCGGCCCTCGACGCCGCCTACGAGCGGGCGAAGGCCGCGCGACCGGCGTCCGGCTCCGCCTCGGACCGCTTCACAGCCTTCGAGCGCGCCCACCAGCGCGGGCGCGAGGCGCGCGAGCTTGGCGAGCGGGCCTCGGAGCTGGCGGCGATGGCGGCCGAGGTGCGCAAGGAGCGCGACTACCGCGCTGGACGGGGAGACGAGATGGAGATCTTCCTGCGGCGCCTGCTCGTCCTCTCCTTCTGAGGACGGCGCGCGTCAGGGCGTCTCTTCCTCGTCCTCTTCCTCTTCCTCGCCGGAGAACTCCTCGCCGTCGTCGATCACACCGAGGCCGAGATCGAGGTCGTCGTCGGCCTCGACCACGATCTCCTCCTCGTCCTCGTCCAGCAGTCGACTCCGCTTGGGCGGCTTGTCCTCGATCGGCTCGGGCTCGGGTGCCGGGATCGGCCGCGCCGTGCGCGGCACGCGCGGCGCCTGGCGCTGGTCGGCGCCGCACTTCGGACACAGGGGCTCGGGCTTGCCGAGGTCGTAGAACTTGGCGCCGCACTGGTAGCAGACGTGCTTCTCGCCCAGACCGCCGGAGGGGAGCGCGCGTTCGACGGGCGTCGGCTGGGGCAGGTCCGGGCGCTTCGGCGCCTCCTTCGCGCGGCTCGGCCGCACCTTGGGCGCCCGCTTGCGCGAGGGAGCGCTCGCGTCGCGGGGCGGCGGCGCGCTCGCGCTCTGCGCCTCGGCCTTCTTCTTCACCAGCGACTTCTTCGCCTCGCTCTTCTTCGCCGCGGCGGCCTTCTTCGGCGCCGTGGGCGCCTTGGCGGGCTTCGTCTTCGGGGTCGGCTTCTTCGCCGCGGGCCGCTTCGCGGCCTTCTTCTTGGTGGTCTTCTTCTTGGTGGTCTTCTTCTTCAAGGACTTCTTCGTCGTGGACTTCTTCGTCTTCGGCGTCGACTTCTTGCGGGTCGCGGACTTCTTCTTGAGCGTCTTTCGCTTCGTCCTCGCGGGCGTCATACGTCGTCTCCGAGGCGGGTATGGATCGTGGTCGGTGCGTCCTCGAGGCGTTCGATGCCGAGGGCTCGAAGATCGTCGGGGCCAGCGACGCGGGACTCGTCGATCTCGATCCAGCGATCGTCGGCGGGGACGGGCAGGCCGGCCTCCTCGATCCAGCGGCGGTAGCGCCGGGACAGGTCCCGCCGCGATGTGGAGGGTGAGTCGCTCCCTTCCGCATTCTTGACCGGTGAGTACTCGTCGCGCGCGGCCTCGACCACGCACACGCTCTCGGCCGCGCGCAGCGCGTCGAATACGAAGCGTTCGAGCTTGTAGCCGTTGGGCTGCTCGGGCGCAACGGGCTCGCCCGTCGCGTCGACGCAGGGGATCTTCTTCGCCGAGGCGTGGAAGGGGAGCCAGCGCTCGGCGTCGCTGGCGATCCGCCGCACGAAGTCGACCTCGAAGGTGTGCACGGCGACGTTGCCCGCCCCGAACAGCAGCTCGCCGCTCTCGTCGCGGGCCTCGCGCTGCTCGGGCCGGATCTCCGTGTACTCGACCACCCCCGGCCGACCGTCGATCCGGGCGAAGACCCCCATCTTCTCGCCCGGCTCGCGCTTGCGCAGCGACTTGCAGGAGAGCTCCGCGGCGGCGCCGGCGTGGAAGCCCAGCAGGACCGGGTCGCCCAGGGGCACCAGCGGATTGTCCACCTGGTAGTAGAAGATCGTCGTGATGCCCCGCCGCCGCATGTCCTCGAGGGCGCCGGAGCGCTGGAGCGCCGTGAGCGACCCCCCGTGTCCGTCTGGATTGACGAAGATCCGGTCGGGCCGCTCGAGCATCAGCTTTCCCTCGAAGTCCACGCTCGGAACCATGCCCTGACACAGGAAGAAGACGTCCTGCTCGGGGAGCCCGAAGAAGCGCTCGCGCTCGAAGGCGGCGCGCGTCTCCACGTCGGTCGCCTCGCTGGTCATGACGTACCAGGGGAGGCTGCAGCCGAAGCGCGCCCGCAGTCGCAGCAGCTTCTGGGCCTGCTGGGCGAAGAGCGTGCGGCCGGTGACCGGCCCGAGCGGGAACAGCCCCTTCGGTCCGGGGAAGCCGAGCCGGCTGCCCTGACCGCCGGCGACGACCATCACGGCCACCCGGCCGTCGGCGAGCATCGCCTCCCCGCGCTCGCGAGCAGACGCCCGGCGTGCGGGGTCGCCCCCGTGCTCCGGGAGCGCCTCGACCTCCGCGGGCTCGATCTTCCCGCCGGCTGCGGGGGGCATCTGGGCGGCGGCGAAGCCGCGCAGGACGGCGGGCAGGTCGAAGGAGTCGGCCTGGCGCACCAGCTGCTGTCGCGCCGCGTCGTCGAGCCGGTCCCAGAACCGGAAGACGTGTCCCTGGCCCTGCTCCTCGTAGCGCGCGCACACCGCACCGCTGTCCGGTGTCGCGCCCTCTACGCTGGCCACCCCCGCAACCCTCCGCTGCATTGGGGGGTCCCTGTAGCACAGGGCCCCAGGCGGATCACCCGGGCCGGGCATCGGGGGGGTCGGAGACCCTGCGAAACCTCATCCAGCACCTTCTCGTCCAGCAGGAGACGGCCCCCCGCACTCGACTTTCCGGTGGCCGGCACCCGGTTGGATCAGAAGAACATCTCGATGTTCGAGTGGAAGATCGGGCCGTCGGCGCCGACCAGGTAGGGCAGGCTGAGCGCCCCGACGGGGGAGTCCTTGGCGTAGATGAACTCGTTGTTCCAGCGCAGGCTCTCGCTGCGGAAGGGATACCAGTTGACCCCGACCCGGGCGTCCCAGGGGTCTCCGTACTCGCCGAAGATCTTCGAGCCCGAGAGGTAGAGCTGGAGCAGCTCGGGCAGCAGCATCGCCGAGGACTGCAGCTGGAAGCCGTGGTCGTGGAGCTGGTCGAAGCCGAGCTGGCTGACGTTGTTCCCGCGGATGTGGTTGATCAGGCGGTAGAAGTACTCGCCCTCCAGGGACAGGCCCTAGTACTTGATCCCCGCGTCGAAGGCGAGCATCTGGTAGTTGGCGTTGCGGATCTGGATCCCGGGTCCGAAGAGGTTTGGCTCGAAGATCACGTTGCCGTCCGAGAGCCGGATCTGGACGTTCTCGAAGTCCTCGGTGTCGGGCTGTCCCTGGGCATCCTCGTTGCTGCGGGTGAAGTGGAGGCCGAAGCGGGTGACCGGCGCGCCGTGGTACTCGTAGTCCCCGAAGGCCTTGCCGTACTCGCCCATCGGCGCCCAGGTGAGCGCCGCGGAGAACGTGTCGATCCCGCCGTCGAGCTGGCCCGCGTCGACGCCGAGCTGGCTCAGGTTGTTGCCCAGCATGAGCTGGTAGTTCACGCCCTCGACGATCTCGCCGTTCGCCCAGATCCCGGTGGTGTAGGAGGGCCGGAAGAACTCGTCGGCGATCAGGCGATTGTCGACCCCGAGCCAGAAGGGGAAGTTGCCGGAGGTGGAGCGGGTGCCCGGCAGGGAGCCGATGCCGACTCCGACGTTGAGGTAGTCGGCGAACTGATATCCGAGGTTGCCCGCCACCACGACCTGGGCGCCGAGGCCCTGGCTCGTGTTCGCAGATCAAACGTAGAGCAGGTAGTGGAACTTCGGATCGAGGATCCAGCCGAAGGAGTAGAGGGTGACCTTGTTCAGCTGGAAGTTGTTGCGCCGGTCGATGCTCGTGGTCTGACCGAAGTCGTCGGTGTAGTTCTTGTCCAGGCCCTTCTGGTTCAGGTAGCGGGCGTAGGTGTAGAGGCGGATCCGCAGCGAGCCCCAGTCCGAGCTGTCCACCGGGAACCCGCTGCCGGGAACGTGCCCGAGCTGCGCCTCGGGAAGGGGCTGGACCGTGCCCTCCACCGAGGGCACCTCCTTCGGCTGCGCGCGCTGCTCGTCCTCGAGCGCGCGCAGGCGGTCTTCCATCTGCTGCATCTGCTCCGCCTGGCGGCGGATCAGCTCGTTCTGGTCCTCGATCCGGCGCTGGAGCGCCGCCTCGTCGGCGGTCGCCTCCGAGGCGGCGAGGGCGAGGGCGAGCAGGACTCCCGCCCCTCTCCGTGTCCACGGGTCTCTCATTCCAGCAGCGCTCAGTGCGGTGTCGAGGCGTAGAGGTTCGCACCGAGCGCATCGACGATGTCCCGGATGGCCAGCTGCGCGCGCACGCTGTTGCCCGCGGCGTCGAGGGGCGGCGAGAAGGCGGCGATGCCGAACTTGTTCGGCGCCGCGGCGATGATGCCGCCGCCGACCCCGCTCTTCGCGGGCAGGCCGGTCTTGTACAGCCAGATGCCCGCGTCGTCGTAGAGGCCGGCGGTGGCCATCACCGCGAGGATCTGGGGGATGTGGTCCGTGTCCACCACCTGCTTCCTGGTCACCGGATTTCGGCCGCCGTTGGCGAGCGTGCCGGCCATCACGGCGAGGTCCTTCGCCGAGACGTTGATCGAGCACTGCCGGGTGTACACGTCGTTCACCATGATCGGGTCGTCCTGGATGAACCCGTAGGCCGCCATCAACATCGCGATCGCGCGATTGCGCTGGTTGGTCGCCGCCTCGGACTCGTAGACCTCCTTGTTGACGGTGAGCTTGTGCCCGGCGAAGGCCTCGTGGGCGGCGAGCACCTTCGACCACTTCTGCTTGTCCGTGGATCCCTTCAGCATGCCCGTCGTCGCGATCGCGCCGGGGTTGACCAGCGGGTTCATCTGGTGGCCCTTGTACTGCTCGATCGCGTCGATCGAGTTGAACACCTGGCCCGTCGCGTCGACGCCGACCGTGTCGAGGAAGACCTCCTCGCCCGATTCCTGCATCACCGCCGCCATCGTGAACACCTTCGAGATCGACTCGATCGCGAACAGCGTGTCCGCATCGCCGACCGCGTGCACCTTGCCGTCGGGCGTGACGAGCGCGATCCCGAACAGATTCGAGGGCACCTTGGCCAGGGCGGGGATGTAGTCGGCGTTGGCGCCGTCGGTGACCGACGCGTACTTGGCGTGTGCCGCCTCGAGCACCTGGTCGATCTTTGCGGGGTCGAGCGTCGCGTCCTGGGCGCCCGCGGCCGACGGCAGGGCCAGGCCCAGGGCGAGCAGCGGGGCGACGCGGACGAAGCGGATCGGGGGCATGGATCGATCCTCCGGAGAGTGGGTGGCTAGTTCTCGCGACCCACGATGCTGGCGCCGAAGTCGTAGTGGAACGAGACCTGGAGGCGCGAGTCGACGCCGTGCTCGCCGTCGTTGTCCACGCGGCGGCCCCACACGAACTCGGGACCGACGAACATGCCCGGCGTCGGGTGGTAGAGCAGATTGACGTTGCCGTACTGGCCGACCTCGAAGGCGTTGGCGAGCTGGCCCCGGGTGTTCCACTGGCGGTGCTCGCTGAAGCCGATCGAGGACGTCCAGTACTCGCTCCACTGGCGGTTGTAGTAGACCAGCCAACCGAGGCCGGGCACCGGCTTGCCGTGGGTGAGAGCGCCGTTGGGCGCCAGGTCGGTTCCGCCGTCGTTCATGTAGGCGGCGAAGCCCTGTCCGCCCGCCAGCTGCCAGAGGATCTGGTCGTTCTCGAACAGATTGAAGGAGCCGCTGAGGTTGCCGGCGGCGCCGATCTCCCAGCCGTCGGGGCCGCTGCCATTGAGGGCACGGATCTCGTAGCCGAGGTAGCGGACGATCGCGGCGAACTGGATGTGGCCCCACTCCTGGTCGAGACGCACGTGGCCGGTGAGGTCGGGGAAGCGGTTCCAGGAGTCGAAGGTCAGGCCGGCGATCTGGAGCTCCTCGGTATCGGCCTTGCCCGCGTCGAGGGCGGAGCCGGGCGACTCGATCGCTACCGCCGCGCTGATCGCCTCGTCGTCGTAGGGCGTCCACCGCACCTGGGGGTTGCGGAAGAAGACCATGCCGACGGGGCCCCAGTAGTCGATCGTGTTCGGCAACACGTCCGGGTCCATGAACACGCTCCAGGTCTGCCCGGCCAGGATCGGGCCGAGCTCGCCGTAGGCGTGGCGCAGGCGGAAGGTGGTCTCGCCGGCGTCGTCGCCGACGCCGAACAGGTCGAACTCGAACTTGGTCTTGATCTCGCCGATCGGCGTCGGCATCAGGCCGTTCACGCCGAAGCGCGACTGGCGGACGCTCAGGATCGTCTCGCCGTCGTTGCCGCAGCCCGCGTCCTCGGGACAGTTGACGGGGATCTTCGACGGGCGCAGCGTCGCCTTCCAATCGGGATCGACGCGGTTGAAGTCGTAGATGGCATCGGTCTGCGCGAAGCCGTAGACGTCGAGCCTGGGGCGGGCGCCTTCGGAGACGGAGGGCAGGGCGCCCCCCTCGACCTCGGTGGCCTCGAGCCGCTCCAGGGCGGCGTCCACGCGCTCGCGCTGGGCCGCCAGCGCTTCGCGCTCGGCGGCCAGCGCCTCGCGCTCCTGCCGGATCTCCTCGCGCAGTCCCTCGAGCTCCTCGCGCTCCCCGGAGCCGGCTGGCGCGGCGACGCTCGACGTCGTCGAAGTCGCCGCCGCGAGGATCGCGAAGAGCGCGTATCCAGAGAGACTCCGCCGACGTCGCATCGCCACCTCCGCGCGGAACGCACCCTCCCTATAACCGCGCGCACAATTTCGAGCAAGCGCAAAAGGCGTTGGAGACCTCCGGCCTCATTGATACATTTGATCGCCGCTCGGCGCGCCGCTCGCGGCTCGGTGAGGGAGGACGCATGGCTCCGCATCGCTTGCGCCATAAGGTCCGGCACGTTCCGGCGCTCGGCCTGGTTCTGGCTCTGCTGCCTGCGGTGCCGTCGGCCGCGGCGGAGCCCCATTTCAACGACGCCCACTTCCACCTGACCAACTACGTGCAGCAGGGCCCCACCGTCCAGGAGTTCCTGAAGGACTGCATGGGCGACGTGGCGGGGCGCGTCGCCCTGTTCGGCATCCCGCTCCAGCAGACCTGGTCCTACGAGAACTCCGGCGAGTTCGCGCCGACCTACTACCTTCAGAGCGACGCGCCGCTCTACTACTACTCCTTCACCGACGCGGTCATCGCGCAGGCCTACCTGTCGCTTCCGAAGCGGGACCGGGCGCGCTTCGATCCGATGATCACCGGCTTCAACCCGGCCGACATGTACGGCGTCGATCACATCCGGCGCGTGCTCGAGATGTTTCCCGGCGTGTTCACCGGGATCGGCGAGTTCACCATCCACAAGGAGTTCGTCTCCTCGAAGGTGGCGGGAGACGTCGCCAGCCTGACGGACCCCGCGCTCGACCGGATCTTCGACTTCGCGGGGGAGGTGGGCCTGGTGACGCTGATCCACAGCGACATCGACGTGCCCTTCGCCAAGCAGGGCGCCGAGCCGGTCTACCTGACCCAGATGAAGGAGCTGCTGCGCCGGCACCCGGGGACGACGGTGATCTGGGCCCACACGGGCCTGGGCCGGGTGATCCACCCGCCCCAGGCGACGGCGGACTCCGCGGAGCGCAGCCCGCGGCACCGGGAGATCGTCGACGCGATCCTGGACGACCCGACGCTACGCCACGTGAACTTCGACATCTCCTGGGACGAGGTGGCGAAGTACCTGGTCGCCACGCCCGAGGCGGTGGCGGCCTCGGCCGACGTGATCAACCGCCATCCCGACCGCTTCCTGTTCGGCACGGACGAGGTGGGGCCGCGCGACCAGGCCACCTACACGCGGGTGTTCCGCCAGTACGAGCCGCTGTGGCAGGCGCTCACTTCCGAGGCGAGCGAGAAGGTCCGCAAGGGCAACTACGAGCGGATCTTCGACGAAGCCGCGCGCCGCGTCCGGGCCTGGGAGAAGGCGCACCTTCCCTGAGCGAGCCGGGCAGGGCGCCAGCCCGTCGGTGAGCTGAACCAGGCGCTGGGCGCGGCGGGCATCTTCTTCACCTCCGCGGGTCTTTGCGCCTTGTTCGCCTTCACGCTGGTCGCGTTCCGCCGCCGCGATGCCTGGGCCTGGGTGCTCACCGCTGCCGCCACCGCGCTGCTGACCGTGGCGGCCTTCGGGCAGATCGGGGCGCTGACCTCGGCCGATCCGAAGACGCCCTCGGTGGAGGCCGCCCGCTCGGCGATCGGCAAGGGGCTGGCCCAGCTCAAAGCGCGCGGCTCCGTCGAGACGACGGACGACGTCTTCCGCCGCCGGGGCAGCTGAGCCGGGCGGGGAGAGGCCACGCAGAGCCCGGGGACCGCCCCGGATCCTCGATTTAACATAATCCTACTTATCGGACGTAAGCTGGGGGCAGCCACGGCGGGCCAGCCAGGCCGGGAACGCGGCGGCCGCGGCGCCGCGGCCGCCGCTCAGCCCTCGGAGACGACGGCTCGCAGCTCGAGGATCTCGGCGCTCTGGTCGTCGGGGAGCTTCAGCTTCGGGAACTCCCGCTCGAGGCGCTCGTAGAGCGCGAGCGCGCCGGCCGGGTCGCCGGCGCTGGCCCGGCAGCGCGCAGCGTCGGCCAGGGCCCAGCCGCGCAGCGGGTACGCCGCGACCGCAGCGGCGTCCTGGTGGCGTTGCGCCGCCTCCTCCCAGCGTCCGGCCACCTCGAGGCGCTGGGCCAGGCGCTGCAGCACCATTCCCCGCACGGCCCCGGCAGGTGCCTGGCCGAGCGCCGTCTCCAGCAGCGCCGTCGCCTCCTCCTCCTGGCCGTCCTCGGTCGCCAGGCGGGCGCGCTCCAGCTGGGCCAGCGTCCCCGCGACCGTGCCCGCGTGCTCGTCGGCCACTTCGCCGAAGCGCCGCTCGTACTCGCGGCGGATCTGCGAGGCCGCTTCGCGGTTGGCCAGCTCCGGGACCTCGATCGCGCCCGGCGCCGCCCCCATCGCCGAGAGATAGTCGTCGCGCGTGCGGGCCAAAGCCGCCGAGGCGTCCTGCTCGGCGCCCTGCCGGGCGTTCACGATCCACGCGGCGACGCCCGAGGCGATCAGCAGCACGGCGATGGCGATCGCCACCGCGCGGATGTTCGCCTGGAGCCAGTCGCTCAGCCGGTCGGCGGCCGATTCGAGCTCGCCGAGCGCCTCCGCGGCGGCACCGCGTTCGTGTCGGGCCATCGATCCTCCGGTCCCTCCGCCCGAGCCGGGGCGGATCGGGGCGCGGAGTGTATCGCGCACCCGGTCGCCCGCCCCCGCCGGCGCTCAGCGGCGCCCGCGCGAGCGCTTCTCCGCGCGCGCGCGCAGGCGGATCCGGACCGGGGTCCCCGCGAAATCGAAGCTCTCGCGCAGGCGGTTCTCGAGGAAGCGGCGATAGGCGGGCTGCACCGCCGTGGGCTCGGTGCAGAAGAGCGCAAACGTCGGGGGCCTCACCCCCGTCTGGGTGGCGTAGAAGAACTTGAGCGGGCGTTTGCGCGGTCCGCGCTGGGCCATCGCCGGCTCGTGGCGCCTCACGGCGTCCTGGAGCCAGCGGTTCAGATCGGCGGTGGAGATCTGGCGCTGCGACACCTCGCTCAGCCCCTTCACCCGCTCGAAGAGCGCGTCGATCCCCGCGCCGGTCTTCGCCGAGACGGCCAGCACCGGCGCGTCGGCCATGAAGCGCAGGCCGTGGGCGATGCCCTCCCGCACGGCGCCGGCGCGCTCTCCGCCGCGCACGCGATCCCACTTGTTGGCGAGCACGAGCGTCGCCACCCCGCGATCCCGCGTGAGGCGCCCTACCCGCGCGTCCTGGTCGGTGAAGCCCTCCTCTGCGTCGATCAGCAGCAGCGCGACGTCGGCGCGCTCGAGCGCGCGGACGGTCATCAGCGCGCTCACCCGCTCGGCGTTGGCGTCCCGGCGTCCCGCCCGGCGCAGGCCGGCCGTGTCGACCAGCGTGTAGCGCTCGCCGTCGCGCTCGAGCACGACGTCGATCGCATCGCGCGTGGTGCCCGGCTCGTCCGACACGACCACGTGCTGTGCGCCGGCGAGCCGGTTCACCAGCGAGCTCTTGCCGACGTTGGGCCGTCCGACGACGGCGACGCGGATTCCCGGCTCGCGCGGCTCGGCGGCCTCGCCGACCGCCGGCAGCAGTGCGGCCAGCTCTTCGAGAGCGTCCCAGGCACCGCTCCCGTGCTCCGCCGAGACGCCGCGCGTGCGCTCGAAGCCCAGGCCGTGGAACTCGCCGACGCGCGCGGCGTGGGCCGGGACGTCCACCTTGTTGACGACGAGCGTCACCGGCTTCGCGGTGCGGCGCAGCGTCTGTGCCAGCTCCAGGTCGTCCGGCAGCAGACCGCTCTGGGCGTCGGTCACCCACAGGATGGCGTCGGCGTCGCGGATCGCGGACCAGGCCTGGGCCTGCACCGCCGCCGGCAGGCCCGCCTCCGCTTCGGGATCGAGCCCCGCGGTGTCGACCACCAGAAGGCGCCGATCGCCGACCTCGACCTCCTCGGCGATCCGGTCGCGCGTGGCGCCGGGCCGGTCTTCGACCAGCGCCCGGCGTCGGCCCGCGAACCGGTTGAACAGCGTGGACTTGCCGACGTTCGGCCGCCCGACGATCGCGACGATGGGGAGAGGACCCGAGGACATGGCGGCTCCGGGGGCGCCGGAGAGTACCGTCCGGGCCGCGGGATGGTCGATGATGGAGGCGGTGCCGTCCGGAGACCGACTCGGCCGTCGGCCGCCGCACGGCGAGCCCGCGAGCCCGAAGGGCGCGCAGCGAGGCGAAGCCGAGCGTAGATCGGGAAGGCGGGCGAGCGAAGGTTATCGAGCTAGCCGGCGGGGGCCCGTCTTCGCTCGGGCTCGCCGGGAGCGTCGCCGTCCGCGGCGCGAGCGTCCGACGCGGCCAGGAACTCCGCGACGCGGGCGGCGATCGCCTCGGGTCGGCGCGGATCGACCCGGATCGCGTCGGGCACGCGCCGCAGCCAGGTGAGCTGACGGCGCGCGAAGTGACGGGTGTCGCGGCACATCGCCTCGCGGGCGTTGGCGAGCGTGTCGGAGCCCTGCATCACCGGCACCACGTGGCGGTAGCCGATCGCCCCCATCGGCCGCAGCTGCGGTCCGTAGCCCTCCTCCGCCAGATCGCGCAGCTCCTGGAGCAGACCCGCGTCGATCATCGCCCGGCAGCGGCGGTCGATGCGCTCGTAGAGCGCCTGGCGCGGGAGATCGAGGGCGAGATGCAGCGTGCGGTAGGGAGAGTCTTCGAATCCGTGCGCCGTTCGGATCCGGCTGGTCGGCTCGCCGGTCTCGGCCGCGATCTCCAGCGCGCGCACGATCCGCCGCTTGTCGTGGGGGTGGATGCGCGCCGCCGCGGCGGGGTCGCTGGCCGCGAGCCGTCGGTGGAGGCGCTCGGGGTCGCCCTCGCGGTCGGCGCGCTCCTGCTCCGCCTCCAGGTCTTCGCGCAGCGCGGTGTCCGCCTCCACGCCGTCCACCAGTCCGTGCAGCACGGCGCGGATGTAGAGGCCCGTGCCTCCGACGAGGAAGGGCACCCGGCCCCGCGCGTGCAGGTCGGCGATCACCGCCCGCGCCGCCCGCGCATAACGGCCGGCGCTGTAGGGCTGGTCGGGCGCCACGACGTCGATCAGGTGATGCGGCACGCGCGCGCGTTCCTCGGCGCTCGGCTTTGCCGTGCCGATGTCCATGAACCGGTACACCTGCATCGAGTCGGCGTTGACGATCTCGCCGTCGAAGCGGAGCGCGAGGTCGATCGCGAGGCCGGTCTTGCCGGTGGCCGTGGGGCCGGTCACGACGACGACGGGCGGGCGGAGATGCGGGGCCGGTGCGGACATCGGCGAGAGGCTAGCCCGGCAGGACTCCGTTCGGCCCCGCGGCGGCCCCTCGCCTACCGCCGGCCGAAGCGGCGCTCGATCTCCGCGCGCGACAGGGGCACGACCACGGGGCGACCGTGGGGGCACGTCGGCGCCCAGGGGATCGCGTCGAGGGCGTCGAGCAGCGCGCGCTGCTCGCGGGGGTCGAGCGGGTCGCCCTTGCGGCGCGCGGCGTGGCAGGCCAGGGTGGCGAAGCAGCGATCCGCCGCGTCGAGGGCGCGCACGTCGGCGGGGATGCCCGCCCGGCCGCCCTCCCCTTCGAGCCAGGCGTCGGCGAGGCCGCGCAGCAGGCCGGCGGGATCCCGGTCGGCCAGCAGCGCCGGCACGGTGCGCAGGGCGAGGGTGTCGTCGCCGAACGGCTCGAGCTCGAAGCCGAGGCGCGCGGCGTCGTCGCGGTGCGCGAGCAGCACGGCCAGCGCCCGCGGCTCGAGCTGCACGGCCAGGGGTGCGAGCAGCGCCTGGCGCTCGACGCCACGCTCGAGCCAGCCCGCGCGCAGCTGCTCGTAGAGCACGCGCTCGTGGGCGGCGTGCTGGTCGACCAGCAGCAGATCCTCCTTGCCCTCGACCACGAGATAGGTGGCGTGTGCCTGGCCCAGCAGCGGCAGCTCGCCGAAGCGCATCCGCCCCTCGCCGGTCGCGGCCGGGGCCTCGCGCTCGGTCGCGAAGAGCCAGTCGCCGGTCCCCGCACCGCCCGGCGTGTACCCCGCCTCCGGGCGGCGGGCGCCGAGCCACGGGGCGGCGTCCGTCGGGGCGGCCGCCGGGCGCTCGGGCGCGCCCGACGCGGCGAGCCACCGGCGCTCCGCAAAGGCGCCCTGCACCGCGTTGCGCACCCAGCGGTGGGCGCCCCCGGCGTCGGCGAAGCGCACCTCCCACTTGGCGGGATGCACGTTCACGTCCACCGCCTCGGGCGGCAGATCGAGGAAGAGCACCGCGCTCGGAAAGCGGCCGCGCGGGAGCACGTCGCGATAGCACTCGATCAGGGCGTGCTGGAGGATGCGGTCGCGTACCGGACGCCCGTTCACGAACCAGTACACCCCGGTCAGGTTGCTGCGATGGCGATCCGGTCGTGACACCCAGCCGTGCAGG
>CAZZFT010000115.1:0-15781 GCA_964653555.1 uncultured Spirochaetales bacterium | reverse complement strand
CCCACTCCACGCGCCCGCCCGAGAGCACGTCGGCGGTGGCGACCTTCTCCGCCACCCGGGCGGGATGCGTGAAGGCGAAGGGGAGCAGCGTGACGCCGAAGCCGAGTCGCAGGTTCCGCGTGGCCTGGGAGAGTGCGCCGATCCACACCTCGGGAGCGGGGCAGTGCGAGCGACCCTCGCGGAAGTGGTGCTCCACCATCCACACGCAGGAGAAGCCGAAGCGGTCCGCGAAGCGGATCTGCTCGTGTGCCTCGGCATAGGCGCGCTGCTCGCCGCGCCGTTGTTCGAGCAGATGCAGGCCGTCCCAGGGCTTGGGGACGTCCACCTCGTAGAGCAGATCCAGCTTCATCGCTTCCTCCGGCAGCGTCGCCGCGTGGCGTCGGGCGCGTGCTCCGCGTTCAGGAGAGGGGATAGGGAAAGCGGGTGGTGGTGCCACCGTCCACGACCAGCGCCTGGCCGGTGATCCGGCGCGCCAGGTCCGAGCTCAAAAAGACCGCAGCGCCCGCCACGTCCTCGGGCTCGGCCATGCGCGCCACCGCGTCGTCGCCGGGACGCGGGATCGCGCCGCGCGCCCACATCTCCTCGATGCGCGGCGTGCGCACCGACCCGGGCACGACCGCGTTCACGCGCACCTGCGGCCACCACTCCTCGGCCATCGTGCGCACCAGCGACAGCAGGCCCGCCTTCGCCGCACCGTAGGCGCCGTGGCCCGGCGCGGCGAAGGCGCCGCTCACCGAGGCGATCGCCACCACGGTGCCCGAGGCGCCCTCCGCGAGCCAGCCCGCCGCCGCCGCGCGCGCCACGGTCCAGTGGTGCACGAGATTGACGCGGAAGTCGCGCTCCCAGGTCGCCTCCTCCATCTGGAGCAGCGGCGCCCAGCTCGCCCCGCCGACGATGTTGACGAGGTGGGCGAAGGCTCCCAGCCGATCGCGCGCCTCGGCGATCGCAGCGCTCGCCTGCCCGGCGTCGGTCACGTCGGCCACGACCGCGAAGGCCTCGGCGCCCAGGGCCCCGATCTCGCGCGCCACCGATTCGGCGCGCTCGCCGCGCTCGTCCACGAGCGCGACACGGGCACCCGCGTGCGCCAGGGCCAGCGCCGTCGCGCGCCCGATGCCCTGCCCGGCCCCGATCACGGCCGCACCGCTTCCGGTCAGGCCCAGCAGCTCGTCGCCCAAGGCGCCTCCTCGCTTCCTTCGCGGGGAGGCATCCTAGCTCGGCAGGAGCCCGACTTCGCTCGCCGAGCTGCTCGATCCGCGCTCGGCGGCGCGACGCGGCGCGACGCGCCACCGGCGCGCGCTAATCGTCGAGCAGCTCCATGAACAGATCGTCGACGTCGTCGGCGGCGCGCTTCGGCGGCGGCTCGGGGGCGTCGCCGTCCTCGATCCCGATGTAAGTGGCCTCGGCGAGGTCGCGGCGGCCGGTCACACCTCGGGCCGCGGGCTTGGCGTCGAAGTCCATCGCGCGCGTCGGCACGACCTCGGCGCGGCGGCTCTCGTCCGCCGCGAACACGGCGTCGAGCTCCGGGTCCAGATCGGCCCCCGCCAGCCCGAGCGGGTCGGTGAGCTCGGCCTGGACGCTCCCGCCGCGGCGCGGCGACCGCTTCGGCGTCTCCACGGCGTCCCAGCCGAGGTCGCGGTGCGCCTGCTCGACATCGCTGCGCGTCACCTGCTCGCGCTGGGCGAGCCAGGCCTCGTAGAGCGCGTTGTCGGCGAGCGCGTTCATCCGGCCCGGCGCCCCCTCCCCGAGCTCGTGCAGAGCGGCACTCGCGCCGGGCGGCAGGATCTCCGCGCTGCCCCCGGCGGCCTCGAGGCGCGCCGCGAGATAGTCGCTTGCCTCCTCGCGCGCCAGCGGGTCGAGCTGCACGCGCACGTCCACGTGATGGGCGAGCAGCGGATCGGCGGCGAGCGTTGCGGCCAGCGGGGGCGCCCCGACCAGTACCACGGTCACCAGGCGTCGATCCTCGTACTCGAGCTTCACCAGCCCGCACACCTCGGCCAGCGTCTCCTCGTTGGCCAGTCCGTGGGCGTCGTCCACGATCAGCACCGCTCGGCGGCCGTCCTCGTGGATGATCGCCAGCCGCTCGTAGATCTGGGCGATCAGCGCCTCCCGCTCGCTGCGCGGCTCCTCCACCCCGAGCTGGCGGGCGATCCGGACGAGCAGCCAGTCGGCGCCGACGGCGCGGCGCAGCACGACCATCATGCCCGCCTCGAACAGCTCCTCCTCGAGCGCCTCGTAGAGCCGACGGGCGATCCGGCTCTTCCCGGTGCCCACGCCGCCCACCATCACCACGAGGCCCTTGCCCCCGCGCACGGCGCGATCGGCGCGCGCCAGGGCGGCCTGCTGGGAGGGAAGATCGACCTCGAACTTGTCGCCCGCGTCGGTCCGGAAGGGATCCTCGGAGAGCTGGAAGTGATACAGGTAGTCCACGTTGGGGTCCTCGTGAATGACTCGGTCAGAAGAAGGAGATCTTCTTCTTCTTCGTTCGCGCGGGCGGCGGCTTCGCCGCCGGGCTCCCGCGCGCCGGCGCCGGAGGCTCGGGATCCGGCTCGGGCTCCGGGTCCGGATCGGCGTCCGGCCCGGCGTTCGCCTCGGCCATGAGATCGTCGAAGGTCTCGCCGCCCGCGACGATCTCGGGCTCGCTCGGCGCCTCCTCGTCGTCCACGCCGGCCATCACGTCGTCGAAGGACTCGAAGCCCCCCGTCTCGACGGACGCGGGCTTCGCCTCGCCCAGGGTGGCGAGGCGACGGCTCACGTCCTGGAAGTCGGGCCGGCTCGCCGCCACCGCCTCCCACTCGCGTCGCACGCCGTCCAGGTCGCCCACCAGCTCGAGCGCACGCCCCAGGTCGAAGCGCGCCGCGAGCCTCGCGTCGGGATCGAGATCGGGCAGGGTCAGCAGCTGCTCGAGGTGCTCGATCGCGAGCGGGGCCTGGTCGGCGTCGATCGCGCACAGCCCGATCAGGTGCAGGCACTCGGCGGTTCGACCCGGGTCGGCCATCGCCGTGCGCAGCTCGTTGATCGCGTCGTCCAGGAGACCCATCTCCTTGTAGGCGATCGCGAGGTCGTAGTGCGCCTGGTGGTCGCCGTCGCTCAGCGCCTCGCGCACGCCCCGCTTGAACGCGTCGAAGACCGCCTCGAAGCCCTCGTCGCCGCCCGGCGCACTCGGCGCGGACAGGCCCTGATCGTCGTCGAAGGCGTCGGCCAGGGCGGCTGCCAGATCGAAGGAATCGTCGGGCGAGGCCATCGGCTCCGGGACGGGGGTCCTCGCCGTCGCCTCGCGCTGCGTGCGCAGCTCCTGGGTGTCGGAGCCGTCGACCGTCGATTCCTCGGGCTCCTCCTGCTCCGCCGTCTCCCCCTCGGCCGCGAGATCCGACAGATCCTCCAGCCCGGTCTCGGGAGCCAGATCCGCTCCCGGGGCGCCGAGCGCCTCGTCGCCTAGGTCGACCTGGATCTCGATCTCCTCGGGCGTGTCGTCCCCGATCTCGCTCTCGTCCTCCTCGAGCATCCCCCTTGCGTCGTCGAGATCGATGCCCGGGACCGGCGTGTCGGGCGCCTCGGACGCGCCGCGGGGCGGCTTCGGCTCGGGTGCGGCACCGCGCGCCGCTGCGATCTCGCCCAGCCGCAGCAGCGCGCGCGGGTGGTTGGGAGCCACCGCCAGCACTCGCTGGTAGATGCCTTCGGCCTCGGAGTGCAGCCCCTGCTGCATGTAGAAGTCGGCTTCCTCGAGGTCGTCGAGCACCTGCTGACGCGCGGTGGCGCTGAGGCTCGCGTCGTTGCGGCTCTCGCTCGGAAGCTCGCTGAGACGGACCGGGCCGGAGGATGCCTCCTCGTCGTCGAGGTCGAACTCGGGCTGGGTCGCGGGCTCGACCTGCCCGTCGTCGTCCACGTCGTCGACATCGACATCGACATCGACGTCGACGTCGACATCGATGTCGATGCCTTCCGACGCCGCGCCGCTCGCCACCTCGGGCGCGGCGGCGGCGGGCTCCGCCACGTCGTCGAGAAACTCGTCCTCGAGCAGCAGCTCCTCGGAATCCTCGGAATCCACGCCCAGATCGATCTCCATCGGCGGTGGAGCGGCGGGTGCCGGGCGCGCCGGCTCCGGAGCGGGCGCGAGCCGGGCCGCGGCTGCCTCGTCGAGGACGGCGATCCGGGAGCGCAACAGGCGCAGAGCCTCGTCGTCGCCGTCGCGCTGCGCCCGCTTCGCCGCGCGCAGCCACACCTCCACCGCCCGCTCGTGCTCGCCTTCCTCCGCGAAGGCCTCCCCGAGCTTCTCGAGCGCTCCGCGGTGATCCGGCTCGAGCGCCGTCACACGCTCGAGGTGGGCGATCGCCTTCTCCCGCTTGCCATAGCGCAGGTAGACGCTCGCCTCGGCCAGCAGCTGCTCGGGGTCGAACCCGGACTCCGCCGCGGGTCCCGGAGCCGACGACGCAGCGGGCGCCGATACCGCGTCGGCCCCTTCCAGATCCTCCTCGTCGAACAGCAGCTCGGAGTCATCGGAGCCGGACGACGCGACCGGATCGAGCGGATGCACCGGCCCGCTCGAGGACGGATCCGCGTCGATCGGGGCGTCGCTGCCGAAGTCCACGGAGAACTCGGGCGCTCCCCCGCCTCCCGGGAACGCGTCGCCGAACAAGCCCTCGTCGGTGTCCTCGAGCAGACCCGCTCCGCTCAGCTCGTCGTCGTGATGGGCGTCGGTCTGGGAGAGATCGAGCGACGAGGCGAAGCGCTGCATGATGTCGCGCGCGCGATCCTCGTCCCCTCGCGCCCGGTACAGCTCGGCGAGTCGACGCAGCACCGCCTCCCGCTCGGGCGGGCGGGCGGCGCGCTCGTAGAGCTCGGCGAGCTGCTCGTAGCGGTCGGCGTTTCCGTCGTCGAGCTGCAGCGCGCGCTCGGCGATCGGGATCGACTCGGCCACCTTGCCGCGAGCCGCGAGGCTCGTCGCCAGCGCACCTAGCGCGAACACGTTGGTCTCGTCGATATCGAGAATGCGTCGGTAGAGATTGCCGACCGACTCGACGTCGCCCTGCCTTTCGAGCTCCTCGGCGGCGAGCCGATACTCGTGGATCGCGTCCTCGGCCTTGCCTTCCTGACGCAGCAGATCGGCGACCTTGATCCGGCTGTTGGTGTTGGTCGGATCCACGTTCGCCATCCGGCGCAGCACGTCGAGCGCCTCGCCGCGCTTGCCCTGGCGATGGAGGCCGTCCGCCGCGGTCTGGAGCGCGGCGATCGCCTCGGCGGTGAGACCCATGCGCTCGTAGAGCTCGGCGAGAGGCGTGTAGGACTCGAAGCGATCCGGGGCGAGATTCAGGATCTGCTTGTACACCGCGACGGCGCGGGCGTCGAAGCCCTCGCCCATGTACTGCTCGGCCACGCGAACGTAGGTCTCGACGGCCGGCTCGACCTGGCCCCAACGGCGGTGGCAGTCGCCGATCTCGAGGCGCAGCTTGGCGTCCTTCGGGTCCAGGCGGAGGAGCTTCTGGTACTCGGCGAGCGCCTTGTCCTTGGCGCCCTTCTGGGCCAGCTTGCGAGCCGACTCGAGGATCTTGCGCTTGTTCGCCGCCAACGACCGCCCCGCCACCGCCCGGGTGACACCGAAGAGTGAGCACCATTGAAAGGATCCGGCGCTCGTTTACATATCGGTTGCGCGGGCGCCCTCTTGAGGTTCCCACGGGGCGATTCGAGAGGCGGGGCGCTGGCTTGGCGGCGCGCTCAGCTCTCGGCGAGGACCGCGAGCAGGGCTTCGAGACCGAGTCGGTAGCTGCGGGCGCCGAAGCCGGCGACCAGTCCGACGGCGATTCCCGACACGTAGGAGTGGTGTCGGAAGGTCTCTCTTGCAAACACGTTGGAGAGGTGCACCTCCACCACCGGCAGCCGCGTGGCGGAGAGCGCGTCGCGGAGGGCGACGCTGGTGTGGGTGAGTCCGCCCGGGTTGATCAGGATCCCGTCGGCCCAGCGGATCGCCTCGTGGATGCGATCGACGAGCAGCCCCTCGTGGTTGCTCTGGAAGCACTCGATCTCGGCGCCGCGCTCCGCGGCGAGCGCGCTGAGGTCCGCATCGATCGTCTCGAGCGTCGTGGCGCCGTAGATCTCGGGCTCCCGCGTGCCCAGCAGGTTGAGATTGGGGCCGTGGATCACCTGGATGCGGTGCGGCTCGCTCACGGCCCCTCCGAGAAGCCACCCCGGCTCCGTCCCGGTGGCAGCCGCGGGGCTGCCCGGCTCGACCCGCCTCGCCACGCGACCCGCAGTCGGTCGCTTCAGAGCTCCTGGCGGATCGAGATGAGGTGGCGGCGCATGAGATAGCGCGCCTTGCCCAGGTTGCCATCCGGAGCGACCACCACCGCGAGGAAGATGTCGTCGTCGATCGGCCGGAACACCAGGTTCATGCGCGCCAGCGACACGACGGTCTCACTGACGCTGCCCCCCCCGAGCGAGTCCGCGACCTTGCGGATCTCCTCCAGGATGCGCCCGAACTCCACGCCGGCGGTTCCGATGTCCTCCTGGAGCGGGCCGTCGGGCAGGTCCTCGGTGACGTATTCCTCGATCGGGATGCCGTCGGCGCTCATCAACACCGCGCCCAGGCCCCCGCCGCAATCGTCCACGATCGCACGCAGGACCGCTCGGAAACTCATGTCTGGATCCTCCGCGCGTTCTCGAGCCAGCGCTCGAGCGTCGCGATCATGGCGGCGTGGCGCTGCGGCGCAGGCGCGCCGGAGCCGGGACGCGAGTTCCCGCGCTCCAGAACCGCGCGGATGCGCGCGGCTCCCTGCAGATCGCCCTGTCGTTCGAGGAGCTCCGCCATCGTGCGCGTGGCGAAGGTGCTCGTGGACTCGAGCGGACTCTGGGCGGCGAACAGGCCGTCGGCGCGCAGCGTCGCCTCCTCGGCCACGGTGTCCGGCGTGATCATCTGCTCCCGATCGGGCTCGGCCGTGTCGAAGGCCCGATCGATCTCGCGATCGGAGAGGTCGGCGTCGTCGATCTCCGCCTCGGGCAGCAGGACCGGCGGCGGCGCCATCCGATCCCACCTCCTCACCGCATCGTCGGCCCAGGACTCGAGGTGGCGGCGGAGCTCGGCACCGCGCCCCGCATCCTGCAACATCAGCAGCAACACGGCGCGCCCCGCCTGGGAGCCGGGACTCGCCGCGAGCCCGCGCAGCAGCGTGCGCTCGGCCTCCGCGAGGCGGCCCGCGCGCCGGTAGAGCTCGGCGAGCGCCGGAAACGCCTCGTCCCCCGGCGCCTCCTGGCAGACGCGCTCCAGCTCGCGGATGCGCGCTTCGCCGCTATCGCTCACCGGCCTTCCCCCTCCTGGCGCGAGCGCCCCGCTGCGCGCCTGCCGAAGCGGCCCCGCGTCCCGAACGTCTCCGCTTCGTGGCTGGTTTCCGCGGCAGGGCCGCGGCGATCTCCGAGGGCGAGAGCGGCACCGTGCGCGCCGACCCGACGCCCTCGAGCACCACGTAGTGGATGCGCAAGGCCTGCTTTTTCTTATCGACCCGCAGCGCGGCGAGATAAGCGCTTCTGTCGAAGTCCGGGGGGCGCGTCGGCAGGCCGAAGCGGGCGCACAGCGCCTCCAGCCGCCCGGCGGTACCGGGCGGAGCGTGACCGAGCGCCTCGGACCGCTCGGCGGCGTAGACCATCCCGATCGCCACCGCCTCCCCGTGGAGCAGCCCGCGGTAGCGCTGCAGGGCCTCGATCGCGTGGGCCAGGGTGTGGCCGAAGTTGAGCAGTCTGCGCAGGCCCTCCTCGCGCTCGTCCCGGCTCACGACGCTGGCCTTGATCTCGACCGCCCGTCCCAGCACCTGGGCCAGCACCTCGCGGTCCAGGTCCATCAGGGCCCCGGCCGAGCGCTCGAGCAGGGCGAAGAGATCGGCGTCCCAGATCGCCGCCTTCTTCACCACCTCGGCGAAGCCCGCCGCTCGCTCCCGGACGGGCAGCGACGCCAGGGTGTCCAGGTCGATCGCCACCAGCCGCGGCTGGTGGAAGGCGCCGACCAGGTTCTTGCCCTCGCGCAGGTTCACGCCCGTCTTGCCGCCGACGCTGGCGTCGACCATCGCCAGCACCGTGGTGGGCACCTGGACGAAGGGAATGCCACGCAGGAAGGTGGCGGCGGTGAAGCCGGTGAGGTCGCCGACCATGCCTCCGCCCAGCGCCACCAGCACCGAATGCCGGTCGGCGCCGGCCTCGAGCAGCGCGTGGTAGAGCTTCTCCACCTGGCCGAGGTTCTTCGTCGCGTCGCCATCGGGCACGTCGATCCGGGTCGTCCGCAGCCCGGCGCCGCGCAGCGAGTGCAGGGCGCGTCCCGCGTAGCGCCGGCCCACGGGCGGCACCGTCACGACGAACGCGCGCGACGCCCCCGAGCGCTCGGCGACGCGCCGTCCGAGCGACGCCAGCGTACCGGCGCCGATCTCCACCGGGTACGAGCGCTCGCCCAGCTCCACGCGGACGCTGCGCAGGATGCGCCCGTCCGACCTACCCGACCGCGGTGCTGCCACGCGCGCAGTATACGGGCCGTGCTCGGGGCCCGAAACGCAGCGGCGGAGGAGCCCCGCTCCTCCGCCGCGCGTCTGGGACGAATCCCGAAGTCCTCGAGCCGGACTCCGCCCGGATCAGGCCGCCTGGTCCACCGTCTGCACCACGCGCGGGGTCACGAAGATCAGCAGCTCCTTGCGGTCGTCGCTGAACTCGCTGCTGCGGAACAGCACCCCCAGGAAGGGCAGCCGGCTCAGGTAGGGAACCCCCGAGCGGCGCTCGGAGCGGTCGACGACGTAGATGCCGCCGAGCACGAGCGTCTGCCCGTCCTTCACCAGCGTCTGCGTCTTCACCTGGTTCTTGGCGATCGCCGGGTTGCCCACCAGCGTGAACACGCTGTCGTCGGGCGCGTTTCGGCTCACCTCGATGTCCATGATGATGCTGCCGTCGGCGGTGATGTGAGGCGTGACGTCGAGCTTCAGCACCGCGTCCACGAACTCGAGCTGGGCGTCGCCGTTCTCGAAGGTCTGGAAGGGAATCGAGGTTCCCTGCTCGATCGTGGCCTTGCCGTTGTCCATGGTGACCACGCGCGGGCTCGAGATCACCTTGCCGTCGCCGTTCACCTCGGCCGCCTGGAGCTCGACTTCGAGGTTGAACTTCTCGTCCAACACCGAGGCGCCCAGGCCCAGCAGGCCGCTCGGGAAGGCGGTGATCGGGTTCCCAAACACCACCTGGTTCCCGATCGCGTCGTTGATCTGGTCACCGGGCTGGAACACGTAGTCGCGGCCGCCCAGGGTGCCCTCGGTGAGCGGGTTCGTGCCGAAGGTCCAGACGCTGCCCAGCTCGCGCGAGTACTGGAGGCCCGCCTCGACGATCTTCGACTCGATCATCACCTGCGGCGTCATGGTGTCCACCGCCTTGATCAGCGCGGTGGCCTCGTCGATCACCGAGGCGATGTCCTTGATGATGAGGGTGTTGGTGCGCTTGTCGATGTTCACCGTCCCGCGGTCCGACAGCAGCTCCTTCACCATCTTCGAGATGTCTTTCACGTCCGCGTAGTTGACCGGCTGGAGCTTGACCACCAGGTCCTCCAGCTTCTCCTTCGCGCGGCGCTCCTGGAGCCGCAGCTCCTCCTCCTGGGCGAGGACGTCGGAGGCGGCGATCCGCAACACGTTGCCGATGCGCGCGAAGCCGAGGCCCTTGGTCAGCAGGATCACGTCGAGGGCCTGGTCCCAGGGGACGTCCACGAGCCGGATCGTCACCTTGCCCTTCACCTCGTCACCGGCGATCACGTTGAGGTCCGAGACCTCCGCGATCAGGCGCAGCACGTCGGCGATGTCGACCTCCTTGAAGTCCAGGGAGATCCGGCGGCCGACGTACTCCTTGCCGTCCATCAGGCCGCCCTCGTTCAGGATGTCGATCGACGCCGGCGGCGTGCCCGACGCCGCGTCGGCGGGCACGGTCGGCAGCGTGTCGACCGGCTCGGAGGCGATCGACGCCGGAGACGCGAGAGCCGCGTCGTCGAGCGGCGCGAGCGGCATACCCGCCTGAGGCGCCGCGCCCGTCCCGTTCTGGGCCATGGCGTCGCCCTTCTGGTAGACCGGCGGCACCGCGGCGAGCTCACCCGTGTTCGGGAAGTCCATGGTCAGGATCGACCCGGTCCGCGTGACCTCGGGCTTCAGGTTGGGCGCGCGCTTCACCACCACGCGCACCTCGGGCGTCTTCACGTCGGGCTGGTCGAAGGCCGTCACCAGCGACACGGCGCCCGCCTGCTCGGGAGCGATCCGCACCGCCGCCTCGGGAGCGACCACCGCGTCCTGGATGCTCAGCACGACCGTCTCCGGGTCGGGCTCGAACACGATGTAGTCCACCACGTCCTCGGCCATCACGACCACGCGATCGTGCTCGGGCTGAGCGTCGAACTCCACCCCGTAGACCTTCACCACCTCGCGCGAGGCCATGGCCGGAGCCGCGGCCTCCGCCGCCCCCGCGCCGCTCATCGGCGCCGGCGCGGCGGCCATCTGCGCCGCCCGGTGAGCTCCCGCGGGCAGCATGCCCGAGGCCTGGGCGACCGCGTCGTCGAGCGCCGGGCCCGCGCCCAGCGCCACGACCAGGCCGCTCGGCACCGGGATCACACGCCGCCCATCGAAGGGCATCGCAGCGTTCCCGCCGTCCACCACGACGCGGACCTTGTCCGCGTGGGAGCCAACGCGCACCTTCGAAACCTGGGGCGATCCCACTTCGATCGAGTTCTTGGCCACCTCGCTCTTCATCGCGGGGAGGTCGATCACCAGCCGCGCGGGGTCCTCCAGGGTGAAGGTGACCGCGCTCTCGACGCTGCCGTTGCCGCGCAGATGGATCAGCGAGCCCTCGCCCACCTGCCGAGCGTCGATGCTCGACAGCACGCTCGCCGGCGCGCTGGCGGCCAGATCGGCCGGCTCGGAATCGCCCGTCCAGGCGTCGCTGCCGCCGTCGGCACCCTCGGCCATGTCGGCGTCGTCCTCGGACGAGGCCATCCACGGATCCTCGCCCGCCGGCTGCTCGCCTTCCATCGCCCACGGGTCGCCGCCCTCGCTGCCGAGCCGCGTCACCTCGATCGCGAGGCCGTCGGGAGTCGGGAGCACCTGGTAGTCGGCCGCAGTCGCCAGCGAGACCTCGACCCGCGTCATCGGGCCCTGGGCGTCGCCGTCTAGCGGCTGCACGCGGACCTCGTCGACCGTGCCGTCGTCGACCACGATCGCCTCGGAAAAGTCACCGGCTCCCACGTCCGTGAGGTCGATGACCAGCCGATCGGGATCGCTCTCCTGATAGGCGGTGAAGACCGGCGACGCCGGCCCGACGACCGAGATCGTGGTCGAGTTCTCGGAGGACGAGACCAGGACATCGACGACCTCGTTCGTCGCCACGGGCTCACCCGTGGGCGGCGAGCTCGACCCGGCACACGCCATGATCCCGACGGCGATCACGCCGCACAATGCGGCCCCGATCGCGGCCTGGAACCGAACGGTGTTGCATACCCGCATCGAAATCATCCCCCCTCGTTCCGACGCATGCGCATCTCGATGTCCTTGGTCGTTTCCTGACCGAGGTAGTCGACGTAGGTCTCTTTGACGACGACGGTGTTGTCGTCGATCGTGACGACGTGGCCCTGGTTCTTCCCGATGGCCGCGCCCTCGGCGACGATGTAGCTCTCACCCGACGGGTCCTGGACCAGGGCCCGGGCGTTCCCGGTCCGCCAGACCACCGCCACCACTTCGAGCTGGCTCAGGTCGAACTGCTCGAGCGGCCCGGCCTCCGCGCCTTGGGCGAGGCGGTCGGGGCGATCCCAGACGAAGCTCCGGAACGGGTCCCGCTTGCCGGTCGGGTCGTAGCTGTAGCCCGTGTCCACCTGGGCCACGCCCGACACGGGGTCGATGGTGGGCTCGGGCGCCAGCACCGGCTTCGGAGCCGGCTTCACGCCACGCGTCGCGCGGTTCTTGCTGGCCTCGCGTGCCTGCGCGAACTCGTCGGCAGTCATGCCGGTCTGCTCCTGCTCGGAGCAGCCCAGCGCCGTCCCCAGCGTGGCGGTGGCAGCGAGGGCCCAGAGAATCGAACGTCGTCCTGTTCTCATGCTCATCGCCTCAGCTCTTGCCCACGAAGCGGAACGTGGTCGCGGTGCCACTCACGAGCAGGCGCGTCTCCGCCGCGCTCGCGGACTCGACCTTCATCTGGATCGAGCCCATGTTGACGATCCGCGGCAACCGGGAGATCGAATCGAAGAAGCGCGCGATCTCGTGGTAGTTCCCGACCAGCTGCACCGAGATCGGAACCTCCGCGTAGAAGTCGTGGATCTGCTCCTTGTCCCGCTTGAAGGACTTGATCTGGATTCCGGCGGTCTTGCCCAGGTTGCTGATGTCGGCCAGCAACACCTCGAGCTGCTTCTCGTTCGGAAGCTGTCGCAGCGCCGAGGCCAGCTGTGCCTCGAGCTGGGCGATCTCGTCCTCGAAGGCCGAGATGTTCGCGGCGATCGAGCGCACCTCCGAGAGCTTGCGCTGCAGCTCGAGCTCCTTCGCGTGCAGCACCTGGAGCTTCTCGTCCTGCGCCTGGTAGATCGCGAAGTAATATCCGGCACAGATCAGGACCGCGATTCCGCACAGGATGCCCATCCGGGCGCTGCGCGGCAGCTTCGCGATCTGATCGAGCCTACTCTGGAGTCCGGGTGAAACTTCCATCGCGACCTCGTCTCAGCTCTGGCTCTTCTCGGGCGCCTTCATCGACGCCTGGATCTTGAACTTCACCACCTTGAGCCCGTCCGGTCCGTCCGCCAGCTCGGTGCTGTTCAGATCCACGTTTTCGAAGAACGGCGAGTCGCCCAGAGCGCCCAGGAACACCGCCACCAGTTCGTTGTCCAGGCTCTGCCCGGAAAGCTCGATCTCGCCATTCTTGGTGGTGATGCTGTCCAGCCACAGGCGGTCGGGCGTGTGCGTGGCCAGCTCGTCGAGCATCCGAACCGGTCCCTTCCGAGCACGGTCCAGGCCCTCGATGATGTCGATCTTCTTCTGGAGCTCGGCCTTCTTCGCCCTGAACTTCGCTACCTGGTCCAGCTGGGGCTTGAACTTCTCGATGTCGCTCTCCATCTGACGGACGCGCGCCTCGGCCTCGCTGATCTGCTGGAGGATCCGCGAGTGGGCGTAGCCCAGCATTCCGCCGACCACGATCAGCACCAGCAGCACCTGCATCAATTGCTGGCGGATGTCCGCCTTGCGACGGGCCTCGCGGACCGGGAGTAGATTGATCTGGATCATCGCGCCTCCGCCTCGCGCAGTGCGAGCCCGACCCCCACGCCCAGAGCGGGCGCGAGGTCGTCGAGGTAGTCCGCTTCGAAGCGACTCGAGGGCAGCATCCGCGACAGCGGATTCATCACCTCGACGGGCAGGCCCGTCCGATCGTGAAACGCCTTGGCCAGGCCCGACACCTTCGCTGCGCCTCCAGAGAGGTAGACGCGCTCGATCCGGTTGTCCGCGCTCGTCGCTCCGTAGAAATCGAGGGAGCGGCTGATCTCGCCGATCACCGTCTCCGTCACGCTCTGGATCGCCTGCTCCACTTCCTGGGGCACGACGTCCTGACTGTGGCTCCCGCGGCCGCCGATCTTGATCCGCTCGGCCTCGCCGAAGCTGATCGACAGGGCCTTCTGGATCTCCTCGGTGTACTGGTTCCCCGCGGTCGTGATGTCGCGAGTGAAGCAGGGAATGCCGTTGGAGATGATGTTGATGTTGACGACCTGGGCTCCGATGTTGACCAGGGCGATGGTCTGGCCGCGGGTGACCGCGTAGTTCGCCTCGAAGGCGTTCTCCACGGCGAAGGCCGCTACGTCGATGGCGACCGGAACCAGCCCCGCCTCGCTGATCACCTGGACGTAGTCGTCGATCAGGTCCTTCTTGGCGGCGACGAGCAGAACCTCCATCTGGCCCTCGTCGTTTCCGCCGTCGAGGATCTGGAAGTCGAGGTTGACCTCGTTCACGTCGAAGGGGATGTACTGCTCCGCTTCCCACCGGATCTGCTCGTCCAGCTCTTCGCGGGACATCGAGGGCAGATTCACCTTCTTCACGATCACCGAGTGGCCCGACACGGCGGCGGCGACGCTCTTGGTCTTGATCTTGCCGTTCTCGACCGCTTCGCGGATCGCCTCGGTGATCGCGCTGGCGTTCAGGAAGGCGCCCTGCACGATCGCCTCGGAGGGCACGCCCGAGATGCCGAGATGGGTGAGCTCGAAGTTTCCGGACTTGCCCTTCGCGGCGAGCTCGACGGCCTTGATCGTCGAGGACCCGACGTCGAGTCCGACGATCGAGCGGGAGTTGAAGCTGGGAAGACTAAATCTCACGGTGGTTTCCCCCGGGAAACTGCATGGTTCGGACGCTCAGGAGCGAGCCTCGGCCGTCATCGCCATCCGGGTGGCGGCGACGCCCTCGTCGTCCTCCCGGGATCCGAACACCCGGTCCTTGTCGCTGATCCGCAGGCCGAGCGCCGTCAGCACCTTGCGTTTGGTGTCGAGGCGGCACGGCCGGCCGGCCTCTACCCGGTCGATCGTCAACGTCGACAGGCCCGCCTTGCGAGCGAGCTCCGCCTTGCTCATCATCAGAGCTTCGCGGTAACGCTGAACGTTGTTGCTCGGCACTCTCCCCCCCAGCATCTTCGAGCCACGGAGTCCGGAACGGTCGACCTCGCTCGACCGGCTCACCGGGCCCGACCACAGCGACTTCGCGGATATCGGCGGGTGGTTTCGGCGACTTGAGGCGGCCTTGCCGCATCGGCGCCGGTGGCGTGCCGGATCCCGGACCCGCAGCTCTCCGAAAGTCGCGTCGACACCGCGCTCCGCCCTCACCTCACGCACCGCCCGCGTGCAGCCGATACGGGGAGTGTGGCGACCCGCCTGCTGATCGTGGAAGACGATGCCGGCCTGCGAGAGAGCCTCCAGCTCGTCCTGGAGGCCGAGGGCTACGAAGTCACTTGCGCGCCGGACGCCGCGGCGGCTCTGTCCGCGCTCGACCGCGCGCCCTTCGACGTGGTGCTGTGCGACTACCGGATGCCGGGCATGGACGGGCTCGAGCTGCTGCCCCATCTCGCCCGCCGGCTCCCCGAGTCGACGCTGATCATGATGTCGGCGCATGGCACCGGCGACCTCGCGATCGCAGCGATGGAGCGAGGCGCCTACGACTACCTGACCAAGCCCTTCCAGCCTTCGGAAGTGCTGCTCGTGATCCGCAAGGCGGAGCAGCGGGAGCGGCAGCGCCGGCGCTCCGCGCTGCTCGAGCGCGAGGTGCAGCGCGCGGCCAGCGGCCGCCCGATCGTGGCTGCTTCGCCGCCGATGATCGCGCTGCTCGAGATGATGGAGCGAGCGGCGCCCTACAAGTCGACGGTGTTGCTCACGGGCGAGAGCGGTACCGGCAAGGAGGTGCTGGCGCGGGCGATCCACGCCCAGTCGCCGCGCCGCGCCGAGGCCTTCGTGGCCGTGAACTGCGGCGCGATTCCCGAGAACCTGCTCGAGAGCGAGCTGTTCGGACACACCAAGGGTGCCTTCACCGGCGCCGATCGCGCCCGTCGCGGACTGTTCGAGGAAGCCCATGGCGGAAGCCTCTTCCTGGACGAGATCGGCGAGCTCCCGCTCGCGCTGCAGGTGAAGCTGCTCCGGGTCCTCCAGGAGGAGGAGATTCGAGCGGTCGGCGCCTCGAAGCCCCGCCAGGTCGACGTCCGTGTGATCGCGGCGACCGCCCGGGACCTGGAGGCGATGATCGCCGCGGGCACCTTCCGCGAGGATCTCTTCTACCGCCTGAACGTGGTG
>CAZZFT010000114.1:0-15791 GCA_964653555.1 uncultured Spirochaetales bacterium | reverse complement strand
CTGTGCACGATCGCCGGCTTCCTCGACACCGACTACGTCGGCATGCTCGCCGACCAGGAGCTCCCGGAGCTGGAGCGGATCGTGCTGCTGCGCGGCGAGGCGACCGGGGCCGAGAGCTGGCAGTCCTTCCTGGCGTCGGGGCAGGGCGTCTCGGAGCAGGCCGTGCGCGCGCGCGCCGAGGCGGTGACCCCCGACGATCTGCTGGACATGCTCTTCACCTCGGGCACCACGGGCAGGCCGAAGGGTGTGATCACTGCGCACGGGCAGAATCTCGCGGTGTACGAGGCGTGGTCGGGCGGGGTCGGTCTGCGCGAGGGCGACCGGTACCTCGTCGTCGCGCCGTTCTTCCACTCCTTCGGCTACAAGGCGGGCTGGCTGGCGTCGGTGATGCGCGGCGCGACGATCCTGCCTCACCTCGTGTTCGACGCCGAGGCGGTGCTGGAGCGCATCGACCGCGAGCGCATCAGCGTGCTGCCCGGGGCGCCGACCATCTACCAGTCGCTGCTCGCGGTCCCCGATCGCGCCCGCTTCGATCTCTCCTCGCTGCGCCTGGCCGTCACCGGAGCCGCCGCGATTCCGGTCGAGCTGATCCACCGCATGCGCGACGAGCTCGGTTTCGAGACGGTGCTCACCGCCTACGGTCTCACCGAGTCCTGCGGAACCGTGACGATGTGCAGCCCCGACGACGACGCCGAGACGATCGCGACCACCTCGGGCCGGGCGATCCCCGGCGTGGAGGTGCGCTGCGTGGATTCCGACGGCAAGGAGGTGCCGACCGGCTCGCCGGGAGAGATCGTCGTGCGCGGCTACAACGTGATGCGCGGCTACTTCGATGCCGACGACCAGACGCGCGAGGCGATCAACGCCGAGGGCTGGCTCCACACCGGGGACATCGGCGTGCTGGACGCGCGCGGCAACCTGCGCATCACCGACCGCCTCAAGGACATGTTCATCATCGGCGGCTTCAACTGCTATCCCGCCGAGATCGAGAACCTGATGTTCGCCCATCCGTCGATCGCCCAGGTGGCGGTGATCGGCATTCCCGACGAGCGGATGGGCGAGGTGGGGATGGCCTTCGTGGTGCCCGCTGCGGGACGAACACCCGTTCCCGCCGCGCTCACCACCTGGTGTCGCGAGCAGATGGCCAACTACAAGGTGCCGCGCCGGATCGAGATCGTGGAGGCGCTGCCGATCAACGCGGCTGGCAAGGTGGACAAGGTGGGCCTGCGCGCGCGCGCCGCCGAGATCCTCGGGACGGGAAGCGCCGGGTGATCGAAGGCGCGACGCTGTGGCAGCTCGTCGAGAGGCGCGCCGCCGCGACGCCCGACGCCCTGTTCGCGGTCGACGAGCACGACCGGGAGCTCACCTTCGCCGGCTACCGCGACGCCGCGGAGCGCGTGGCCGCCGCGCTCCACGCACGCGGCGTCGCCTCCGACACGCCGGTGTCGTGGATCCTGCCCACCACGCTCGAGGCGCTCGTGCTGGCCGGCGCGCTGGCGCGCCTCGGAGCGGTACAGAACCCGATCCTGCCGATCTACCGCGAGCGCGAGGTGCGCTTCGCGCTGGGCCAGACGCGCGCGCGCTGGCTGTTCGTGCCCGCGCCCTTCCGCGGCTTCGACTATCCCGCGATGGCGAGGGCCCTGGCTGCCGAGCGCCCCGGGCTGGAGGTGTTCGTCGTCGACGGAGATCTGCCCGAGGCCGACCCGTCCGCGCTGCCCCCGCTCCCCGCGTCGTCCGCCGCCGGACGGGATCCCGTGCGCTGGATCTTCTACACCTCGGGCACCACCGCGGACCCGAAGGGCGCTCGGCACAGCGACGCCACCCTGATCGCCAGCTTCCGGGGCATGGCGTCGGTGCTGGAGGCCGGCCCCGAGGACCGACACGGCTTCGTGTTTCCCGTCACCCACGTGGGCGGCGTGGGGTGGCTGATCGCGGGGCTCCTGGCGGGCTTCGCGCACATCACGGTCGCGATCTTCGACGCCGAGCGCGCGATCCCCCTGCTCGCGCGCCGCGGGGTGACGCTGGCGGGCGCCGGCACCGCCTTCCACCAGGCCTACCTCGCCGCCCAGCGTGCGCGGCCGGATCGGCCGCTGTTCCCGCGCGTGCGCGCATTTCCCGGCGGCGGTGCACCGAAGCCGCCCCAGCTCCACCGCGATCTGAAGCGCGAGCTGGGCGGAGTGGGAATCGTGTCGGGCTACGGGCTCACCGAGTGCCCGATCATCGCGATGAACCGGGTGAGCGCCCCGGACGAGAAGCTCGCTCACACCGAGGGACGAGTGAATCCCGCCGAGGCGGAGATCCGTGTGGTCCGGTCCGACGGAGCCGCCGCGGCGCCGGGCGAGGAGGGCGAGCTGCGCGTACGCGGGCCGCAGCTCTTCCACGGCTACCTCGATGCGAGTCTGGACGCCGCCGCCTTCGACGAGAAGGGGTTCTTCCGCACCGGCGATCTGGGACGGCTCGACGAGGAAGGCTACGTCATCGTCACCGGGCGGCTGAAGGACGTGATCATCCGCAAGGGCGAGAACATCAGCGCCAAGGAGGTCGAGGACCTGCTCTACGCCCATCCGAAGGTGTCCGACGTCGCGGTGATCGGCCTGCCCGACCCGGCGCTTGGGGAGCGCTGCTGCGCCGTGGTCGCCTGCACCGGCGAGCCGCTGCGCTTCGAGGAGATGGTGGCGTTCCTCGCCGAGCAGGGCCTGATGCGGCAGAAGCTCCCGGAGCAGCTCGAGATCGTGGAGGCGGTGCCGCGCAACGCCGCCGGGAAGATCCAGAAGCAGCTACTTCGCGAGTGCTTTGGCAGCTGAGGGCGGCGCCGCGCCGCGGATGCCCTCGAGGGCGAGGCGCACGATGCGCGGCACGATCTTCGGCGTGAGCTTCGCACCGCTGAAGAAGATCCGGACCGTGATCGGGCCGACGATCAGGTCGGCGGCCAGATCGAGATCCACGTCGCCGGGGATCTCGCCGCGGGACACCGCGCGCTGGAGGGCGCGAATCAGCGGCTGGCGCCGCGAGCGGACCACCGGCGGGAACAGCTCCATCAGCTCCGGGTTGTGGGGCAGCTCGCCGGCCAGGCTCGGCACCACGGCACCGAGCGGTGTCTCGCTGTAGATCTGGAGGTAGCTGCGCAGCATGCGCTCCAGGTCGGTCACCAGGTCGCCGGTGTCGGCCTCCTCGAGGCCTGGCAGCTCTCCGAAGGCCTCGATCACGAGCGGCAGCTTCGACGACCAGCGCCGGTAGATCGTGGCCTTGCCCACGCCCGCGCGCTGGGCGATGCCCTCGACGGTCAGCCCCGAGTAGCCGACCTCCACCAGCAGCTCGAGCGTCGCGTCGAGAATCGCGCGATGGGCCTCTTCGCTGCGCGGCCGTCCGGCGCCCGCGGTGCCCGCTGTGGTCTGGGAGCTCACGCGCTGGATTCCTCCGGTCGCCGGGTTCCGATACTGTACGTCTCGTTATGGAATTCGTCACCGTGGGAGGATCCGGCGCCCGCCCGGCCGTGGACAGGCGCGGTCGCGGCCTGCATGCTCCGCCGGCGCGCCGCGACGGTCGCGTGCCGACGGCTCGGGCGGATCGGGACCCGGCCCGGAATCTGGTTCGGGGGGTGGATGAGCGACCGAAGCCGAGAGCTCGCCGTGGCCGTCGAGGCGGTGCGAGCCGCCGCACGGGCGTGTCGGGCGGTGCAGGAGACCCTGGTCCGGGGAGACGCCCTGGAGAAGGGCGACAAGAGCCCCGTCACCGTCGCCGATTTCGCCTCCCAGGCGATCGTGTGCGCCGCGCTCGAGCGGGCGCTGCCCGCCGACCCGATCGTCGGCGAGGAGGACGCCAACGCGCTGCGCGAGGACTCCCAGGCGGCGCTGCGCCGGGCGGTGGTCGAGCGGGTCGCCGAGCAGCGCGGCCCGGTCGAGGCCGACCGGGTGCTCGATTGGATCGATCGGGGCAACGCGGACGCGAGCAGCGACCGCTACTGGACCCTCGACCCGATCGACGGCACCAAGGGCTTCCTGCGCAACGAGCAGTACGCGATCGCGCTGGCCCTGATCGAGGGAGGGCGCGTCGTGATCGGCGTGCTCGGCTGTCCGAACCTGCCTCTGGACGGCGGAGTCGGCGCGCTGTTCACGGCCGTGCGCGGTGCGCCAACGCAGATGCAGAGTCTGTGGGACGCCGACGCCCCCTCCCGGACGGTCTCCGTGGCCCGACTCCAGCGGGCCGACCAGGCGCGCTTCTGCGAGTCGGTCGAGTCGGCGCACTCCAACCAGAGCGAGTCCGCGCGCATCGCCAAGGACCTCGGTATCGACAGCGAGCCCTTCCGGATCGACAGCCAGTGCAAGTACGCCGCGGTGGCGCGCAACGACGCGTCGATCTACCTGCGCCTGCCGACCCGCGCCGACTACCAGGAGAAGATCTGGGACCACGCCGCGGGCAGCCTCGTGGTCGAGTCGGCCGGCGGACGGGTGAGCGACGCCGACGGAGCTCCCCTGGACTTCACCTGCGGCCCCACGCTCGCGCGCAACCAGGGCGTGGTCGCTACCTGCGGCTCGATCCACGACGAGGTGATCGCCGCGGTGCGCCGGGCGCGGGGCTGAGCCGAGCGCAGATCGGGAAGGTGGGCGAGGGCAGGGGGCCCTCTTACGGCTACGGCGCGTCGACTGCTACCGGCTCGGGGGGCGGCACCGGCTCCGCCTGGTAGGGCTCCATCACCGCGATCTTGACCCGCTGGCCCTCGCGCAGCGGACCCTGGGAGAACAGGTCGTTCGCGACCGCCGTGTAGGTGAGGTCCCAGTGGTTGCCGGTCCGGGCCGAGAGCTGGGCCAGGGTCTCGCCGGGGAGCGCGTAGGCGCTGCGCAGTCGCAGCTCCTCGATCGACTTCGCCTCGTCGGGCTCCAGGGGCCGGAAGCTCTGGGCGAACTTCCGGAACTGTCCCTGGTACTTGCGCAGGTCCCCGCCGCGCACGCCGCCGATCAGGCGGTACACGCGGCCGTTGTAGGCGACCCAGGTGATCTCCGTGTTCAGCGGTCCCAGGGCCGTGCGCAGCCCGGCCGCCGCGCGGAAGCCGGGCAGATCCCCGATCTTCACCGGCGTCCCGCGCTGGAGCACCAGCCCCTCGTGCTCGGCGTATTCGCGGGCGGCGGCGACCGGATCCCCGCCCGGACCCTGCAGCTCCAGCAGGACCACGCCGTCGCGCTTCGGGGAGATCGCCATCACCCGCGCCGGCTCGTTGCGGGTGGTCCAGCCGAAGGGGAAGCGCAGGGAGAAGTCGAGGTCGGCGTGGAGGAAGCGGTCCTCGACGAAGACGCCCTCGCTCGCGGGACGCGACACGGACATGCCGTCGATCCGGTCGAGATAGCCGTCTCGGGCCTCGAGGTAGCTTTGGGAGCTGCCGCCGAGCGCGGTCTCGCCGGAGCCGTTCTTCCAGGCCTCGGCCTGGGCGCGCGCCGCCGCCTCGGCCATCCGCTCGTGCGTGGCGGGGTGGGTGGCGAAGTAGGTCTGGGGCATGGAGAAGCCCTGGGTGAGCTTCGTGTAGTTGTCCAGGGTGGTGAGGAAGCGCGCCATTCCGCTCGGCTCGACGCCGGCGTCCGTGGCGATCTGCTGCCCGATCGCGTCCGCCTGCCGCTCCTGGTTGCGCGCGTAGCGGGCGATCGGATCGCCGGACACCCGCTCCGCATCGGGCTGCTCGTCGGCGCCGCCGGAGAGCAGGTCGCCGAGCAGGGTGGCGAGGCCCAGCGTCTTGATGTGGGCGTCGCGGGTGGCAGCGTGGCGCGCCGCGACGTGTCCGATCTCGTGGCCGAGAACGTGGGCCAGCTCGGATTCGGTGTTCGCCAGCAGCAGCAGTCCGCGCGACACGAAGATGTGACCGCCGGGCAGGGCGAAGGCGTTGGGCTCGTCCATCTCGACGATGTCGAAGTGGTACTCGACGTCCTGGCGCGGCGAGTACTTGACCAGGGAGGTTCCCACCTCCTGCACGTAGCGCGTCAGCTCGGGGTCGCTGACCAGCCCGGTCCCCGAGGCGATCTCCTGGGTGGCCTGTTCGTCCACGAGCTGCTCGTCCGCGGGTGTCATCAGGACGATGTCGCGGCGACCCGTGACCGGGTTCACCGTGGCGGTGCAGCCGATGGCGAAAGCGAGCACCACGGCGCAAGCGGTGCGCGTGGGGAGGAGGGGCATACGCCGGGATGGTAGCGACAAGGGACGTCCGGCTCCCGGGGCGGCGCTCCGGCTCGTCGACAGGGCCGAGGGGACGATGCGCCGGGGGTCTGCTGCGGACCCGGCGCGACGGGAAAGGTCGGGTAGTCTTCGCCGTGCCCGTCCATCAGGAGGAGCCTACGCGATGGCCATCTACGAGCCGATCGAGCCCCGGGGAGCCCGGCGTCGCTACCGGCTGCGCAGCCCCGTCGACCGCGAGCCGATCGGAGAACTCGAGTGCATGACGGCGAGCGACGTGGCGCTCGCGCTCGAACGTGCGCGCAAGGCGCAGCCCGCCTGGGCGGCGCTGCCGATCGCCGAGCGCGCGGCGCTGCTTCGGCGCGTGTTGGATCGGGTGCTCGCCGGTCACTCGCGCGTCACCGAGGCGGTGATCCGCGAGACCGGGAAGACCGAGAACGAGGCCTTTGGCATGGAGGTGTTCGCCTCCTGCGACGCGCTCAACTACTACGCGAAGAACGCGGCGCGCTTCCTCCGCCCGGAGAAGCGCCGGATCCACGGGATGCTCGGGCTGATGAAGAAGCTCCGCGTGGTCTACAAGCCGCTCGGGGTGGTCGGAATCATCGTGCCCTGGAACGGGCCCTTCGTGCTCGCGATGAACCAGACCGCCCAGGCGCTGGTGGCGGGCAACGCGGTGCTGCTCAAGGGCTCCGAGGTGACGCCCCACTCCACGGCGCTGGTCGGCGAGTTCTTCGCCGAGGCGGGACTGCCCGAGGGCGTGCTGGAGATCGTGATGGGCGACGGCCAGACCGGAGCCGACCTCGTCGCGGCCGGCGTGGACAAGATCTCCTTCACCGGCAGCGTTGCGACGGGGCGCAAGGTCGCCGAGGCCTGCGGCCGCCAGCTGATTCCGGCGACCCTCGAGCTCGGCGGCAAGGACGCGATGATCGTGTGCGCCGACGCCGACCTCGACCGCGCCGCCGCGGGCGCGCTGATCGGCTCGTGCATGAACACCGGCCAGTACTGCTGCGGCACCGAGCGCATCTACGTGGTCGGCGAGGTCTACGACGCCTTCGTCGAGAAGGTGGTGGAGGGTGCGCGGGCGCTGCGACTGAGCGACCACGGCGAGTCGGACGTCGGGGCGATCTTCTGGGACCGGCAGCTCGAGATCATCGACGCCCACGTGCGAGATGCGGTGGCGAAGGGCGCGACGGTGCGGGTCGGCGGTCGGCGCAACCCGGATCTGGCCGGGCTCTACTACGAGCCGACCGTGCTGACCGACGTCAGCCACGACATGGACGTGATGCGGCACGAGACCTTCGGTCCGATCGTGTCGATCCAGCGCGTGTCGGACGAGGAGGAGGCGCTCCAGCTGGCCAACGACTCCCCCTACGGGTTGAACGGCAACGTGTGGACCCGGGACGAGCGAAAGGGATTTCGGCTCGCCGAGCGGATGGAGACGGGCGGCGTGTGCATCAACGACATGGCGCTCACCTACGGCGTGCCCGAGGCGCCCTTCGGCGGCGTGAAGGAGTCGGGGGTCGGGCAGGTGAACGGCGCGACCGGACTGCGCGGCTACTGCCACGCCCACCCCATGCTGATGGATCGCTGGGGCGGCAAGAAGGTGCAGGGCGGCTATCCCTACTCGCTCTCGGAGCTCGAGGGGATGAAGAAGTTCGCGAAGCTCTTGTTCGGGACCCGGCTGGGCCGCTGGCTGGCCTGAAGGCCCCACGGTGCCGCGACCCCGGGCGGCGCGGGAGGTCTGGCGGTGTCCGAGACGCTGGTGATCCCCGCTGCGCCCGCCACCGTGCAGCTGGCGATCGGGTGCCGCTGGGACGGAATGGCGCTGGGCGAGGCGGAGCGGGGCGCGCACGTGCGCCTGGCGGCCGAGCGCGACGCGCTGTGGGTGGAAGCGGTCGGCCGCCACGCGGAGGCGCCCCGGATCCCGACGGCGCCGCCCGGCTCGCGGGTGCCGGGACTCTGGCACCACGACGTGGTCGAGTGCTTCCTGCTCGCCGCCGACGGCCGCTACCTCGAGCTGGAGCTCGGCGCCGGCGGCCACTACCTGGCGCTGGCCTTCGACGCGCCGCGCCGCCGCCGCGACGACTTCGCCCGGCACACGCTGGACGTGGCGTGGCAGCGCGACGCCGGTGGCTGGGTGGCGCGCTGCCGCGTGCCGCGTGCCTGGGTGCCGGAGCCGGTGACGGGCGCGAACGCCTTCGCGATCGCCGACGGAGACCATCGCGCCCATGCGCCGGTCGGCGGCTCCGAGCCCGACTTCCATCGCATCGACGGCTATCCGCGCGCGCGGATCCCGTCCTGGGAGTGACGGGCGAGGGCGTCGAACAGCTCGCGCGCCGGGTCTGCGAACTCCAGCAGAAGCTCGGCCAGACGCAGCTGCACGCGCGCGCGGTCGAGGTTCTGGCCCGGGCGCGCGATGCGGAAGTAGCGGTCGCCGGCGAGGTGATCGGTGAGGAAGCGGGTCGCCAGCTCGAGGGCGATGCGCGGCGCGGCGAGGGAGAAGCTGCGGATCTCCGCCTCCGTGAGACATCCGCGCGCGCCGGCGACGAAGCCCGTCGCGAGTGCGCGGAACAGTGCCGGATCGAAGCGGACGCGCGCAGGCTCGCGCTCGTCCTCGTCGGTCTGGCCCGCGCCGCTGCGCGCGAGGTCGCCGAAGTCGAACAGCGCGTAGCCCGGCATCACCGTGTCGAGGTCGACCACGCACAGGACCTCGCCGGTGCGGTCGTCGAGCAGCAGGTTGTTCAGCTTGCAGTCGTTGTGGACGAGGCGGAGGGGTAGGGCGTCGAGCGCCGCCGCGGGCGACGCGAGCAGGCGCTCGGCGAGGCGCCGCGCGCGGTCGAGCTCGGCGCCGGTCGCGACGGCGCGCCCCGCCGCGTCGCGACCGGCCGCGTCCTCGAGCGCGTCCAGCCGCTTCGCGAGATCGTGGAAGTCGGGGATCGTCTCGCGGATCCGGTCGGGCGGCAGGCCGTCCAGGTCGGCCAGGAAGCCGCCGAAGGCGCGGCCGACCTCTTCGGCCTGGGCCGGTGAGGCCAGACGCTCGACGGCGTGAGCGCTGCGCACGAAGTCGAAGGCGCGCCACCAGCTGCCGTCGCGGGCGCGATGGACGGTGCCGCCGCCGGGCCCGGCGAGCGCGCGCAGGCAGCGCCGCTCCGGGTCCGGCACGCGGCGCTCGCGCTGGACGCTCCGCACGTGCTCGGTGACGCGCCGCAGGTTATCCCCCAGCGCGAGGGGATCGCCGAACACGGCCGTGTTGATGCGCTGGACGACCAGTTGGTGCTCGCCCCGCTCGCCGCGACAGCGCACCGCGTAGGTGAGGTGGATGTGGCCGCTCCCCAGCGGCTCCACCGACGCGATCGCCGCGTCGGGCCGGAGGAACGCGAGCGCCTCGCCCAACGCGTCGGGGAAATCGCCGCTCCCCGGCTTCGCGCTCACGCGTCGCCCGACATCCCCATCCGGAAGAGCGGCACGAGGTTCGGCCCCTTGCGGACGGTGTGGCCGCCGTCCACCGGGAGCAGCTGGCCGGTGATCCAGCTCGCGTCGTCCGAGAGCAGAAAGGCCACCGCCTTGCCGACGTCCGCGGGCTCGCCGATACGCGAGATCGGCATCAGGCTCAGGTACTCGTCCCGCGAGATCGGGATCTCGGACAGGGCCGCCGCCATCGGCGTGCGCACGACCCCCGGCAGCACCGAGTTGACCCGCACGTTGTGCTCGCCGAGCTCGTCGGCCGCGCAGCGGGTCAACATGTCGAGGCCCGCCTTGGAGGCGCAGTAGGGGCTCATCCAGGGGTGGGTCAGGGCGCCCGCGATCGAGCTGACGTTGACGATGCTCCCGCCGCCGGCGGCGATCATCGCCTTTGCTTCCGCGCGCAGGCAGCGAAACGCACCGGTCAGGTTCGTCGCCATCACCCGCTCGAACTCGGCGGTGGTGATCTCGGTCAGCGGGCCGCCGGTGCCCGTGCCGGCGGAATTGACGGCCAGATGGAGGGCGCCGAAGCGCTCGACGGTGGCGGCGACCGCCGCGTCGACCGACGCGTCGTCGGTCACGTCGCAGGCGACCCAGTCGGCGCGCTCGCCCAGCCGCTTCGTCGCGTCCGCCAGCGTGTCCTCGCGGCGGGCGCAGATCATCACCCGTCCGCCGGCGTTCACGATCTCCTGGGCGCACCCGAAGCCGATGCCGGTGGCACCGGCAGTGACGAACGCGACCTTTCCCTCGAGATTCGGCATGTCCAACGCTCCTCCTCGGTCCACGGCGGCGGCGCACCGACGTTACGGGCGTCGGGTCGCCCGCGTCAACGCCGCGGGGTATCGTCGGCGCGCCGTTCGCGGAGGAATGCATGAAGCTCGGCGTGCAGCTCGGTTACTGGATGGGAGCGGGACCGCCCCCGAATCAGCTGGAGACCGTGCTCGAGGCCGAGAAGCTCGGCTTCCACAGCGCCTGGTTCGCCGAGGCCTACGGGTCGGACTGCTTCTCGCCGCTGTGCTGGCTCGGCTCGCGCACGAAGCAGATCCGGCTGGGGACCGCGGTGATGCAGATCTCCGCGCGCACCCCCGCGTGTACCGCGATGACGGCGGCGACGATCGATCACCTCTCGGGCGGTCGCCTGATCCTCGGGATCGGCGTCTCCGGGCCCCAGGTGGTCGAGGGATGGTACGGGCAGCCCTTCGCCAAGCCGCTCGCCCGCACCCGCGAGTACGTGGGCGTCCTGCGCGACATCTGGCGCCGGGAGGCGCCGGTCTCGAACCCGGGTCCCCACTATCCGATGCCGCTCCCCGGCGGTACGGGGCTGGGCAAGCCGCTGAAGCTGATCATCCATCCGGTGCGACCGGCGATCCCGATCTTCCTGGGCGCCGAGGGGCCCAAGAACGTGGCGCTATGTGCGGAGATCGCCGACGGCTGGCTGCCCCTGTTCATCTCGCCCTTCCGCATGCAGATGTACGCCGAGGCGCTGGCCCAGGCGAAGCCCGGCTTCGAGATCGCCGCGACGGTGATCGTCAGCCGCAACGACGATCTCGCCCAGGCGCTGATGCCGGTGAAGATGATGTTGGGCTTCTACCTGGGTGGCATGGGCGCGAAGTCCCGCAACTTCCACGTCGACCTGCTGAACCGGATGGGCTTCGAGCACGTGACCGGGAAGATCCAGGACCTGTTCTTCGCCGGGAAGCGCGCCGAGGCGGTCGCGGCGATCCCCGACGAGATGGCGGACGAGATCGCGCTGTGCGGCCCCGACGCGCGGATCCGCGAGCGCCTGGCCGCCTGGGAGGAGTCCCCGGTGAGCCAGCTGTTGATGAACGGCGGCGACCTGGACACGCTGCGCTTCATGGCGGAGATCGCGTCCTGACGGCGAGCACCGGCTGCGCGTCGGGAAACGCACTCGGGACGGGTACGCGATGACCGACGACGCGCGCGCGGTCTGGGTGGCCTACGGGGCGGCCCTCGCCGTCGCGGGGGCGGTCGTCCTGGCGTGTCCCGCCGGCGCGCCGATCGCGACCGTGCTGTGGGCCGACGTCGCCGCCACGCTCGCGGTCTTCGCCTGCAGCCGCCTGTACGGGAACTCGAGCTTCTACGATCCCTACTGGAGCGTCGCCCCCCCGCTGATCGGGCTGTACTGGTGGTGGACGGGCGACGGGGGGGCGTCGTCGCTGCGGGTCGCGCTCGTGTCCGCGCTGGTGCTCGCCTGGGCGGTCCGGCTCACGTGGAACTGGGCACGCGGCTGGCAGGGCCTGGGGCACGAGGACTGGCGCTACGTGCGCCTGCGCGAGCGGAGCGGCGGCGCCTACTGGATCGTGAGCCTGCTCGGCATCCACCTGATGCCGACGCTCTTCGTGTTCCTGGGCTGCCTCCCGCTCTACCCGGTACTGGCGGCCGGCACGCGTCCTCTGGGCTGGCTCGACGCCGTCGCCCTCGTCGTCACCGCGGGGGCGATCGCGCTCGAGGCCCGCGCCGACCAGGAGCTGCTGCGCTTTCGCCGCGAGCGCCCCGCCCCCGAGGCGATCCTCGACACCGGCCTGTGGGCGCGCTCGCGCCACCCGAACTACCTGGGCGAGATGGGTTTCTGGTGGGGCCTGTTCGGGTTCGGCTGGTCCGCCGATCCGGGGGCGTGGTGGACGGGCGTCGGCGCCCTCGCGATCACGGCGATGTTCATCGCCGTCAGCCTGCCGATGATCGAGGACCGGATGCGAGAACGCAGACCCGGCTACGCGGATTGGTGTCGACGCACGCCGCGGGTGCTGCCGTGGCTCGGGCGCCGCGCCGGGAGCTGACGCCGAGCGGTGCCGGGGCGCGCGACCGCGCCGCGCCATCGGGCCGGTGTTCTCATTCCAAAGGCCGCTCTGGAGCATATACGAGGCCCTCGGCGAGCGTGCGCGCCAGGGCGCGGCCGAGTCGCTCCCCCGAGCGCGTCGGTCGGCCGTTGCGCGGGCCCGCGCTGCGGAAGCGCAGCTTCGCCTCGAGGTGGAAGGCCGGGATGCCGCGGTCGGCGGCGGCGACCAGCGAGTGGGTACGCAAGGCGGGGAAGCGCAGCCGGGTCGGCGACTCGTGCCCGCGGGCGTCGACGAGCAGGCCCTGGGAGGTACCGGGACGCGTCTGCGCCGCGACGGCGAAGCCCGCGCCCAGGGCGCGGGCGAGATCGCGCCCGAAGGCGAGCGGACGGCCGTGTCGATTGCGTCCCGCAGAGAGCTCGAGGTCGTGGGGCGCGCGGGCACCGGAGCCGTGGCACTCGAGCAGCAGCCGGGCGCCGGCCGCGAGCACCGCGCGGCAGTAGGGGCTCTCGGGCTCCTTGTTGGGATCGTGGTCGCGGGCCTGGCTGGCGATCACCAGACGACAGGCGACCTGGTGCCGGGCCAGGGCGGCGAAGCACACCAGGGCGTAGAGCAGCGCGTTCTCGTCGGCGATGCGCGAGCCGCCCGGGCGCGAGAGCGCGATCCGCTCCACCCCGACCGGCGCGTGGTGCGGCACGCCCAGCACCACCGCGGGAGCGGCCCCGTGCTCGAGCCAGACGAGGCTGTTCGGACGCCCCAGCGCGGCGTCGAGCTCCGGTGCCACGGCCTCGCCCCGCCAGACCGGCCCCCGGTAGTGGTGCGCCTTCAGCGCCTGCTCCTCTCTCCGCCCGCGCGTCTCCGGCACTCGCCCCGGACGGGAAGAACAGCGTACCCTGCCGCCCCTCGACCACGAACACGGGGAGGAGCTGGCATGGCGCGACTGCAGGATCGCATCGCGGCGATCACGGGAGCTGCATCGGGAATCGGGGCCGCCTGTGCCCGGCGCTTCGCCGAGGAGGGGGCGGTGATCGCGGGTCTCGACGTCCAGAAGCCGCTGGGCGACGGCTGGGAGCACGTCCTCGCGGCGGCGCCGGCGTCGACCTTCCGCGACGGGATCGACGTGCGCGACGAAGCCTCCGTCGAGTCGGCGATCGGCGAGGTGCGCGATCGCCACGGCCGGATCGACGTCCTGGTGAACGCCGCCGGCGTCGGAGGCGGGGGACAGGCCCATCAGCTCGACGCCGCCGAGTGGGACCGGGTGGTGGACATCAATCTCAAGGGGTCCTTCCTGGTCGCCAAGCACGTGCTGCGCGCGATGGTGGAGCAGGGCTCCGGGTGCATCGTGCACCTGGCGAGCGTGGAGGGGCTCGAGGGGATGTCCGGTTCGCTGCCGTACAACGCCTCCAAGGGCGGCGTGGTGCTGATGACCAAGAACATGGCGCTCGACTACGGATCGCTCGGCATCCGCGTCAACTGCCTGTGCCCGGGACTGATCGAGACCCCGCTCACCGCTCTGCTGGGCTCGGAGCCGCTGCGGGCGGTGCGCGATCAGATGAAGAGCTGGCACGTACTCGACCGCCTCGGTCGGCCCGAGGAGGTGGCGGCGTGCGCGCTCTTCCTCGCCTCCGACGACGCCTCCTTCGTGACCGGGCATGCGCTGGTGGTCGACGGCGGCTGGACCGCCGGGCGCCGCATCGCGACCCCCGACCTGGAGGGCGGATGGTCGTGAGCGCGCGGATGCGATGAGCACCTCGTCGGGCTCCTGGCCGCCGCGCGAGGACCGGACGCTGTGGCTGTGGATCGGGGCGGCGCTCGCGCTGCCGCTCCTGGCCCGGGCGGTGGGAGCCGCGTTCTGGATCCACGGCGCCGGCGTCGGTCCCTACCGGCCCACCGACCCGGTCGCCTGGCTGGCGGTGGTGCTGCTGGTCGCTCTGGCCCTGATCGGGCGACGGGCCCGGCCCTTCGCGGTGGCAGTGGCGCTCCAGCTCGGGATCGGGCTGGTGCTGATCGCGACGCTGCTCCAGGCACCCGGCGCGTTCCTGGTGGTGGGCGCGGCGGGGCAGGGTCTCGAGGGGATGACCTACGTCCGGCTGGCGGTCCACTACGCACTGGCCGTCGCGACCGGCATCGCCTATGTGGGACTGGGTGCGTACGTGCTGCGCCGCCATCTGGCGCGCCCCTTTCCCGCGCGTCCCGAGGAGACCGTCATGCCGAACTTCAGCGAGATCCCCTGGATCGCGGAGCACATCCGGCTCTACCGGACCGATCCCGAGAAGGCGCACCTGTGGGACTCGACGCCGCTCGGCGGGCCCGGGCTGCTGCCGACGCTGCTCCTGACGACGCGCGGGCGGAAGTCGGGCGAGCCGCGCGCGCTGCCGCTGATCTACGGGACCGAGGGCGAGGGGTACGTGGTGATCGCGTCGAAGGGCGGCATGCCGCAGCACCCGCTCTGGTACCGCAACCTCGAGGCCGATCCCGAGTGCGAGGTCCAGGTGGGGGCGAAGCACTTCCGCGCCCGCGCCCGGGTCGCCCAGGGTGAGGAGCGCGGGCGCCTGTGGGAGAAGATGGCCGAGATCTACCCCCCCTACCTCGAGTACCAGAGCCGGGCCGAGCGCACGATTCCGGTGGTCGTGCTCGATCCGGCGGGCTAGGCCCCGGCCGGGCAAGGAGGCCGACTCGAGAGTCGGCCGACGCGCGCAGCGAGGCGCAGCCGAGCGAAGGCGGGCCCCTGCCCGGACTACGTGCGTCCCTCGCCGCGCGCCATCAGCAGCTTCCCGGAGCGGATGACCTCCACCAGCGCGAAGGGGCGCAGCAGCTCGGTGAGCGCGTCGAGCTTCTCACTCGAGCCGTGGGCCTGGAGCATCAGCGCCTTCGGGCCGAAGTCGACGACGCGCGCCTTGTAGTGCTCGGCGATCTGGAGGATGTGGGTGCGCTCGTCGAGGGCGCACTCGAGCTTCATCAGGGCGATCTCCACCGAGTAGGCCGAGTCGGCGGTGTGGTCGACCGCGTGCACCACGTCGACTAGCTTCGCCACCTGCTTCACCACCTGTCCCAGGTCCTCGTTGCGGCCGGAGCAGGTGATCGTCATGCGCGAGAAGCGACCCTCGGCGCCGGGGCTCACCACCAGGCTCTCGATGTTGAAGCCGCGGCGCGCGAACACGAGGGCCACGCGCACCAGCACCCCCGGCTTGTTGTTCACGAAGACCGAGATCGTGTGGGTGCCGGTCGGGTCGGTGGCGGTCAGCGGGCGGGCGGCGCTCATGTGCTCCCCGTGGGCTTGGCCAGGGCCTGTCTGGGCGGCTCGATGATCATCTCGTGCACCGCGGCGCCGGCCGGGATCATCGGGAAGACGTTGTCCTCCTTCACGACCTCGGCGAC
>CAZZFT010000113.1:0-15905 GCA_964653555.1 uncultured Spirochaetales bacterium | reverse complement strand
TCTTCGCCTGGTCGGGCGTGGTCACGTCCATGATCACGCCGCCCTTGAGCATCTCGGCCAGGCCGACCTTGATCTCGAAGGACTGGGCCTCGCTGCGCTCGCTGCTGCCGTTTCCGGGGTTCATGGGGGTTCCTCCTTCTCCATTCCAGGACGCAGCCGGGAGGCTGCGTCGGCAATTCGATCGCTAGACCGGTACCTGCGTCGCGACGCTCACGCCGCGCCTGCGCCGGCTGGCCAGCAGTGCCGCGAGCCGCTCGACACCGCGCCGCAGCGCCGCCTCGTCGGCCATCGCGAAGGCGAGCCGCATCGCGCCCGAGGGCCGGCCGTCGTGGTAGAACTGGGATCCCGGGGCGAACAGCACGCCCGCGGCGACGGCGTCGGCGAGCAGGTCGCGCGTGTCGATCTCGCCGGGCAGCTCGAGCCACACCTGGTAGCCGCCTTCGGGACGCGTCCAGCGGGCCTCCTCGGGCATGTGCCGCGCCAGCGCCTCGAGCAGCGCGTCGCGTCGCGCGCGCAGCACGCGCCGCAGACGCCCCAGGTGGCGGTCGTACTCTCCGCTGGTCACGAACTCCGCCAACGCGACCTGGAGGGGCAGGGCGTCGGACAGGTCGCTCGCCTGCTTGAGCGCCAGCAGTGCCTCGCGCAGGCCTCCGCGCGCCGAGATCGCTCCCACGCGGGCCCCGGGGAAGAGCGACTTCGAGAAGGAGAACAGGTGGACCACGATCCCGCTCGCGTCGAGCCCCGCCAGCGGTGGGACCGGCGTGCCGTCGAAGCGCAGATCCATCTCGTAGCCGTCCTCGATCACCGGCACGCCGGCGCGGTGGGCGACGTCGAGCAGGGCGCGCCGGTGGCCGACGTCGGTGGTGGTGCCCATCGGGTTGTGGAACGTCGGGATGGTGTAGAAGGCCTTTACCTCGGGTCGCGCGAGGGTCCGTTCGAGCCGCTCGAGATCGACGCCGTCCGGGCGCATCGGCACCGGCGCCGTGCGCAGACCCAGGGCCAGCGCGGCGCCCAGTGCGTTGTTGTAGGTGGGCTCCTCCAGAGCGACGACGTCCCCCGCGCTGCAGAACAGGCGCAGGGCCAGGGCGATCCCCTGGCTGGCACCGTGGCACAGCACGAGCTCGTCGGGCTCCACCGCCAGCGCCGCATCGCTCATGCGACGGGCGAGGGCTCCGCGCAGCCCCGGGTCGCCCTGAGGGCTGCCGTACAGGAGCAGCTCGGGGCCACCCCGCGCGAGTGCCCGGTTCAGGGCGCGGCGGAACGCCTCCGCCGGATACAGCGAGGGATCCGGCACCAGGGCGTGCAGGGCCGCGGCGTCCCGGGAGCTGCCGAAGCGCGGTCGCGCCCGCTCGAAGTCGAGCAGCCGCTCCACCACAGGCGCCAGGGTGGGGTGGAAGGGCGCGGACTCGGCGCGGGGCGCGGCGTCCCGGGCGGATACGAAGGTGCCCCGACCCACTGCCGACTCGACCACCCCCTCGGCAGCCAGAGCTTCGTAGGCCGTCGCCACCGTGTCCCGGTGGACACCGAGCTGGCGGGCGAGCTGGCGGATGGTGGGCAGCCGCTCCCCGTCGCCGAGCCGCTGGCGGGCGATCGCCGCGCGCACCGCATCGGCGATCTGCTGGTAGACCGGACGCCCGTCGGGACCCGCACTCCGAACCCACTCGATCTGCACGGATGGGAGCCTACCGACCGGTAAATCAACCTGTCAATCGGACAATATTGCTCGGATCAGCGCCTGGAATTCCCTTATCGATCCGGACAATCAGGACGCCTTCTCCTTGGGCAGCAGCCGGCTGAAGATCACCGCCGAGAGACCGACGAAGCCCGAGAGCAGGGCTCCCATCTTGCCCTGGCCCAGCAGGACCGGATCGGTGAAGGCGGCGGAGGCCACGAACAGCGCGACGGTCAGCCCCAGTGCCGCGACGTACCCCGCCATCACCAGCTCGCGCAGGCCCATGCGGTCGGGCAGGGGGAAGCCGAGCTTCGACGCGGTGAAGCCGAAGAGCGTGATGCCGCAGGTCTTGCCGATCGCGAGGGAGCACAGCACCAGCCACGTCATCGGCCCGATGTCGGCCAGCTCGACGCCGGCCTGGGTGAAGGCGAAGAAGAACAGACCCAGGTCCACGAAGAGCTTGAGGCTGTGCTCGAAGCTGTGGAGCGGCGAGTGCTCGATGTGCAGGTCCCGCGCAAGGGCGTCTCCCATCCGGTCGACCTCGTCCTGCTCGCTGAACAGGCCGGTGTCGCGGTGCGGGCCGGGAAGGAATGGAACGATGAAGACCAGTGCCAGGGCGGGGTGCAGGTGCGCGAGCGAGAGCCCCGCCCAGGAGAGCGGGCCGCCGAGGCCGACGTAGGGGATCCAGCTCTTCACGCCGGCCCTGCGCAGGGCGTACGCGAGCAGCATTCCCAGCAGGACCAGGCCCAGGAACACGGGCTGGGTGGGATTGTGCGGATCGCCGTAGAAGACCGCGATGATCGCGAGACCGATGCCGTCGTCGGCGACGGCGAGCAGCAGCAGGAAGTTGATCGCCGGGTGCCCCCGGCCGAACACCGCCCGCGCCACGAGCCAGGCCAACGCGATGTCGGTGGCGGTGGGCACGCCCCAGCCGCGCACCAGGTCGGCGTAGTGATGCGTCGCCTCGTCGTAGACGCCGACCGCGTAGAGCAGCGACAGGCCGGTGAAGAACACGACCACCGGTCCGATCACGCCGCCGAAGGTCGAGATCAGCGGATTCATCGCCTTCGTGAGCGGGTTGAGGTCGCCTCCCGGAAGACACGCTTCGGTGATCTCCTTCGCCGCGATCCCGAAGAAGAAGACCATGAAGATCTCGTTCACGATGTAGTGCAGGTCGATGGGGTGTCCCATCAGAGCCAGGTCGCCGAAGGGCCGCCAGTGCACCACGCCGTGGTACCACTCGGGTGACAGGTTCGCGGCGATCATCGCCACCGCGACGCCCGACAGGAGCGGGATGGAGAATTCCTGGAGGAGGTTGACGAAGCCGCGTCGGGGGGTGTCGCTCATGGGGGCGGCAGCTTATCGGGTTCCGGGCGCACCATCAGCCGGTGCCGACTCCGACGCATCGGGGTCGCGGTTGAAGGCGTTCATCGCCGCCCGCACGCCGGCGATCAGGGCCGTCTCGAGGGCCTCGACCGCGCGCTCGATGCGCTCCGGTAGCAGGGCCCTCTCCGCGGCGGAGAAGCCCTCCAGGACGTGATCGGCGGTCTCCCGGTCCGCGGGCGGTCTCCCGACCCCGAAGCGCAGCCGGGGGAGCTCGCGTCTCCCCAGGCTCTCGATCAGGTCGGCCAGGCCGCGGTGCCCGCCTGCGCCGCCCGAGGGCCGGAGCCGGAGCCGGCCGAAGGGGAGGTCGACGTCGTCCAGGACCACGAGCAGCGCCTCGCTCGGATCGGCTAGACCCAGCCCCTCGACGGCGGCCGCCACCGCCCGGCCCGAGCGGTTCATGAACGTCAGCGGGGCGAGCAGGGCGACGTCCACTTCACCGCCGAGCGCCCGAAGCCGCCCGGTCCCGAAGCGCGAGTCGAAGCGCCGCTCCTCGAACGCGATCCGGTGGGCGCTCCCCAGCCGCTCCAGCACCCGCACTCCGATGTTGTGACGTGTGTCGGCGTACGCGGGTCCGGGGTTTCCCAGCCCGACCAGGAGCTTCACGCGGCCGACCGGAGATCAGCTCTCGGGCTTCGCTTCGGGGGCGGGCTCGCCGCCTTCCGCTGCCGCCGCCGGAGCCGCCTCGCCTTCCACGGGCGCGACCTCCTCCTCCGGCTTCGCCGGGGCCACGACGGAGACGACGGACAGGTCGGCGTCGGAGAGCAGCTCGACGCCCGGGGGCAGCGTGAGCTCGCGCACGTGGATCGAGTCGCCCAGCTCGAGCGCGCTCACGTCGACCGGGATCTCCTCGGGAATCGCCCGGGGCAGACAGAGCACCTCGATCTCGCGCAGCGGGAAGTCGAGGATACCGCCGCCGAGGGACACGCCGACCGCGGTCCCCACGATGTGCAGCGGCACCGACACCTCGATCGCCGTGTCGGCGTCGACGGCGAACAGGTCCGCGTGCAGCACGCTCCCGTTCACGGGATCGCGCTGGAGGTCCTTGACCAGCACGACCTTGCCGTCGAGACCGCCCCCCGCCAGGTCGAACAGGGTGTTCATGCCCGCCGCGCTCTTGCGCAGCATGCGCTCGAGGGCGTGCGGATCGAGCTGGATCGGCGTCGCTGCCGCGCCCGCGCTGTAGCAGATGGCCGGGATCCGACCGGCGGCGCGCAGCTTGCGTGCGCTTCCCTTTCCGGTCTGGGAGCGGGGCTCGACGGCGAGCTGATTCTCGGACACGTGGGGTCTCCTGTGCGAGTCCGGTGCGGGCGGACTGTTAGACGAACAGAGAGCTGACGCTCTCCTCGTTGTTGATGCGCCGGATCGCCTCGGACAGCAGGTGCGCGATGCTGACCACGCGGATCTGATCGCAGTCCCTGGCCTCTGGCCGGAGCGGCACGGTATCGGTGATCACGAGCTCCGTCAGGGACGACTCGCGGATACGCTTCATCGCCGGGCCGGAGAGTACGGGGTGCGTGATCGCGGCCGAGACCACCGCCGCACCGGCCTCCTTCAGCGCCCCCGCCGCCTCGGTGAGCGTGCCCGCGGTATCGACGATGTCGTCGACCACGACGCAGGTGCGTCCCTCCACCTCGCCGATGATGTTCATCACCTGGGAGACGTTCGCTGCCTCGCGGCGCTTGTCGATGATGGCCAGCGTCGCGTTCAGCCGTTTGGCGTAGGCGCGCGCGCGCTCCACGCCGCCGGCGTCCGGCGAGATGATCGTCAGCGGCTCGTTCCCGTAGCGCGCGCGGATCGCGTCGAGCAGCACCGGCGTGGCGTACAGGTTGTCCACCGGGATGTTGAAGAAGCCCTGGATCTGGCCCGCGTGGAGATCGATGCACAGCAAGCGGTCGGTTCCGGCCGTGGAGATCAGGTCGGCCACGAGCTTCGCCGAGATCGGCAGCCGCGGCCGCACCTTCCGGTCCTGTCGGGCGTAGCCGTAGTAGGGAATCACCGCCGTGATGCGCCGCGCCGAGGAGCGGCGCAGCGCGTCGATCATGATCAGGAGCTCCATCAGGTGCGTGTTGGCCGGCGCACAAGTGGGCTGGAGCACGAAGCAGTCGCAGCCCCGCACGTTCTCCTGGATCTCGACGTTCACCTCGCCGTCGCTGAACGTCCCGACGAAGGCCTTGCCGATCTCGATGTCGAGATACTGCGCGACGGCCGCGGCCAGGGCGGGATTGGCGCTGCCCGTGAAGAGTTTCAGGTGGTTCATGGGCGGGTCTCGGTTGCGGTGGAGCGGGTCGGGGGATCGGGCCGGGCGCGCGGGATTTGGCTGGGGCGGCAGGACTCGAACCTGCAGATGGCGGCTCCAAAGGCCGCTGCCTTACCAGTTTGGCGACGCCCCACCTCGGCAAAAGGCAAACGTCAAAGGGTTGGCGAATGGCGACGCCCCACCATGGGACGGCCCCGCGCTGGTGGGGACCCCGATCCCGATCCGCGGGCTGCCGGGGCGCACTGCGCTCCCCAGAACGCGAGAGATTATCCGGCTTCCCGAGTTGTCGCGACCCGGCTCCAGGCCCCCTCCGGCAGCGCGAGACCGGCCAGGGCGGCCTCGGCGGCGGCGCGATCCGCGAACACGGCGAACAGGGTGGCTCCGCTGCCGGACATTCCGACGGCCCGCGCGCCGGCCGACCGGAGCTGCTCGCGCAGTCGCGCGATCGCCGGACACAGCCGCACGGCGGGCGGCTCCAGGTCGTTGGCGAGCAACGCACCGAGGGCGCGGTCGTCGGCCAGCGTCTCGGTGAGCCCGGCCGGGCGGCCGCGCCGTGGCGAGAGCGGTGCCCCCAGCGCGTCGAAGGCGCGGAAGACCTCGGCCGTGGCCAGGTGCGCCCCGGGGTTCGCGAGCAGCAGGGTCAGCGGGGCCAGTCCGTCGACCGACTCGCGGCGCTCTCCGATTCCGGAGACCCAGGCCGGGGCCGGGCTCAAGAAGAACGGGACGTCCGCGCCCAGGGACAGGGCCGCGGCCTCCAGCTCCGCGGGCTCGAGGGCGTCGGGGAAGGCCCGGGCGAGGCCGCGCAGGACGGCGGCCGCATCGCTCGATCCCCCGCCGAGCCCCGCCGCCGCGGGGGTGCGCTTGGTCAGTCCGATCTCCACGCGGGCGGCCACGCCGCCGCGCTCCAGGAACAGCCGGGCCGCGCGCAGCGCGAGATTGTCCTCGCCCGGTGGCGCGCCCAGGCTCTCGCCCGCGAGCTGGAGGGATGCCGACGCCGCCGAGGCCGCTTCGACGTGGAGCGCGATGCCATCGGCGAGATCGAGCGGAGCGAACAGGCTCTCGAGCTCGTGATAGCCGTCCTCCCGGCGACCGACGATCCGGAGACCGAGGTTCACCTTGGCAGGCGCGTCGAGGTGGAAGGACGGACTCACGAGCCGCGACGTCAGCCCTTCGCCTTGACGTAGCCCATCCGCAGCTCGTAGAGGACACTCTGCAGGAGCTTCGTCTCCTCCGGGTCGAGATTCCCGCGCGTCTTCTCCTGGATCATCTCGAGCGTGTCGATCGCCTGCTGGGCGAGGGGGAGGTTCACCGGCTCGCGGCCCGCTCCTTCGGGGTCGGGCACGAGCCCCATGTGCACCATCGCCGAGGTCGCGAGAGACAGGACGAAGGTGGCGAAATCGATGCGCGGCAGGTCGCCCCTTGCGTCGCCGCGCTCGTCCTCACGGAGGGTGAACTCGCTCTTCTTCGAATCCTCGGGGCTCATGGGCACGACTCCATGGGGACGCGGTCCTGCGCGTCGAGACGCTGCATCTGCCGGTAGGCGACGGCGATCCGCTGGCCGGCGGTGATCGCGCTTCCGACCGCGATGATCCACAGCGCGAGGACGAGCAGGCCGCTGAGCACGCCGACGGCGAGGATCACCACGCGCTCCGCCCGCTCCATCAGTCCCACGTCCAGCCGCCCGATCACCTGCTCCGCCCGCGCCTTCGAGTAGGAGACCAGCACCATGGCGGCGATCGCGAATCCCGCCAGGGCCACGTTCTCGGGCTCGCCGATCCGCGCAAAGTGGACGCTGACGCCGGTCAGCAGGATCACATCGACCCACCGGTCGAGGGTCGAGTCGAGGAAGGCCCCGAAGCGGGTCGATATACCGCGGTGGCGCGCGACGACTCCGTCCACCAGGTCGAAGAATCCGCCCAGGAGGATCAGCAGGGTGCCCGCCACGGCCTCCCCACGCCCCAGGGCGACGGCCGCGCCGGTCGACACCAGGGCGCCGGTGACGGTCAGCGCATTGGGGTTCAGGCTTCCCCAGAAGAGGAAGGGGAAGAGCCGGCGGATCCAGATGTCGAGGTTCTCACCGACCGTCGACTTGATCACGGCGACCCCCGCACGGGCGCGCCCTCACGCCGCGGAGGATGCGTCGTCGGTCGAAGACCGGTCCGAATCGCCGCGCTGGTCGGCTGCCTCGCCGAGCGTCAACGCCTTCTCCGCTCCGTCCGGGAGCTCCTGGAGCGCGCGCTCCAGCTCCGCTGCGGCGATCCAGCCGCGCCGGCGGATCAGGCGGCGGTCGAGACGCATCTTGTTCAGGGATTCGCGGTTCATCGTCGGCACTCCTGTGCGCAAAAGGCGGGGGAATCTAGCAAGCGCCTCCGGCGCGCGCAGCGAGGCGAAGCCGAGCGGAGATCGGAGGGGCAAGCGCCTCCGGCGCGCGCAGCGAGGCGGAGCCGAGCGCAGATCCAGGGGTTCGGCGTCGGGGCCCGCTGATTGACGCTCGGCGGCCAGACGGATAGGTTGCGAATCCTCGCCTCGGGGGTCGCTTGCGCAAGCTTCCGATCGTCCTCACGACCCTCGCGCTCTGCGCGCTCGCGGGGTGCAAGAGCGACGAAGCGTTCTTCGAAGAGGTCCCCCCGGCCGAAGAGCTGTGGAACCAGGCCCAGACGGAGCTCGAGGGCACCTCGATCCTCGGCGTCTACCGCTACGTCGACTACGACGAGGTGATCGAGAAGCTCCAGTCGATCGTCGACAACTATCCGAGCAGCGAATACGCCGTGCGGTCCGAGCTCGCGATCGCCGACGCCTACTTCGAGAACGGAAAGTACGAGGAGGCGCTCTCCTACTACCGCGACTTCTCCGACCTGCACCCCCAGAACCCGAAGGTCGCCTACTCGATCTGGCGCGCCGCGTTGTGCCACCAGCGCCGCGTGCTCGAGCCGGGGCGAGACCAGGCGGCCACGCGCGACGCGCTCGTCTTCCTCGACCGGCTCCTGCTCAAGTACCCCCACTCGGAATACGCGGAGCAGGCAGAGGAGATGTGGCGCAAGCTCCAGAGCAATCTCGCCGCGAACGTCGAGGGCATTGCCGACTACTACTACTCGCAAGGCGAGTACGAGGCCGCCGCCGAGCGCTTCCGGGCTCTGCTCAACGAGTATCCGGGCCTCGGCTTCGACGCGCGCGTGCTATTCAAGCTCGGAAAGTGTTACGTGGAGCTTCAGCGCATCGACGAAGCCGACCGGATCTTCCGCACGCTGCTCGCTCAATACGCGGAGACCGAGTACGCCATCCGCGCCCGTCAACAGCTGGCCGTCAACCTGCCGTGAGGACCGAAGACGTCGACAAGGCGGCTGCCCCGGTCGTGTCTCCGGTACCCCATTCGCTCAGCGCCACGGAGCGCCGGCTGTACGAGATCGGGCGCCGTCGCTACGAGCGAGGCGACCTGGAGGGCGCTCTCCGCGCGCTGCGCCGCTTCCTCGAGACCCGCCGCGACTTCGCCGACGTCCACTACATGATCGGAACGCTCCTGGAGCACGAGAACGACCTCGCCGCGGCCTCCGAGAGCCTGCGCGAGGCCCTGCGTCTCAATCCCGCGTACACCGAAGCGATGGTGGCGCTCGCGAGCATCTACGAGCGGCTGGGCGAGTTCGCGCGCTCGCGGGCTCTGGCCGAGCGCGTCGCCCAGCTCGCGCTGCCGAACGCGGGCACGATCGACGCGACCACCCGGGGGAAGCTCGCCAATCTCGAGGCGCACCTGGCCGACGCCTATCGCGAGGCCGGCGCGCTCGGCGACGCGGTCGAGGTCTATCGCAAGGCGCTCGACCGCTGCCCGACCTTCCACGACATCCGCTACCGCCTCGGCATCACGCTTCGCGAAGCCGGTCTCCCCGACCGGGCGCTCGCCGAGTTCGCGCGGGTGCGTCGGGCGCTCCCGAACTTCTTCGACGCGGCGGTGCAGACCGGGGTCACGCTCTACACCCTCGGTCGCGCGGACGAGGCCGTCGTCCAGTGGCAGGAGGTTCTGGATCGCGATCCGACGCGCGAAGACGCGCGCATGTACCTGCGGATGGTGCTGCGCTCCCTCGAGGCCGGATGAGGCCGACCGGCACGACTCAGCCGGCGCGCAGGATCTCCCTCGCGGCGTTGCGGCCGCACGCGCCCATCACGCCACCGCCCGGGTGGGTTCCGGCTCCGCACAGATAGAGACCTCGGACCGGAGTCGCATAGCGCGACCAGCCCGGCAGCGGACGCAGCAGGAACAGCCGATCGGGCGTCATCGCGCCGTGGAAGAGGTTGCCGCCGGTGAGCCCGAACAGGCGCTCCAGATCGGGCGGCGCGAGCACCTCGCGATGGAGCACGCTCTCGGTGAATCCCGGCGCCACCTCGTCGACGAGGGCGCAGGCCCGGTCGGCGATCCGACTGCGCAGCTCGCTCCAGCGCTCCGGCGATGCTTCGCACGGCGACCACTGGACGAACAGCGATGCGACGTGGCGACCGGGCGGCGCGAGGGTGCCGTCGAGGGCCGAGGGGATCGTGAGCTCCACGATCGGGCGCTCGGGCACCTTCCCCGCCCGCGCCTCCTCGAAGGCGGCGTCGAGGGCGTCGAGATCGCTGGCGCCCACGTGGATCGTGCCGCGGTGCTCGGGGCCGGCTCGTGTGGCGGCGCGTCCGCCGAAGGCCGGCAGGCGGTCGAGAGCGAGATTGATCTTCACGCTGCCGCTGCGGAAGTCGAGCGCGTGGATCTCGCTGGAAAGCGGCTCGGGCAGGTGCTCTGCGCCGACCCAGTCGAGCAGAGTGACGCGGGGATCGGCGCCGGAGACGACGATCGGCGCTTCCACCACCGTACCGTCGGCCAGCGTCACGCCCCGCGCGGCGCCGCCGCCGACGTCGATCCGCGTCACGGGAGACTCCAGGCGGATCTCGGCTCCGGCCTCACGGGCCGCGGCCGCGATCGCCTCGGACAGGCGCCCCATCCCACCCTCGACGTACGCCCAGACGCCGCGTGCGCCGCCGGTTTCGCCCATCACGTGGTGGAACAGCACGTATCCGGTGCCCGGCGAGGACGGAGAGGCCCAGGCCCCGATCACCGCGTCCGTGGCGAGGGTGGCGCGCAGGGGCTCGCTCTCGAACCAACGCTCCAGCTCGGGACGGGCGGGGCCGAGCAGCAGGGCCAGCGCCCGGGGAAGATCCCGCCGCAGTCGCCAGGCGCCCAGCCCCAGCGATGCCAGCCGGCCCAGGTCGGCTGCGCGGGGCCGCGACGGGTCCGGCGGGGGGGCGTCGAGTGTCGGCTCGAGCCAGCGCGCGATCCGATCCAGGAACGCCTCGTAGCGCGGATAGCGGTCGGCGTCGCGGCGCGAGAAGGCCGCGATCGACTCGCGGGTTTCCCGGGAGCCGCCTCCCAGCAGCAGGCCGCGGCCGTCGGAGAGCGGGGTGAAGGAAGAGGGCGAGCGGGCGAGCAGGCGCAGGCCGTGGCGGCGCAGATCCAGTTCGCGCAACACCACCGGGCGTAGCAGGCCCGCGACGTAGGCGGCGCGCGATACCCGGTAGCCCGGCCACAGCTCCTCGGTGACGCAGGCACCTCCCACGCGATCGCGCCGTTCGAGCACGACGACCCGCCGCCCCGATCGGGCCAGCAGCGCCGCCGCCACGAGCCCGTTGTGCCCGGCGCCGATCACGGCGACGTCGTATCCCACGGGCGAATTGTAGGCGTGCGGGCCGGGGAAGTAGAATGCCGCCATGCCCGAGCTCCGGCCGATCGACCTCGTCGCGCTCGCCATCGTGGGCGCGGCGATTCTGCGCGGGCTGTATCTGGGCCTGATCCGCGAGGCGTTCTCGCTCGCCGCCCTGGCGGCCGCCGCCTTCGCAGTCCACGTGTGGGTCCATCCGCTGTCGGACTGGCTGGTCCGCGAGAGCGACGGCCGGGTCGGCAGCGCCCTCGCTCCCTGGCTGGCGGGCGCGAGCCTGGCCCTGGCGGTGATCGCGGCGGTCGGCATCCTCGGCCGCCTGATCGGGCGCGGCGCGCGCGCCGTCGGGCTCGGCTGGGCGGACCGCGCCGGAGGCGCCGCGCTGGGCTTCGCCGAGGGCGCGATCGTGCTCGGCCTGCTCTTCACCGTGGTGAGCGGCGCGATCGGGCGCCATCACGCGTTCCTGGAGGACTCGAAGAGCTTCGCGGTCTTCGAGCAGTTCGTGCGCGTGGCTGGCGTCGAGCCGCCCTGGGTCGAGCAGGTCTCGTCGCCGCCCCCGAGCTCCTAGCCCACTCCGTCCCTCGCTCGCCTAAGCCCTCGGCGGCTCGACCCAGCGTCCGCGGCTACGGATCAGCTCGACGAGACGGTCGGTGGCCTGCTCGGTCGGAACGTGCCGCTCGACGCACTCCTGACCCACGAAGAGGTTCACCGTGCCGGGACCCGAGCCCACGTAGCCGAAGTCGGCGTCGGCCATCTCGCCCGGACCGTTCACGATGCACCCCATCACCGCGATCTTCAATCCCACGAGGTGTCCCGTGCGCGCCTTGATGCGCGCCGTGGTCTCCTCGAGATCGAAGAGCGTGCGGCCGCAGGACGGACACGAGATGAACTCGGTGCGGGAGGTGCGCAGTCGCGCACCCTGGAGCACCCGGTAGGCGAGGTCGACCGCGCGCCCGGCGTCGGGGAACCCGTGAAGGGCGACGGCGTCTCCGATCCCATCGCACAGGGGCGCACCGAGATCGACGGCGAGGTCGAGCAGGTCGCGGGCGTCATCGGTCGCCGGGTCGCGCCGGTGGCGCAGCACGACGGGAACGTCCGCCGCACCGCGCGCCCGCAGCCGGGCCGCGATCAGGCGCACGGCGTGCACGGCGGGATCCGCGTCCGCGGAGAAGGCGAGGTCGGACAGGCCACCTGCGCGGCTCGCGGCGAGTGCACGGTCGACGAGCGAGGCCAGGTCGCCGAGGGTTCCGCGCAGCTCCCACTCGACGGGCTTCCCGCACGCCGCGGCGGCCCGCGCCACGTCCTCGAGCTGGGCGTCCTCGATCAGGGCACCAACGGTCACCACCAGCCGAGCGGCGCTCGCGGCGCTGGCCCGGGCCATGCGCGACTCGGCGCGCACGGCGATCGGAAGCGACCGGCCGCGTCTGCGCAGGGCTTCGCCGAAGACGGCGAGGCGCGCGCGGTCGGGCTCGTCGTGCACGTCGAGGCACAGTCCTTCGCAGGCGACCTCGCGACAGCGGCTGAGCGACTCGTCGAGCGCGATCGCGGCGGCCTCGGGGTCCGCGGGCACCGCGCCCAGCCCCAGCTCCACCCGCACCGGATTCGCTCCCCCGATTTCCAGGTCCGCGGTCCGCGTGCCGAGGGGGCGCGTGGCGCGACGGCGGTGCGCGAAGGGGTCGTCCGCGAACGGCGCGCCGGGGTCGGGCGGGATGGCGACGCGCCTGGCCCAGAGGGCCTCGGCCCGGCGCGCCAGGGCCGCTGCGACCGGGATCTCCTTCACCGGATCCTCGGTGAGGGACACGCGGATCGTGTCGCCGAGGCCGTCCTCCAGGAGGGCGCCGATTCCGATCGCGCTCTTCACGCGGCCGTCCTCGCCATCGCCCGCCTCGGTGACGCCGACGTGGAAGGGGTAGCCTGGCTCGCCGGGGCGCCGCTCCGCCAGACGCGCGGCCAGCAGGCGGTAGGCCTGGATCGCCACCTGGGCATTGCTCGCCTTCATGCTGAAGACGACATCGAAGTAGTTCTCGTCTTCGCACACGTCGAGGAACTCGAGGGCGCTCTCGACCATGCCCCGCGGCGTGTCTCCGTAGCGGTTGAGGATGCGGTCTGCGAGCGAGCCGTGGTTGGTGCCGATGCGAAGAGCGCGACCCAGCTCCTTCAGACGTCGTACCAGCGGGCGGAAACGCTCGGCCACGCGTTCCACCTCCTCCGCGTACTGCGCGTCGCTGTACTCGCGCACCTCGAACTTCTTCTTGTCGGCGTAGTTGCCCGGGTTGATGCGGACCTTCTCGACGTGCTCGGCGGCGAGCAGCGCCGCGCCCGGCGTGTAGTGGATGTCGGCGACCAGGGGCATCCGGACGCCGCGCCGCGCGAGCTCCGCGCGGATCGCTCCCAGGTTCTCCGCTTCCTTGCGCGACGGGGCCGTGATGCGCGCGATCTCGCAGCCCGCGGCGGCGAGGCGCTCCACCTGGTCCGCCGCGCCCAGCGTGTCCAGGGTGTCCGTCGTGGTCATCGACTGGACGCGAATCGGCGCGTCGCCCCCGATCGCGACGTCGCCGACGCGGACCGCGTGGGTCGCGCGACGCCGCGGCGCGAAGGGAGTCTCGGTGTAGCGGCTCACCGCCGGCTTCCGCCGAGCAGCGTCTCCAGCTGCCCGAAGGCCTCGTCGAGCCGCTCGGGCTGGCTACCGCCCGCCTGGGCGAAGTCGGGGCGGCCGCCGCCCTTGCCCCCGACCACCGCCGCGACCCCGCGGATCAGCTCGCCCGCCTTCCAGGTGCCGACCAGGTCCGGTGTGACGCCGAGCGCCAGACTCACGCGGCCATCTTCCACCGCGGCGAGCAGCACGATCCCGCTGCCGAGCTTTCCGCGCAGGTCGTCGACCATGCCGCGCAGCTCCTTGCCGGTGACGCCCTCGACTCGCGCGCGGATCACGCGCACTCCCGCGATCTCCTGCGCTTCGGAGGAGAGGTCGGCCGACGCCGCGCCGCGCTGGACGGCGCGCAGCTTCGCGATCTCCTGATCGGCCGCGCGCCGCTCCTCGAGCAGCTTCTCGACGCGTGTCGGCAGCTCTCCGATCGGGGTCTTCAGCAGCCCCGAGAGGCGCGCCAGCAGGCGCTCCTGGGAGCGCATGTACGCCAGGGCACCCTGCCCGGTGAGCGCCTCGATGCGTCGGATGCCCGCCGCGATGCCCGACTCGCCCACGATCTTGAGAACGCCGATGTCGCCCGTCGCCCGCGCATGGGTGCCGCCGCACAGCTCGGTCGAGAAGTCGCCGAAGGAGATCACGCGCACCCGGTCGCCGTACTTCTCCTCGAAGATCGCGACGGCGCCGGACTCGATCGCCTCGCTGTATCCCATCTCGCGGACGGCGGCGGGCGCGTTCGCCTCGATCCACTCGTTGGCGAGATCCTCGATGCGCTCGATCTCCTGGACGGAGAGCGGCGCGTCGTGGGTGAAGTCGAAGCGCAGACGATCCGGGGCCACCAGCGAGCCCTTCTGCATCGCCTGGGGACCGAGCACGGCGCGCAGGGCGGCGTGCAGGAGGTGCGTACCCGAGTGGTTGCGGACGGTGGCGCCGCGAGCCTCGGCGTCGACGCGCAGGGTGGCCCGGTTGCCGACCGACACGCCGCCGCGCACGACGCGCCCGCGGTGGACGATCAGCTCTCCGGCCGGGCGCTGCGTGTCGGCGACTTCGACCGACCCGTCCGGCAGGTCGATCTCGCCGCGGTCTCCGACCTGTCCGCCGCTCTCGGCATAGAAGGGGGTCTCGTCGACGACGACCTCGACCTCGTCGCCCTCCTCGGCGGTCTCCACGGGCCGTCCGTCCACCAGCAGTGCGCGCACGGTCGAGCTCGCCTCGAGGGTGTCGTAGCCGCAGAAGCGAGTCTTCTGCTCGCCGGCCAGCTGGTCGTACACGGCGTCGCCGCGCGCGGCGCCGGACCCCTTCCAGGCGGCCCGCGCCCGCGTTCGCTGCTGCGCCATCTCCGCGTCGAAGCCCGAGGGGTCGTAGCCGAGGCCGCGGCCGCGCAGGATGTCCTCGGTGAGGTCGACGGGGAAGCCGAAGGTGTCGTAGAGCTTGAACACGACCGAGCCCGCGAGCGTGCGCTCGCCACGCTCTTCGAGTGCGGCGATCTCGTCTTCGAGCAGTCCGAGACCGTGGGTCAGGGTCTCGAGGAAGCGCTCCTCCTCGCGGCGGACGCGGCTGGTGATGAAGGCGCGGCGCTCGGCCAGCTCCGGGTAGGCGGGCGCCATGGTGTCGATCACCGCCTCGGCGACCTCGTAGAGGAAAGGGCGCTCCAGGCCGAGCAGCACGCCGTGGCGCGCCGCCCGGCGCAGGATCCGCCGCAGCACGTAGCCCCGGCCATCGTTCGCCGGAAGCACGCCATCGCCGATCAGGAAGCACAGCGCCCGGGCGTGATCAGCGACCACGTTGAGCGACACGTCCTTCTCGGGGTCGCTGCCGCGAGCGGTGCCGGAGATCTCCTGGGCGCGGGCGAGGATCGGCGCGAACAGGTCGGTGTCGTAGTTGGAGGGCACGCCCTGGATGACGGCCGCCAGGCGCTCGAGGCCGGCGCCAGTGTCGATCGACGGGCGGGGCAGCGGCGTCATCTTGCCGCTCGCATCCCGGTCGAATTGCATGAACACGAGGTTCCAGATCTCGAGCCAGCGGCCGCAGCCGCAGGAGGGATCGCAGACCCGGCTGGTGCAGGCGGGATTCTCTCCGAAGTCGACGTGGATCTCGGAGCACGGACCGCACGGTCCCATGTCGCCCATCGACCAGAAGTTCTCCGACTCGTCGAGGCGCAACACCTTGTGGGCCGGCAGGCCGATCGCCTCGCGCCACAGGTCGTGCGCTTCGTCGTCCTCGCGGAACACGGTGGCCACGAGCCGCTCCGGGTCGATGCCCAGGTCTCCG
>CAZZFT010000112.1:0-15922 GCA_964653555.1 uncultured Spirochaetales bacterium | reverse complement strand
TCGTCCCCGAGTCGCTCGGAGCGATGTTCCGCGCCTGCGGCTTCGAGATCCTCGATCTCCACTCCTGCTACGACGATCAGTTCGTCGGCATCGAGGCGCGACCCGGGCCCCGTGCCGAGGGCCTGGGCGAGCCCTGCGACCTCTCCGAGCTGGGTCCGGCGGTGGGCGGCTTCGCCCGCCGCTTCGACGACGTGGCCGCGGGCTGGCGCGAACGCCTCGCGACCCTCACCCGCGCGGGCCGGAGCGCGGCGGTGTGGGGCGCGGGCGCGAAGACCGTGAGCTTCATGAACCTGCTCGAGATCGGCGATCAGATCGCGGCGGTGGTCGACATCAACCCCGGCAAGCAGGGCAGCTTCCTGGCGGGCACCGGACACGAGATCCTCGCTCCCGAAGCGCTGCGCGAGATCCGTCCGGATGTGGTGATCGTGATGAACCCGATCTACCGCGCCGAGATCGAGCGGGATCTCGCGCAGCTCTCGCCGCGCTCGGAGGTGGCGTCGGTCTAGAACGACCCCAGCTGCGACGCCTGGCAGATCTGCCTCGATCCGATGGATCCCTCCTGCGTGGCCGACGCCGACCCGGGGCGGCCGATCGAGCTCTACGGCGTCGGCTTCCGCAATGGCTACGGGGCCCCGCTCGCGATCGGCGCGCCCTCGGTGGCCGGACCCCCGGACTTCGAGGAGAACGAGCGCTACTGCGAGGGCTGCGGGGCTTCTTCGGCCAGGGGGTGCGCAACGTCTTCCCCTGGGCACCGGGCGTGCCCGATCCCGAGGGCGACGTCGCGAACCACGTGGTGCGGCTCCCACCGCTCACCGGCGGCGGCTTCACCCCCTTCGCCGTCGGCCAGTCCACCTCGGGACTGGCGCCGGGCGACCCGGTCCCGCAGGGCAGCTCCGGCGCGACGGCCGGCGAGACCTTCGAGTTCGTGGTCGACACCAGCGACCCGGACGTCCTCGCCTACCTGCGCGAGGGCCTCGACGCGGGCGTGCTCGCCTTCGCGGTGGTGTCGATGCACGAGCCCGAGGAGCAGCAGGGCGGGCAGAATCCGGACTTCTACCTGACCGAGTCGGCGGACGTCGCCGCACTGCCCCGACGGTGGAGATCGACGTGACGCTGCCCGAGCCGGGTGCCGGCGCGGGGGGTTCGCCGGCGGGGCGGCGCTCCTCGGGCGGGCGCGGGGCCGCCGGCGCGCGGGCGCCCGGCACGCTGCTAGGCGGCGGACCAGGCCGGAGCGCCGGCGAGCCAGGTCTCGACGACCCGGCCCTCGCCGTCGAGCAGCGCGAGGTCGGCGCGCGCCCCGACGCGCAGGGTGCCGCGCTCGCCCTCGACGCCGAGCACGCGCGCCGGGCGCAGGGTGCAGGCCGCGACGGCGGAGGCGAGGTCGAGCGACGCGAAGCGCCGGGCGTTGGTCAGGGCGCGGTCCATCCCGAGCTGGCTGCCCGCGATCGTTCCATCGCTCCGGCGATAGGGGGCACCGCCGGTCCCGGCGCGGACGACCCCGAGCGCGGAGGCGCCGCTCCCGCCGGCGGGAAGGTCGACGCGGTCGGTGATCAGCACCAGACGCTCGCCCAGCGCGCGCGCCGCCACGCGCACCATCGCCGGCGCCACGTGGTGTCCGTCGCAGACGAGGTCGCAGGTGAGCCGGTCCTCGGCCAGGGCGGCGCCGGCCGGCCCGGGCGCGCGGTGGTGCATCGGGCCCATCGCGTTCCACAGGTGCGTCACGTGCCGCAGCCCGCGCGCGACGGCGCCGGCGACGCACTCGGGGGAGGCCCGCGTGTGCCCGAGCGCGGCCACGACTCCGCGCCGCGCCAGCTCGTCCAGCAGCGCGTCGGCCCCGGCGACCTCGGGGGCCAGCGTCACCATGCGCAGCCGATCTCCGGCGTGCTCGAGCACGTCGCGGTCGGCGCGCGCGTCGTAGGGCCGGATCGCGTCGGGCGCCATCGCCCCGGCGGAGTCGGCGCTGATCCAGGGACCCTCGAGATGCAGTCCGAGGCAGACGGCACCGGGCGCGGTCGCCCCCACGGCCTCGGCGAGGCACGCCACGGCCGTGGCGAAGGAGGACTGCGGCCAGCACACCGTCGTGGCCAGGAACCCCGTCGTCCCCTCGCGCAACATCGCCTCGGAGGCGCTCGCCAGAGCGGACGCAAAACGCTCGGGCCCGACCGCGATCAGCTCGCCGTGGAAGTGCAGGTCGAGGAAGCCCGGCGCCACGCAGCGTCCGGGCCGCTCCGCCACCGCCCAGTCGCCGCCGAGGGCGGCGTCGACGGCGACCCGGTCCAGGATGCGACCGCCCTCGACGAGCAGGGTCGCGGCGCGGACCTCGCGCGTCTCGGGATCGACGAGCTGCGCGCCGCGGATCGCGAGCTTCGCCACGCCCTCCCGACCTACTCGATCGAGAGGACCTTGATCTCGAAGTGCAGCGCCTTGCCGGCCAGGGGGTGGTTCAGGTCGAGCACGATCGAGTCGTCCTTGACCTCTTGCACGCGGACCGGTCGCTGCTGCCCGCTGGTGTCCTGGGCCATCAGCACCGTGCCGACCTTGCGCGCCTCCTCCGGAATCTGGCCGATCTCGACGGTCTGGAACAGATCGGGCCGCACCGGGCCATAGCCCTGCTCGGCGGTGAGGTCCACTTCCTTCGTCGCCCCGGCCTTCATGCCGGCCAGCTCGGCCTCGAGCGCGGGGAGCATCTGCCCGGTGCCCTGGCGGTAGGTGAGGGGCTCCTTGCCGACGTTGCTCTCGGTCTCGCCGCCCTCGACGGTGAGTGTGTACTCGATCGAGACGACGCTGCCGTCCTGCACCACGTCGCTGGCCGGTGTCTTCGCCGCGCCTTCGGCGTCCCCGGCATCCTTGGCAGCGTCCTCGGCACGCGCGCCCGCAACCGCGAGCAGGACCCAGCACAGCGAGGCGGCACAGCGCGTCGCGAGATGTCTCGGAAACCTCATCGGGGAGCCCTCCAGGGAGGGCACGCTAGCAGCCGGATTTCCCGGCCGCTCGACGGTCAGGCGCCCGAGGTCTCCGAGCGAGACGCCGTCAGACCGCAGTGAGCGCAGGCGCTCAGGCGCACCGCTGGACGGGCTCCATCGGCGTGGAACAGATGATCGCAGCGGGGACAGCGGAAGGAGAGCACGGGAACCAGCTGCACGACGAGGCGGACCAGACCCGCGCCGAACAGCGCCGCCACGGCGAGGAAGGAGGCGTGTGCCTCGGGCTGTGCGCCGTCGAGCCGACCCGCGATCGCCCACAGCGCCAGCGCCGCGCACGCACAGGCGCCGAGCTCGGCCAGGACGCCGGCGCGTTGCCGGGTGAACTGAAGCAGCTCGTCGCTCGCCGTCTGCACGAATTCCCTCCGCGCGGGGGACGCCTACCGTGGATCGGTCGACGGAGCGTCTCGCTTGACGACGCGGCGACGAGCGTGCCGGAGCGCGCACAGCCCCCGTCGGACGGGTATCCTGGGGCCTCGCCCGCCACGGGAGATCCGGGATGATCGACCTGCACTACTGGCCCACTCCGAACGGCAAGAAGGTGACGATCCTGCTCGAGGAGTGCGGTCTCCCCTACCGGATCGTGCCCTGCAACATAGGGCTGGGAGACCAGTTCCAAGGCGAATTCCTGCGTATCAGCCCCAACAACCGCATGCCGGCGATGGTCGACACCGAGCCCGCCGACGGAGGTCCGCCGATCGCGCTCTTCGAGTCGGGCGCGATCATGATGTACCTCGCCGAGAAGGCCGGGAAGTTCTATCCGCAGGCGCTGCGCCCGCGCCACGAGGTGAACCAGTGGGTGAACTGGCAGATGGCGAACCAGGGACCGAAGACCGGCGAGTCCGGCCACTTCCGCCGGCTCAAGGACTCCCAGGGCGACCAGTCCTACGCACTGCGCCGCTTCACGGACGAGGTGAACCGGCTCTACGGCGTGATGAACAACCGCCTCTACGACCGCCGCTATCTCGCCGGCGACGAGTACACGATCGCCGACATGATCTCCTACCCCTGGACCGTCGGCTGGGAGAGCCAGGGCCAGGACATCGAGGAGTTCCCCTATTTCAAGCGCTGGTTCGAGGAGCTGTCGGCGCGTCCGGGCGTTCAGCGCGGGATGGCGGTCGGCAAGGACATGACGGTCGACTTCGGGAGCCTGTCGAAGGAGGAGATCCAGCGGCTCACGAAGATGCTCTACAACCAGCGCGCGCGACCGGCGCCGCCGGGGGGGCTGCTCTAGCGGCGCGGCGCGCGTGGCGTCGGAAACAGGAGCGCGTTCGGGTACGCGTAGAAGTGTCCGTCGCCAACGGAGCCGCACGCGACGTCGCGAGCCGTCACCCCCAGGGGAGGGACCGAAACTCCCCGGCCGGGCAAGGATTCAGTTTACCTGTCGGGCGCTCGAAGGTACCTACTACCCGAGCGGCCGCTGGGCCCCTCGCCCGACGCTTGGAGAACCACGTGACCCACCCCTCGACCCCGGACGCCTTCGGCGACGGCGGACCCTGCCGCTTCTGCGGCACGCCCCTCCGCCACACCTTCGTCGACCTCGGCATGTCGCCCCTGTGCGAGACCTTCCTCAAGCCCGACCAGCTGAACCGGATGGAGGCGTTCTATCCGCTGCACGCCTACGTCTGCGAGCGCTGCTTCCTCGTGCAGCTCCAGGAGTACGTGAGCCCCGAGGAGATCTTCGACGACTACGCCTACTTCTCCTCCTACTCCCAGGCCTGGCTCGACCACGCTCGCGACTACGTCGCGATGATCACCGACCGCCTCGGCCTGGGCGCCCGCAGCCAGGTGATCGAGCTGGCGAGCAACGACGGCTACCTGCTGCGCAACTTCGTCGAGCGCGGGATCCCCGCGCTGGGCATCGAGCCGGCGGGCAACGTCGCGCGCGTCGCCGAGGAGCAGGGCGTCCCCACCCGCGTCGAGTTCTTCGGCGAGGAGTACGCGAAGCAGCTGGTCGCCGAGGGGCTTTCCGCGAACCTGGTGATCGGCAACAACGTGCTCGCCCAGGTGCCCGACCTGAACTCCTTCGTGAGCGGGATCCGGATCGTCCTCGCGCCCGCGGGCGTGGTGACGCTCGAGTTCCCCCACCTGATGAAGCAGATCGTCGAGAATCAGTTCGACCAGGTCTACCACGAGCACTTCTCCTACTTCTCGCTGGTGACGATCGAGAAGATCTTCGAGCACCACGGCCTGCGCGTCTTCGACGTGGACGAGCTGTGGACCCACGGCGGCTCGATCCGCGTATACGGCTGCCTCGCCGACGCCGACCGCGCCGAGGGACCGAACCTGGCTGCGGTGCGCGTGCGCGAGCAGGCGGCCGGCATCCTCGATCTCGCCACCTACGCCCGCTTCGATCGGCAGGCGCGCGAGACCAAGCACAAGCTGCTCGACTTCCTGATCCGCGCGAAGAGGGAAGGAAAGCAGGTGGCGGGCTACGGGGCGCCGGGCAAGGGCAACACGCTCCTCAACTACTGCGGGATCCGCACCGACTTCCTCGACTACACGGTGGACCGCAATCCCTACAAGCACGGCCGCTTCACCCCGGGGACCCACATCCCGATCTTCCCGCCCGAGAAGCTGGCCGAGACGAAGCCGGACTACATCCTGATCCTGCCCTGGAACCTGCGCGAGGAGATCCGGAAGCAGCTCGCCTACACGCGCGAGTGGGGAGCGCGCCTGGTGGTGCCGATCCCCGAAGTCCGGGTCTTCGACTGAGCCTGCGGGCGTCGGCCGGGCGCCCGGATCGGAGTGAGTGATGAAGGTGGTTCTCTTCTGCGGCGGCCTGGGCATGCGCCTGCGCGAGTACTCGGACCAGATCCCGAAGCCGATGGTGCCGATCGGGTACCGACCGGTGCTCTGGCACGTGATGAAGTACTACGCCTCCTTCGGTCACAAGGACTTCGTGCTCTGCCTCGGCTACAAGGCCGACGTCGTCAAGCGCTACTTCCTCGACTACGACGAGTGCATCACCAACGACTTCGTGCTCGAGGGCAAGTCCGAGGCGCCTCGCCTGCTCTCCAGCGACATCCACGACTGGAAGATCACCTTCGTGGACACGGGCATGCACTCGAACATCGGGATGCGCCTGTTGCGGGCGCGGCCCCACCTGGAGGGCGAGGAGATGTTCCTCGCCAACTACGCCGACGGCCTCTCCGACTTTCCACTGCCCACGCTGGTGGACCAGATGCTCGCCGGTGACAAGGTGGCGGCCTTCCTCTCGGTGCGTCCTCCCACCACCTTCCACCTGGTGCGCACGACGAAGGAGAACGTCGTCACGAGCATCCGGGACATCCGCGAGACCGACATCCGCATCAACGGCGGCTACTTCGTGCTGCGCTCGGAGATCTTCGACTACCTGCGCGAGGGCGAGGAGCTGGTGCTGGAGCCCTTCTCGAGGCTGATCGAGAAGGAGAAGCTGATCGCCCATCCCTACGACGGGTTCTGGGCCAGCATGGACACCTTCAAGGACAAGCAGCAGCTCGACGAGCTCTACGCGCGCGACGCGGCGCCCTGGGAGGTGTGGAAGCGCCGCGAGGGGAGCGGAGACTAACCCGACGTCATGCTGCCCTTCGCCCTGCGACCCCCCGGCGCGAAGCCGCTGCGTTTCCTCTTCCTCGGCGCCCACTGTGACGACGTGGAGATCGGCTGCGGCGGAACGATCCTGCGCCTCGCCCGCGAGCACCCTGAGGCGAGCTTCGCCTGGGTGACCTTCGCCTCCACGCCCGAGCGCAGGCGGGAGGCCGAGACCAGTGCGAGCCGCTTCCTGGAAGGTGTGAAAGAGCACCGCGTGGAGGTGAACGCCTTCCGCGAAAGCTACTTCCCCTTCGTCGGCGCGGAGCTCAAGGACCACTTCGAGACGCTCAAGCGCCACGAGCCCGACGTGGTGTTCACCCACCATCGGGAGGACCGGCACCAGGACCACCGGGTGGTGTCGGACCTGACCTGGAACACCTTCCGCAACCACCTGGTGCTCGAGTACGAGATCCCGAAATGGGACGGCGACCTGGGCCAGCCCAACTGCTTCGTCCCGCTTCCGCGCGACACGGTGGAGCAGAAGGCGCGTCTGCTGCTCGAGTGCTTCCCCAGCCAGGCGCAGCGCACCTGGTTCACCGCCGACACCTTCACCTCCCTCGCGCGGCTGCGGGGGATCGAATGCAACGCACCCGAGGGCCACGCCGAGGCCTTCTACCTGCGCAAGGCCGTGCTGTGAGCCGGCCGAGCACGAGAGGAGACGTCCGATGAGAGTTCTGGTCACGGGGCACCGTGGATACATCGGTGCCGTGATGGTGCCGCGCCTGCTGCGGGCGGGGCACGACGTGGTGGGCCTCGACACCGACCTGTACGCCGGCTGCGACTTCGGGGAGCCTCCGGTGAGCGTTCCCTCGCTGGCGGTCGACGTCCGCGACGTCGAGGTGGAGCACTGCCGCGGCTTCGATGCGGTGATCCACCTGGCGGCGCTCTCGAACGATCCGCTCGGCGACCTCGACCCGCAGATCACCTACGACATCAACCACCGCGCCTCGGTGCGGCTGGCCGAATGCGCGAAGGCGGCGGGGGTGGGTCGCTACCTCTTCTCCTCCTCGTGCAGCCTCTACGGCGCCTCCGGCGACGAGGCGCTCACCGAGGAGGCCGCCTTCAACCCCCAGACGCCCTACGGCGAGTCGAAGATCCGAACCGAGCAGGACGTGACGAAGCTCGCCGACGCGAGCTTCACCCCCACCTACCTGCGCAATGCCACGGTCTACGGGATCTCGCCGCGCCTGCGCGGAGACCTGGTGGTGAACAACCTGGTCGGCTACGCGCTCACCACGGGCGAGGTGCTGATCAAGAGCGACGGGTCTCCCTGGCGCCCGCTCGTGCACGTCGAGGATCTGTGCATCGCCTTCGAAGCCGTCCTGGCGGCTCCGCGCGAGGCCGTGCACGACCAGGCCTTCAACGTCGGCCGCCAGAGCGAGAACTTCCAGATCCGCCAGGTGGCCGACCTTGTGGAGCAGGCGGTGGAGGGGAGCCGCGTCACCTACGCGCCCGGCGCCAGCCCGGACACCCGCAACTACCGCGTGGACTTCACGAAGATCGAGACGAAGCTGCCCGGCTACCGCCCCCAGTGGACGCTGCGCCGGGGCATCGACCAGATCGTCGCCGCCTACCGCGAGCACGGCATGGACGAGAAGGAGTTCCTCGGACCGCGCTACTACCGGATCCAGACCGTGAAGGGCCGCCTCGCCGCGGGCACCCTGGGTGACGACCTCCGCCCCGTCCGCTGATCCGGATGCCTCCGGCTGCCGCGCCTGCGGCGCGGCGGACGTCCCGGTCTTCTACGAGGTCGAGCGCGTCCCGGTGCACAGCAACGAGCTGCACGCGAGCCGCGAGGCGGCACTGGCCCGTCCCACGGGGGCGCTGCGCCTGGCGTGCTGCGAAGCCTGCGGCTTCGTCCAGAACCAGGCCTTCGACCCCGCCCAGATGGACTACGCCGAGAGCTACGAGGACAGCCAGGGCGGCTCGGCCCGCTTCGACGCCTTCGCCTCGCAGGTGGTGGCGGAGCTGATCGAGGACCACGACCTCGCCGGCAAGCGCGTGCTGGAGATCGGCTGCGGCCGGGGCGACTTCCTGCTGCGCCTGGTGGAGGCAGGCATGGCCGGAGGAGTGGGGATCGACCCCGCCTGGCGACCGTCGCCGGTGAGCGAACGGCTGGGGGGACGCGCGCGCTTCATCGCCGACTTCTACTCCCCCCGCTACGCCGAGCTCGAAGGCGACCTCGTGTTCTGCCGCCACAGCCTCGAGCACATCCCAGAGGTCCACACCTTCGTCGCCGGACTGCGTGAGAACCTGGGCGCGCGGCGCCCGGTCGTCTACTTCGAGCTCCCCGACACCGAGCGCATCCTCGCCGAGCGCGCCTTCTGGGACGTCTACTACGAGCACTGCTCCTACTTCACGCCAGGCTCGCTGGCGGCGCTCTTCCGCCGCTGCGGCTTCGCCGTGACGCGCCTGCACAAGGCGTTCGGCGACCAGTACCTGCTGCTCGAGGCGCTCCCTTCGGACCGCGCGCCCGAGCCGGTCGATCGCCGCGCCGAGCTGGCGCAGTGGGCGGAGCAGGCGCGGTCCTTCGCGGCCGACGTGGCGAAGACGATCGCCGACTGGCGCGCCCGACTCGACGCCTGGCGAGCCGAGGGGCGCCGGGTGGTCCTGTGGGGCGCCGGCTCCAAGGCCGTCGGGTTCCTCACCGCCCTCGGCGGACGCGACGACGTCCGCGGCATCGTCGACATCAACCCGGCGAAGCAGGGCACCTTCCAGGCCGGCACCGGCCACCCGATCCTGGCCCCTGCGTCGCTGCGGGAGATCCGGCCCGATCGGGTGGTGCTGATGAACCCGATCTACGCCGAGGAGATCGGGCGCGACCTCGAGTCGCTCGGGCTGCACCCGGAGCTGTACGCTCTGCGCGCCGGCGGCTGATCGCCTCCGCTGCTGCGACGACCTCGCCCCCCGGGAAGCCAGGACTTGCGATCTTTTCGAGGGCTGGATTTTTGCGCGGTGATTGCGATCACAGAGGAAATGGCGCAGATCCCCGAACTACTCCGCGTAGGCCGGGCGACCTGCGCGACGCGCCTCGGAATCCCGCGGGCGGGACGCACGGGGACGGACGGACTGGGACGGGCAGGCACGGTCAGGAGGCTCTGATGGCACGACTCAGCGGCGCAATGGGAATCTTCGTCCTGACGGCCCTGCTCCTGGCGGGCGCCGCTGCGAACGCCCAGACGCGCACCGAGAGCCTGCGCTGGACCCACGCAGACCCGACCAACACGGTCGGCTACAAGGTCTACTTCGGGGGGGCGTCCCGCAGCTACACCCAGCAGGTGGACGTCGGTGTGCCGCCGATCGTCTCCACGATCTACGCGGTGGACGTGTCGGTCCCCGCGAGCGGCTCGGTCTACTTCGCCGTGACCGCCTACGACGCCCAGGGCAACGAGAGCCCCTTCTCGAACGAGATCGTGCGGACGGCCTCCACCAGCGGCGGCGGCACGACCACTCCGCCCCCGCCGAGCGGCACCGCCTCCTCCGCCATCGTCGGCTTCGTGCTGCGCGACGCGCGCACCCAGGCGGCGCTCGACAGCGACTTCACCAGCGGCGACCAGATCAACGTCGCGACCCAGTCGTGCACGTCGATCGAGGTCGTCGGCAACACGTATCTCTCCAAGCTGAACCAGCCCGGGAGCGTCCAGACCGTCTTCGACGGTCAGAACTCGGCCTGCAACAATGCGCCCCTGACCCACGAGAACAACCCGCCCTACGCCTGGGAGACGGAGAGCGACTGTGCGCCGTCCCTGACCACCGTGGGCTCGCACCAGCTGACCGCGATCCCCTACGACGGGGACGACTGCAGCGGTCAGGCGGGCACGCCGGTCTCGGTGACCTTCGACGTGATCGACTCCTCGTCCGGCGGCGGTAGCAGCGACGCGTCGGTCGGTCAGCCGGGCCGGCCGTTGTTGATCCAGTAGCGGCCGCTCGGTCTCGCGATCGAACCATCGGGCCCGAGGCGCGCTTCATCGACTGGAGCGCTTCGGGCGGGTGTGGTACCGCTTCCTCCCGCATGCGCGACCCGAACTTCCTCGTGATCGGCGCGCAGAAGTGCGGCACGACGTGGCTCTCCGAGATGCTGCGACAGCATCCGGACGTGTACACGCCGGGCCGCAAGGAGCTGCACTTCTTCGATCGCAGGGAGAATTACGAGCGCGGGATCGAGTGGTATCGAACCCACTTCGGCGGCGCGACGACCGAGCGTGCGATCGGGGAATGCACGCCGAATTACCTCTGGGTGCAGGAGGCCTGCCCGACGTCGATTCCCGGGCTGGACCTCCCCGTGAAGCGCTACGACGAGATCAACGCGGAGATCCCCCGCCTCGTCCACGAGGCCTATCCCGATCTCCGCCTGATCGTCGTCTTGCGCAATCCCGTGGACCGGGCCGTGTCGAGCTTCCGCCACCACATCCGAATGCGGCGCTTGCCTCCCCGATCCAACATCCTCGAGGTAGGCGGAGAGCTTGGCATCCTCGGTATGGGCTTCTACACGCATCAGCTCCTCGCGTGGGAGAAGTTCTATCCGCGCGAGCGCTTCCTGGTGCTGATCTACGAGCAGGATGTCCGCAGGGAGCCGGGATCGGCCCTCCGGCGCACCTTCGAGCACATCGGGGTCGACCCCGACTTCACGCCGGCGCGCGCCGATACGCGGTTCAATGCGAGATCGAGCGATGCCTTCATGTTCGCGCGGTACTACTCGCCTCGACTGGCGCGTGCGGCCTTCTCGGTCCTGCCGATCCTGAACCGGCTGGGGATCCGGGGCATGGGCGTGTCCGGCGCGGAACGACGAGCGCTCTCCGAGGTGTTCGCCGAGGAGACCTACCTTCTCGAGAGGCACCTCGGACGTTCCCTGCCCGAGTGGCGGCCCCCGGTCAAGGCCAGCGACCCCTGAGCCCCCTGGGGGTGACCAGCTTGCCGTTGCCCGGACTCGATCCGGCGGTCCCTCGGCGGGACCCGAGCCCAGGACCGGTCCTCGGCCATTCATTCGAGGCATCGATCGACCGATTCGATCGACCTAAGGTTTGGAGTCGAGTCGTCCGCTCGGATGACGCTTGCCTACCTGGGTTCCAGATTCATGACGACTGTGGACATCCTGATGGTCACCTACGATTCGCCCGAATCGACCAACCTGTGCCTCTCCCGCCTGCTCGAGACCTGTGGGGACGGCGCGCGGGTGTGGCTTTGGCACAACGGAGACCACCGCGAGACCCTCGAGCTGGTCGAGAAGCACAGCCATCACCCCCGGGTCGCGCACTTCCACCACAGCGAAGAGAACCTGCGGCTGTGGGCGCCGACGAACTGGCTCCTCAAGAACTCGGAGGCCGACTACCTCTCGAAGGTGGACGATGACAACTTGTTGCCCCACGGCTGGATCGAGACGCTCGTCCGGGCTCACGAGTCCTACGATCGCTTCGGCGTGCTGGGATGCTGGCGGTTCCCCGAAGAGGACTTCGAGCCCGAGCTCGCCGAGCGCAAGATCCGCGAGTTTCCGGGCGGCCACCGGGTCATGCTCAATCTGTGGACGGAAGGGAGCTGCTTCCTGATGAAGCGGAAGTGCCGCGACGAGCAGGGTACGCTCGCCGAGGGGCAGAGCTTCCCGCAGTACTGCAAGAATCTCGCCTTCGCAGGCTGGGTGAACGGGTACTACTTCCCCTTCATCAAGTACGAGAACCTGGACGACCCGCGCTCTCCGTATACGGTGATCCGCTCCGAGTCCGACCTCAAGCGGTACCTGCCGCTGACCGCCCAGTACAACGGAGTCCGGACGGTCGAGGAATGGACGGATCAGCTGCGCCGTTCCGCTCACCGCGTCCAAGCGGCTTCGCCCGACCCCAACGACCGTCGCGGATGGCGTCACTTGATGCGCCGGCTGAAATCTCGCGTTCTTCGCCTGTTCGGGATCCGTCGACATTGGTAGTGGTTCGCGTGGTTCGCGCCGACGCAAGCTGGGAGCCTTGACCGTGCAGATCGCCGTGTTTGGATTGGGCTACGTAGGAACCGTCTCCGCCGCATGTCTGGCGCGCAGCGGGCACACCGTGCTTGGGGTGGATGTCAATCCCGGGAAGGTGCAGCTGATCGAGGATGGTCAGGCGCCGGTGATCGAGCGCGGACTCTCCGAGCTGGTCCGCGAGACTCGCGACCGGGGGCGGCTGCGTGCGACGACCGACGTCGGCGCCGCGATCCGGCACGCCGAGCTGTCGATGATCTGTGTGGGTACGCCCAGCCAAGTAAACGGAGACCTCGACTATCGGTACCTCCGCGACGTCTGCGAGCAGATCGGTCGCGAGCTCCGGGCGAGCCCGGACCGTCACACCATCGTCGTTCGCAGCACCATCCTTCCCGGCACGATGCGAGAGCTGATCGTCCCCGTGCTGGAGGATGCGAGCGGAAAGGTGGCCGGACACGACTTCGGCATCTGCCACAATCCCGAGTTCCTCCGCGAAGGCACAGCCCTGTTCGATTTCGACCACCCCCCGAAGACGGTCATCGGGGTCGACGACCCGGAGACGGGCGATCGGGTGGCCAGCCTCTACGAGGGCCTCGACGCGCCCCTGCTCCAAGTGCCGGTGTCGGTCGCCGAGCTGGTGAAGTACGTCGACAACTGCTGGCACGCGGTCAAGGTGGGGTTCGCCAACGAGATCGGTCGCATCGCGAAGGCCAGCGGCCTCGACAGCCACCAGGTCATGGAAATCTTCTGCCAGGACACGAAGCTGAATATCTCGTCCTCCTACCTGAAGCCCGGTCAGGCCTTCGGAGGCTCCTGCCTGCCCAAGGACCTGCGCGCCCTGACCTACCGCGCGAGAAGCCTCGACCTCGACGTACCGATGCTCGAGGCGATCCTGCCCAGCAATGAGGTCCACAAACGCGCGGCCCTGTCGCGAGTGATGGCATACAAGTCGAAGCGCGTGGGGATCCTCGGATTCAGCTTCAAGGCGGGCACCGACGACCTCCGCGAAAGTCCGGTGGTCGATCTGATCGAGAGTCTGCTCGGGAAGGGGTACGAGCTGCTCATCTACGACCGGAACGTCAACCTGAGTCGGCTGGTCGGCGCGAATCGCGAGTTCCTGCTGAACCACATCCCGCACATCTCTCGCCTGATGGTCGAGAGCATCGACGAGGTCCTCCAGGGCTCGGACGTCCTCGTGATCGGAAACAAGGACCCGGAGTTCCGGGACCGCCTTCATGCGCTCCGCGAGGACCAGGTGGTGATCGACCTCGTTCGGATCGCCTCCGATCCCCAGACGCCGGCCGAGTACGATGGGCTCTGCTGGTAGCGACCGGCGGGTCCTGATCGTCATCGAGAACCTGCCCGCGCCCTTCGACCGGCGAGTGTGGCAGGAGGCTCGAACGCTGCGCGACGCGGGCTATCGGGTCACGATCCTGTGCCCGAAGATGAAGGGCTACGACCAGAGCCACGAGGTGCTCGAGGACATCCACATCTACCGCCACCCGCTGCCCTTGGAGGCCCGAGGCGCCCTGGGTTACCTGCTGGAGTACGCCACGGCCCTGTTCTGGGAGGGCCTCCTCATGTGGCGGATCCATTTCCGCCACGGGTTCGACGTGATCCATGCCTGCAACCCGCCGGATCTGATCTTTCTCAATGCCGTAATCTTCAAGTGGCTCTTCGGAGTGCGGTTCCTGTTCGACCACCACGACATCAACCCGGAGCTCTTCGAGGTGAAGTTCGGCAACCGGGGGATCCTCTACCGACTGATCCTGCTGGCAGAGAGGCTGACCTTTCGCTGCGCCGACGTATCGATCGCCACCAACGAGTCCTATCGCGAGATTGCGATCCGCCGCGGGCGGATGCCCGCCGACAAGGTCTTCGTGGTGAGGAGCGGGCCGGATCTCCGCCGCCTGGTCCAGACCCCTGCGGTGCCGTCGCTTCGGAACGAGCGCACGTTCTTGGTTGGCTACGTCGGCGTCATGGGCAAGCAGGAGGGCCTGACCTACCTGCTCGAGGCGGCGAGGATCATCGTCCAGGAGCACCGCAGAGAGGATGTGCAGTTTGCGCTGGTGGGCGGCGGTCCCGAGCTCGAGTACCTGCAGAGCGTCTCCGTCGCGCTGGGTCTCGCCGACTACGTGACGTTCACGGGGCGCGCTCCCGACTCCGAGCTGCTGGACGTCCTGAACACCGCCGACGTCTGTGTGAACCCGGACGAACACAATCCGATGAACGACAAGTCGACCATGAACAAGATCATGGAGTACATGGCGCTGGGCAAGCCGATCGTGCAGTTCGACCTGACCGAGGGACGTGTCTCCGCCCAGGAGGCCTCCCTCTACGCCAAGCCCAACGATGCGAGGGATCTCGCGGAGAAGATCCTGGAACTCTTGGACGAGCCTGAACGCCGTCGGCAGATGGGCCTGTTCGGGCGGCGCAGGGTGGAGGAGGAGCTGGCGTGGCCCCACGAGATTCCGAAGCTGCTGGCCGCGTACGAGGCCCTATGGGCATGATGCTATGGTTGTACGCCTTCCGGTCGGTTCTCGGGCTTGGTTCTTGGCCAGCGCGCCAGTGACACTTCGTGGCCAGCTCAACAGACGCAGAGAAACCGAGTGGAGCACGGGGGCTCTCCACGCGGTCCGACGCGACGAGGTCCCAGCAACCGGCGGACCTCACGCAGTCGCCCAGACGTGGAGCGGGGAAGGCGGCGAGGGCCCGGCGAAAGACGCGCCGGCGGCTGGTCCCTCCCCCCCTCGTAACCCTGGCGATCCTGACGCTGCTGACACCCGCCTACTTCTTCCTCGGATCGATCAAGCTCAGCCCATCCAAGATCGTCTTTCTCAGCGTCGTTCCCGTTCTCACCGTGAAGCTGTTTCGCGGGGTGTACGGGCGCGTGGTCGCCGCCGATGTCCTGATCTTCGCCTTCGTAGTCTGGATGACAGTCGCGATGCTGATCACACACACGCCACGCGTGGCGCTGGAGTTCGCGGGTTCGAATTCGATCGCTCTTCTCGGCGGCTACCTGACCGCTCGGGCGAGCATTCGAACGAAAGAGGACTTCTTCGCCCTCACCAGACTGCTAGCGATCGTCGTCATCGTCAGTCTTCCATTCGCGATCTACGAAACGATCACAAGCCGCACGACGATTCCGAGATGGCTGGCCATGATCCCGGGAGTCCTGTCTCACAGCGATATCAACCACGAGCCGCGAATGGGCCTATGGCGCGTTCAGTTCGTGTTTCCTCACCCCATTCAGTACGGACTGTTCTGCACGCTTGTCTTCTCGTTGGTCTTCGTCGGGCTGGAAACCACCATCGATCGAGTTCGTCGTCTCGTCACGAGCCTCGTGATCGCCGTTTGCTGCTTCCTGTCCGTCTCGAGCGGACCGGTCCTCGCTCTCTCGTGCCAGATCGGGTTGATCGCG
>CAZZFT010000111.1:0-16073 GCA_964653555.1 uncultured Spirochaetales bacterium | reverse complement strand
TCTTGACGGGCTGGAAAGCGTGGTGTTAGCGTCACCCGCAAGAGTTGCTCTAGGCCCGCGGTTTCCGGACACAACGGAGGCAGATTGCCTTCAAGTGGTGCGTAGCGTGCTCCGATAGGGGGCAGACCGACTGGCTGTCGGCTTTTCGCGACAGCGCGGGGATTCGTCTCCGAACCGGCGAACGAGTACGCACAGCCCGTGGGAATCGAGCAATACGAACAGGGGGGTGACCCAAGTATGGCAGCTCGAAAGAAGGCCTCTCGCAAGAAGGCGACGCGCAAGAAGGCGACGCGCAAGAAGGCCACTCGGAAGAAGGCGCGCCGCAAGAAGAAGGCCGCCAGCAAGAAGGCCGGCCGCAAGAAGGCCCGCCGCAAGAAGAAGGCCGTTCGCAAGAAGGCCACGCGCAAGAAGGCCCGCCGCAAGAAGCGGTAGAGCCGGATCGGCCTTTCATCGAGGAAGGTCCGAGGACCCCGGCCGGCGTCTCACGCCGGCCGGGGTTTCCTTCTTCCGGAGCGTGCCCTAGGCTCCCGCTCCCACTCTTGGCCCCGCGGGGTTCCCATGGCACGCATCACCGTCGAAGACTGCACCGAGAAGGTCCCCAACCGCTTCCACCTGGTGCAGATGGCCTCGATCCGCACCAAGCAGCTCAAGAAGGGTGCGCGTCCCCTGGTGGCTGCCGAGGAGAACAAGGAAGTGGTCGTCGCCCTGCGCGAGATCGCCGCGGGCTACATCAAGCCCGACTACCCGATCGAAGGCGTCGACTAGAGCGACCGGGGCTTCCGAAGAACGGGAGCCGAGGCGCGCGGAGACCGCTCAGACCGTCTGGAGCGGGATCGAGAACGAGACGGTCGTACCGCGGCCGATGTCGCTCGAGATCGCGACCTCTCCGTCCAGCAGCACGATCAGGTCGCGGACGAGGGTGAGCCCGAGACCGGCGCCCCGGTACTTGTGCGAAGACGGCTCGTCCACCTGGTAGAACTCGTCGAAGACGAACTGCTGGTCGTCGTGACAGATCCCGATCCCGTCGTCCTGGATCGCGACCTCGAGCACGCCCTCGTTCACGCGACCGTGGATCGAGACCTTGCCCTGGGGCGTGAACTTGACCGCGTTGTCGAGCAGCAGGAACAGGATCTGGTTCAGCTTCGCCAGATCCGTGCGCAGGCGGGGGAAGGGCTCGGCGAGCTCGGTCTCGATGCGCACCGGCTTGTCGCCGATCGCATCCTGAACGCTGAAGATCGCCTCGTCCACCAGCTCCCGGAAGTTCACGTCCTGCGACTCGACGGGCAGCTCCCCCTGCTTGATCTTCCACAAGTCGAGGATGTTCTGGAGCGTGCGCAGGAAGGCGGTGCCCTCGTCCAGGGCCACCCGGAGCGCGCTCTTCGCCCCTTCCGAGAGGGCTTCGTCCTCGCCCGTCAGTACCGAGATGATCGCCTCGATGATGCTGTTGAGCGGGGTTCGGAGCTCGCGGCTCATCTTCTCGATGAAGTCGTTCTTGAGGCGCTCGATCTTGCCGAGCTTCTCGGTACTGCGGAGCAGCTCGATGTCCTGGGCGAACAGCGCCTCGGACAGGCGCAGCAATTCGTCGCTCTTGTCGCCATCCGCGACGGATCCACTGGCGAGCTGGGAACGAAGCTCGGAGCACTCCCGGTCGAGACGCGCGACGTCGAAGTGGAGCGCGATCGTGTCGACGAGACCAGCGATCAGCTCGTCCTGCTCCGGCGTGAACTTCGCCGGGGCGCCCACCACGACCGCGCCGTGAAGGCGCTCTCCGGAGCGCACCGGGTACACCTGCAGCCCCCCGGCGACGCGCGGTCCGAGGTCGAGCGCCCCCGCCGGAATCTCGCGGTCCGCGGTGCCCGCCAGGGCGCCGCGCACATGGGGGGCCGCCGCCGCACCGGCGCGGCGCGCTTCCTCGGGCTGGGCAAAGCCTGCGGCCGCGCGCAGGCGCACATCCTGCACGCCGGCGTCGCCCAGAGCGAAGACGATCGCGATCCCGCCGCCGACGACGTCGGCGGTCTTCGCTGCGGCGCTGCGGAGCGCTCCGGCCAGCTGCTGCATGGAATCCGCGGGCGCGCTCACGGCTGTCTACGCCTCAGAACCGATCGTCCGACTCGAGCTCCATCGGCTCGAGCACCCGCTCGACGGCGCCGACCTCGTCCGGATCGCCTCCCTCGAGCGCGAGCTTCGTCTTGAAGTCGGTGGGATTCGACGCCGCCGCCATCGCCACCTCGACCGAGATCTTGTTGGCGCGTAGCAGATCCAGGAGGTGCTGGTCGAAGGTCTGCATCCCCTCCGGCCGGGCCTTTCCGATGAAGTCGGTGATCTCGTGGGTCTTTGCCGGGTCCTTGATGCACTCCTGGATGCTCCGCGTGCTGACCATCAGCTCGACGGCCGGGACCCGCGCCGTTCCCTTCTTGTTCGGAAGCAGGCGCAGCGACACCACCGCGCGCAGGTTGTCGGCGACACGGGCGCGCACCTGCATCTGCTCCTCCGGCGGGAAGAAGGAGACCAGGCGGTTGATCGTCGAGGCGACGTCGGCGGTATGGATCGACGAGAAGACCACGTGGCCGGTCTCGGCCGCCTTCAGGGAGGTGTCCACCGTCTCCAGATCGCGCATCTCGCCGACCATGATCACGTCCGGGTCCTGGCGCAGGGCCGAGTGCAGAGCGCTGGGGAAGGAGCGCGTGTCGGTCCCCACCTCGCGCTGGGTGATGATGCTCTTGTCGTGAGTGAAGACGAACTCGATCGGATCCTCGATCGTCACGATCTTCGCCTTTCGGACCTTGTTGACCTGCTCGATCATCGTGGCGAGCGTGGTCGACTTGCCCATTCCGGTGGCGCCGGTGACGAGGACGCAGCCGCGCCGGATCTGGGCCAGATCGCGCAGCACGCTGGGGAGATTCAGCTCCTCGAAGGAGCGGATCTGCAGCGGGATCACGCGGAGGACGACGTTGTAGCAGCGGCGCTGACGTGAGACGTTGACGCGGAAGCGGCCCTCGCTCGGAAGCTCGAAGGCCAGGTCGATCTCGTCGAAGTCCATCGCCTTCTGGCGCGGATCGTCGGCGAGCAGCAGCTTGGCGATCGCCTCGGTGTCCTTGTCCGTCAGGACCTTGTACCGAAGCTCGACGAGGTCGCCGTTGAACCGGTAGAGAGGCAGGTAGCCGACCTGGAAATGGATGTCGGACGCGCCCTTTTCCAGGCCCAGGCGAAGCAGGCGGTACAGCTTCTCCCGATCCATCGCTTCCGCACCCTCCGAGACGGATGGCCATGCCCCCGCGAGGGCTCCGCATGATTATCGGCGGATCGCCGAGCGCCTTGACCGCGGATCCGGACTCGTCGGCTCGGCGGCCCCCCGGGAGCGGGAGGCTCCGCGCGAGCCGGCACGCGCGCCCAGCGGCTAGACTTCCGCCCATGCGAATCGCAGGCGCGACCCGCGTTCTCGGGCTCGGCGCGGCCCTCGCGTCCGTCATCGGCGTGGCCGGGCTCGCGGCTGGAGCCGCCCGCGCCGAGGAGCCCGGGGCTGGAGCGAGCCCCCCCGACGCGGAGGCCGAGCCGGTCCCGCCGGTCGGTCTCGACGCCCTGCTGCGCCTGCCCAGCGACACGACCCGCGCCGGCCCGCCGGAGGGAGGAGCAGCGGTGTCGGGCCCCGATCGGGAGTACTGGGAGTCGCGTTTCACGGCGGTCCGGGGCGAGCTCGAGGAGGCCCGCAGCGGGCTCGAGCACGCACAGAACCAGCTCGAAGAGATGGCTCGCAAGACCGAGGGCTGGCAGATGGCCGCACCGGGCGCCCAGGTGACGGCCGAGAACACCCCGGTCAGCTACAAGCTGCGCCAGGACATCCGGCGCTATCGCGAGGAAGTGGAGAGCGCCGAGCGGCGCCTGCGCGATCTCGAGGTGGAGGCGAGCCTGGCGGGAGTTCCCGCCGAGTGGCGGGAGTCGTCGCCCCAGCGTGACGCCTCTCCCGAGCCCTAGCCAGGAGGCCGACCCGCGCTCGGCCGACGCCCAGCGAGGCGAATCCGAGCGAAGTCCGTCGGACTAGCCCGCCCCATCCCCGGCCGTCGCCGGCGGCGCCAGGTCCACGGCCGCGGGCAGCAGCCAGCGCGCGGCTCCGGGCAGGAAGGCGAAGGCCGGCGCGGCGAACAGGGCGGTGAGCGCGAAGTAGCTGGCATAGCCCGTGGCCTCGGCGATGCGACCCGACGCGCTCGCAAGCACCGTCCCCGCCGAGGCGTACAGCCCCGTGAGCACCGCGTACTCGACGGCGGCGTGCTGCTTCTCGCAGATGCGCATCAGGTACGAGACGAAGGCGGCGCCCACGGCGCCGCTGGTGACCGACTCGAGACCCGAGGCGACGTAGACGCCGATCCGCCCGGTCTCGGGCCAGTGGGCCGCTGCCGCGTAGACGAAATTCGAGAGCAGGGCGAGAGCGCCGGTGGTCCACAGCGAGGCGACGATGCCTGCCCGCGACACCCACCAGCCGCCGGCGACGGCCCCGGCGATCGTGGCCACCGCCCCCAGCAGGCTGGAGAACATCGCGAACTCCTCGTTGCTGAAGCCGCGGTCGACCCAGAAGGTCGGGATCATCGGCCCCATCGCCTTGTCGCCGATCCGGAACAGCACGACGAAGGTGATCACGGCTCCGACACCGGGACGGGTCAACCAGGAGAGCAGGGCGCGCAGCGGCTGGCGCTCCTCCGGCGGCGGCAGCGGGATCGGCGGGGTGGCCGCGAGGCTCGCCGCCAGGAGCAGGCTCGCGACCGCGCCGGCGACGAAGGTGATCTGCCATCCGAACAGACTCGGCAGCAGCAGCAGCCCGCTGCCCGAGGCGACGAAGCCGATGCGATAGGCGGCCATCCGGACCGCGTTCGCCGGCCCCTCCCGGCCGCGGTCGACCAGTCCGATCGTGTAGCCGTCGATCGCGATGTCCTGGGTCGCCGACGCGAGGCAGTAGACGGCCAGGCCGAGCCAGACGAGCAGACCGATGGGGTAGGGCGGCAGCACGGCGAGCGCCGCCAGGGCCCCCGCCATGGCCAGCAGCGAGCCGCGGATCCAGTCCTGGCGCCGGCCGAAGCGCTCCACCAGAGGCGACCACAGTGGCTTCAGCGTCCACGCGAAGCCGAGCGCGCTGATCAGGCCGATCGTCGTGAGCGACACGTCGTGCCGCCGGAAGTAGACGCTGAAGACGTTCTGATACACGCCCATCGGGAAGCCCTCGATGACGTACACCAGCGCCACGATCGCGAGCTGTCGCAGGCGTCTCCCCCCCTCTTCCGGAGCGAGTAGGCTACCGGCGTGACGCCGCGACCGCCCGAGGACCGCGAGACCCGCGAACGCGACGACGCTCTGCTCGCCGCCGCCGGCGCCGACCCCTCGATTCCTCCCGAGGTGGGTCTGTTCCGCGAGGAGGGCTGGCTTCGCCGCGTGAGCCGCGAGCCGGTGGTGCTGTTCGGCGGAGCGCGCGCGCTGCTGCTCGAGGTGGCGCATCCCTTGGTGGCGGCGGGCGTCGCGGAGCACTCGGACTTCCGGCGCGATCCCTTCGGGCGGCTGCAGCGGACGCTGGCCGCGGTGTCCGCGATCGCGCTGGAATCGCGCGGTCGCGCGCTGGCCGCGGTACGCAGCGTGGCTCGCGCCCACGAGCCCGTGCGGGGCCGGCTCGCCGAGCGCGTGGGAGGCTATCCGGCCGGAGCTCCCTACTCGGGGCGGGATCCGGACCTCGTGCTCTGGGTCTGGGCCACGCTCGTCGACACGGCGCTCGCCGTGTACCGCGAGTTCGTTGGACCGATCGAGGGCGCGGACCTCGCCGACTACCACCGCGACCAGAGGACGATTGCGCTGCTGCTCGGTGCGCCGCGCGACCGCACGCCGGCGGATCCGCTCGCCTTCCGCCGCTGGTTCGACGCGGTGATCGCCGGTGACACACTCGCCGTGGGAACCGACGCGCGCGAGATCGCGCGCTCGGTGCTCGGCACGCCGGGGGTGGACCGCGGTCCGGTGCCCCTCGTCACGGCCGCGCTCCTGCCCGAGCGGCTGCGCGCGGACTTCGCGATCGAGTGGAGTGCGGCTCGCGCGGAGCGCTACCGGCAGCTCGTGACCTCGGTGCGCGCCCTGCGCCGGCCCCGCTCCGTCGACGCGCCCGTTGGGGACCGCTAGAGTCCGCGCGCTTCGAGACGGCGAACAGGGGAGAGCGCGATGAGCGAGCCGAACGGGTCGGGCGACGGGAACGAGCAGAACGAGCACGGCAAGGTCGACGCCGTGTCGATCTTCTACATCTTCGGCGGCATCCCCGTGATCGTGCTCTACCTCGTCGTGCTGTTCGGTCTGGCCCGCTCCTGCAACGTCCCCGCCTGACGCCCCCCTCGCGGGACTTCCTGCCGCCGATCTGCCGGCCCACGAGCCGGCAGGGAAGGCGTGCGAGTCGGCGCCGTGGCAGGCCTTGTGCCACATCGGAATCTTCTGATATTTCGAAGGCTTAGGTGCTGGGGGCCCGCAGCCGATACGGCTGGCGATGGGGGCGCAGCGCGGCGATCGAAGGCTCGAGCGGGCGCTGCCGGGCCTGATGCTCGGCGGCCTGTTCCTGCTGGCGGTCGGCGGGTGCCTTTCGCCCGTCGCCGAGGACGTCCAGTACTCCTACTTTGCCGCCCCGGCCCCAGGCGACGCCTGGAGCCTGAAGATCCACTCCTGGCAGCAGCGGGAGCGGGTCCACGCCGAGACGCCTGCGGTGGCCGCCGAGCCTCCCCGCATCGACCCCGCCGCCCGGGGTCTCCTGCGCGAGAAGTACGCCGCGTTCCGCGCCGAGCGCAAGCGCCAGCTCGCGCGCGACCTGGCGAGCTGGATCCAGACCCAGTCGCGCGACCACTACGTGCCCGACGGCCCCGTCGACCACTGGGCCACCATCGAGGAGACCTTCCGCCGCAACGGGGACGACTGCGACGGCCTCGAGCTGCTGGCCTTCCAGTTCCTGCGCGAGCTCGGCTTTCCCGACGACGAGGTCTTCCGCGCGATCGTCGTGCGTCCCTCGGACGGACAGCACCACATGGTCACCTTCTGGTTCGAGGAGCCCGGAGACCCGTGGGTGATCGATCCGACGGGCGCGATGACTTCGGGCATGCCGCACATGTCCGAGGTGCCTGGCTGGGTGCCGCTCAAGGTCTTCACCGAGGACCGGGACTACACGGTCGAGCGCTCCCGAGCCCACGCGTCCCGCTGACGCCGCGCGCGCCGTCTCCCGACCGCGACCCGTCGAGCCCCCGACGACTCGACTCGCGCGTGCCACAGCCGCGGCACCCGGTGGAGGGGTCGTGGCGCCGCTCGATGCTGCTCTTCTACCCCGGCGTGCGGTGGAGGTCCCGGTGCCTCGAGAGCGACGCCGGCGCGGAGCACGCGCGCGGCGAGATCGGAGCGATCACTGCTCGTCCTCGCCGACGTCGCCTTCCAGCTCGAGCTGCTTTCGCTGCTCCGCCGCGCGCTCGCGCGCCTCGCGCCGCTCGCGCTCGATCTCCAGGCGGAGCGCCCGGCGGATCTCCTCGTTGCGCTCGCGCTCGCGATCGAGCCGCTGCTGCTTCGCGATCAGCAGGCAGTCCTCGAGCAGTCGATTGCGCTGGACCACCAGATCCACGGGCAGGTCGACGGGCGCCGCCGTCGCTTCGACGTGGGTGACGCGGATCTGGCGCTGCTCCGACTCGCCGTCCTCGGAGACGGCGGCGGCGCGGATCGTGTTCGCGCCCGGTCCGAGCTTCACGAAGCCCGCCCAGGAGCCGTCGGCGGTGAGTCGGAAGGGTCGGGCCGGCTCGCTGGTCCCCGCGTTCTCGAGCGTCACCTCCTGGATCTGCGCGAAGCTCACGTCTTCGACGATGTCGACCAGGTCGCCGGGATTGCGCACCGGCGTGAAGTAGCCGTGCGTGCGGCTGGCCATCTCCACCGCCGCGATCGGTCCTTCCAGGGCATCCGGTCCGATCGCGAAGGAGTGGATCCGGATGAAGCCGCGGCTGGCCCGGTTGGCGGCGCGCAGCACGGCGCGCACGTTGTCCGCCTCGGCGCCGGGGCCGTAGGGCAGGGTGGGCTGCCCGTCGGTGAAGAAGAACATGACCTTCTCGCTGCCGGGATCGGTCTGCGAGTAGGAGCCGCGCAGCCCGAGCAGCTCGATCGTTGCCTGATCGACGCCGGCCGCCATGTGGGTGTTGCCCTCGGGATCGGTCGCGAGCAGATCGTCGAGCCCGTGCTCGACGCGGTCGTAGTCGCGCGTCAGCCCCTCGATCGTATACGCCGGACGGCGCTTCGAGTAGCGGCTGCCGTCGCCGATCGCCTCACCCGCGAAGGCGACGAGGCCGACACGCGTGCTGCGCGGATCGAGCCCGTGCAGCACCTGGCGGGCGGCGGCGACCTCGGCCGCGAGGATCGAGTCCCCGGGATCGGAGATCCCCGCGCCGAACACCGCGCCGAGGCCGCCGAGGCGCGAGTGCCCGACCTCGCCGTTCCCGTTGACGTCGGTGCCCGACGGGTCCGCGGTCGAGCGTGAAGTGTCGATGACGATGATCACGTCGAAGCGACGCGGCGTGCCCCGCGTGGCCTGGGCGCGGCCGGCCACGAAGGCCCCGCACACCGTCGGAGACACGTTCGCGCCATCGGGCGGATACTCGATCTCGAGATCGAGGTGGGTGGCGTCGCCGGCAACCGGTCGCAGCAGGGCGCCATGGGCCTCCGGCACGCCGGAAGACGTCGTCTCGACCGGCTCGACGGCCTCGGGCGTCTCCTGGTTCGCCGAGGCGCCGGGCGCGTAGCTGGCAAAGGGCCGCCCATCTCCGCCTTCGAGCGGATCGCGCAGCGCCTCCAGCACGCCGTCGATCGGAGCGGCCAGCACGCGCGGTGCCTCCGCGCCGGGAACGGCCGCCTCCACCAGCCCGATCACGGTGTCGCCGTCGGCGAGCACCACCGGTGCGCCGCCCCAGCCGTCGAGCGATTGCCGGAGATCGAGATCGACCTCGAGCCGATCGGGGCTCGCGGCCACCACCGTCCCGAAGGCGTCGATCTCGTCGCGGCGGCCGCTGGTGGGCGATCCCAGCACGCGCACCCGGGTCCCCGCCGCGAGCTGCGGGCGCTCGGCGGCGTGCAGGACCCGGACGCCCTGTGGCGGTCCGGAGAGCAGGAAGACGACGAAGTCGCCGCGCAGACTGGCGTCCGCGAGGCTGAAGGGTCGTCCCGGCGGGACGGCGAAGCGCTCCGAGTACGCCACCCGGGTGAGCGAGTGGGGCAGGGCGAACTCCACCCGTCCCGCGCGCGCGAGGGCCTCGAGAGCGAGCGTGTGACCGGTGCCGACGGCGACCGCGCCGTGAGCGAGGTCGCTCTCCAGGAAGAAGACCAGACCGCGCGAGTCGGCGGCGGAGACGCCGATCCGGGACAGACCCGGCCGCGCGATCGCGGGCGACTCGGCCCACGAGGCGGTGGCGACGAGCACGCTCGCGCCCACGGCTGTCCAGAACATCGATCGACGCACGCAGTCCTCCCCCGGCCATCCCGCGCGCGCGGATCGCTCCCGCGCCTGTGATAGGATCGGCGAGTTTCTTCCCCTACCTGAACGCCCGCGCGAACGCCCGTGCGGACGGAAACGCGATCTCGGGTGCACGAGCACGAGTGACTGCGGTTCCTCCCGGGCGGCTCCTCCGGCCGCGATTCGCGCGGGTCCCAGACGAAGCGTTCAGGGCCCCGAGCCTACCGCCGTCGGACGCCGGCGCGAGAGCTTTCGCACGGGGGGCGGCGCCGTGGACGGAGGGGAGCGCGGAGCGATCCGGAGCATCGGCCCTCCGGTCGCTGCGGAGGCGCGGCGTCGCGATCTCCCCGATGGCATGCGGCGCGTGCTGGGGCGGATCCGCGCCGAGGGAGAGCCGGTCGCCGTGGGAGAGCTGGCGCGTCGCCTGCTCGCCCTCGACGACGAGCCCCCCGCCCCCGTCGCGCGCCGCCTGGTCGCGGGGCTGCTCGGCGCGCGTCCCGAGGCCCTGCCCGAACTGCTCGTTCCCGGCCTGCTGCGTCCCGCGGCCGAGAGCGCGATCGCGGCCACCCCCCTGGATCGCGCGACCTTCGCGGTCGTCGATCTCGAGACGACCGGACTGTCCAGCGAGCGGGATGCGATCATCGAGATCGGAGCGGTGCGCGTGAGCCGCCTGCGCCTCGAGTCGCGCTTCGAGACCCTGGTGCGGCCGCCGGGCCCGGGTCCGCTGTCGGGCGCGATCGTCAGGCTGACGGGAATCGACGACGGAATGCTCTCGCCGGCGCCCACGACCCGCCGCGCCCTGGCGCGTTTCGCGCGCTGGCTGGGAGAGGCTCCGGGCTCGCCCTGGGTCGCCCACAACGCGCGCTTCGACAGCGGCTTCCTGCGCCGCGCCTTCGACGGACAGGGACAGCCGGCGCCCGAGGTCGCCGTACTCTGCACCCAGCGTCTCGCGCGACGGCTCCTGCCCCAGCTGGGCCGCTACGACCTCGACCATCTGTGCGCCCGGTTCGGCATCGCGAACCGCGCGCGCCACCGGGCCCTGGGTGACGCCGATGCGACGGCGCGCGCCTGGATCGAGCTGCTCGGCCTCGCGCGGGCGGGCGGGGCCGAGACGGTCGGCGATCTCCTCGATCTCCAGGAGGCGCCGACGCGACGCCGGCGACCCCGCCGGACCGGTCGTTCGGGCGCTCGCTAGGAAGCCGGCTCGAAGCGAGCCGCAGGCGAGCGGAAGGTGGAACTCCTGCCGGGCTAGTCCGCGCCCGGCGGGAACGCCTCCTCGCGCAGCTTCGTCCCGCGCTCGAAGACGGCGACCTTGCGGCGGCTGCCATCCTCGTACCACCCGGTCCAGGTTCCGTCGTACTCCCCGCGATCGAAGGAGCCGTCCGACTGCTTGACGCCGTTCTCGTAGTAGGCGAGGGCGGGGCCGTGTCGCTCGCCCTCCGCGTAGTGCTCCTCGAAGCGGAGCTGGCCGTTGGGATACCACTCCTTGGAAACGCCGTGGAGCGCGCCGTGGCGGAACTCCTGATAGCGGGCGGGAGATCCGTCCGCGTACCAGGTCTGCCAGACGCCCTCGCGGCGGTCCGACTCGTAGCGGCCCGACTCGGCGAGCTGACCGTTCTCGTGCCAGCTCCGGTAGGGGCCGTCCATCGCTCCGTTCTCGAAGCGGGCCTCGACGCGCCGGCGCCCCTCCGCGTCCCAGGCCATGCTGGGCCCCTGCTGCCGCCCCTGCTCGTCCTCGCACCACTGGCGATGACCGGCGGGCGGCGCCGCTCCTCGAGGAGAGGAGCCCGGGGGACAGGAGAGCTCTTCCGCCGCGCTGGGAGGGGCGAGGGCGAGCAGCGCGAAGCAGGCGAGGAGGCGCCGCATGGCCCGTCCACGGTGACGGAGCGGTCGAAGACGCGCAAGCATCGACAGCGGGGCGGATGCGATACGTTGCCGGCCGGGGGTTTCGTGACGAGAGGCAGGCGGGTGCGCGCGTCCCACAGGGCGGCAGAGCACGGCCCGGCGTTCGGCGCCGTGTGCGTCGCCGTGGCCGCCGCCGTGGTGCTGGCCGGCGCGGCCTCCGCCGACCCGGGTGCACCGCGGACGGACTCGGCCCACGCCGATCGCTTCGACACCGTCGTGATCGACGCCGGACACGGGGGGAGCGACACCGGGGCCAAGGGCGCGTCCGGGTCGCTCGAGAAGGACGTCGTGCTGGCGGTCGCCCGCAATCTGGCCGCTCGGCTGCGCGCCCGCGGGCTCCAGGTCGTGATGACGCGGGACGCGGACGTGCGCGTTCCGCTGGAGGAGCGGACCGCCATCGCCAACGACGCCCGAGGCGACCTGTTCGTCTCGATCCACGCCAATGCCTCCTACGACGCCGACATCCACGGCAGCGAGACCTACTTCCTGGCGCTCCAGGCCTCCGACGAGAGCGCCGCGGACGTCGCCGCGCGCGAGAACAGCGTCTTCGCCGCCGAGCGCGAGTCGGGGGTCGAGGCGATCGGCGATCCATTCATCTCGCTGCTCGGCGACCTGATCTCCACCGAGCACCTCGACGAGTCGAGCACCTTCGCCCGCAGCGTCCAGGACTCGCTGCACGCCATCCCGGTGAAGTCGCGCGGGGTGAAGCAGGCGATGTTCGTGGTGCTCTCGGGCGTGCAGATGCCCGCGGCGCTGGTCGAGATCGGTTTCGTCACCAACCCGGGGGACGAGGCCGTGATCGGCGGCACCGCGGGACGCAACGCGATCGTCGACGCGATCGAGGCGGCCGTGCTCGACTTCGGTCGCCGCTACGACGCGCGTCGCGGCGTCGGGGCCGCGGCCTCGGGTGCCTCGCCGTGAGGGCCGATCGCCGCGCGTCGGACGAGCTGCGACCGGTGGGCTTCGAGGTGGACTACACGGAGCAGCCGCTCGGCTCGGTCCTGTGTCGGGTCGGTCGCACCTGGGTGTTGTGCACGGTGTGCGAGGAGCCCGGCGTGCCGCGCTTCCTGCACGGGAGCGGACGCGGCTGGGTGACCGCCGAGTACTCGATGCTGCCCGGCGCGACCGACACGCGCGGGACGCGTGAGGCCTCGCGAGGCCGTCCCGCCGGGCGCACGCAGGAGATCCAGCGCCTGATCGGACGCAGCCTGCGCGCGGTGGTCGACTTCGAGGCGCTCGGCGAGCGCACGCTGTGGGTGGACTGCGACGTGCTCCAAGCCGACGGCGGCACCCGCTGCGCGTCGATCACGGGTGCCGCGGTGGCGCTGTCGATCGCCGCCTCCCGCCTGGTCGCGCGCGGCGCCGTGGCGCGCAATCCGGTGCGCGAGTCCGTCGCCGCGGTCTCGGTCGGCGTCGTCGACGGTGGGCTGCTGCTCGACCTGCCCTACGACGAGGACTCGCGGGCCACCGTCGACATGAACGTCGTGGTCACGGCCTCGGGACGCTTCGTCGAGGTCCAGGGCACGGGAGAGGGTGGCACCTTCTCCCCCGACGACCTCACCCGGCTCACCGCTCTCGCGCTGCGCGGGACCGGGGAGCTGGCGCGACTCCAGGCCGAGGCCGTGGCGGGCGCGAGTCGGTGAGCACGGCGGGTGCGCCCCGACCCTCCGTGGTCGTCGCCACCAGCAACCCCGGCAAGCTGGAGGAGATTCGCGCGATCCTCGGCGAGCTGCCCGTCGACCTACGTTCGCTCGCCGCCTTCCCGGACGTCGAGATGCCCGAGGAGGCGGACGACTACGCGGCCAACGCGGCGGCAAAGGCGCGGGTGGTCGCGCGGAGGACCGGCCTGCCGGCGCTCGCCGACGACTCGGGGCTCGAGGTCGACGCGCTGGGCGGCCGCCCCGGTCCCCGCTCGGCGCGCTACGGAGGACCGGGACTGGACGATCCGGGACGGGTCACGCGGTTGCTCGCGGAGCTGGCGGATCGCGCCGAAGCGGAACGCGGCGCGCGCTTCGTGTGCGTCGCAGCCCTTGCGACACCCGAGGGTGTCGTCGACACGCGACGGGGGGAGTGTCTCGGCCACATCCTGGCGGCTGCCTCGGGCGATGGCGGCTTCGGCTACGACCCGGTGTTCCGCGCCGAAGGAGAGGTGGTTTCGATGGCCGGGCTCCCGCCGGCGCACAAGAACCTGATCTCCCACCGGGCTCACGCATTCCGCGCCCTGCGCGAGCCGCTCGAGCGCGTGCTGGGCATGCGCTAGCGCGGACGCGCGCGGGCGTCGGGTAGAGTCCCGGCCCGTGTCGACGACGCACTTTCTCGTCATCCGCCACGCGGAGTCGCTGTGGAACGCCGATCTGCGCTGGCAGGGTCAGGCCGATCCCCCGCTCTCCGCGCGTGGCCTCGCTCAGGCCGAGGCGCTCGCCGGGACGCTCCGCGGCGAGCCCGCCGACGCGCTGTACAGCAGCGACCTGCGGCGCGCCTGGCAGACCGCCGAGATCGTGGGTCGCGCGCTGGACCTCGAGCCCCGGGTCGAGGCGCGGCTGCGGGAACTCGACGTGGGGAGCTGGTCGGGGCTGCGGCGCGCCGAGATCGCGGCGCGCGACGGGTGCGAGCTGGCTCGCTTCGAGGCGGGCGATGCCTCGGTGCGCGCGGGCGGCGGTGAGTCGCGGGGGCAGATCCGGCGCCGGGTCCGCGCCTTGTTCTCCGAGTGGGTTACGAGCCACCCGGGCGCGCGGATCGTGGTCGTGACCCACCTCGGCGTGATCCGCGCACTGGTTCCCGGAAGCGAGGTCACCAACGCAGGCGTGCTGCGGATCTGCTCGACCGATCTGGCGCGCTGAGCGCAGGTCCGAGGCGGCGGGGCCTTCCCGGGCCTCCGACGGGGCGGCCCGAGTTTTTTCGGCGGAGCGGCCTGGCGATCACCCGGTAGGGGGCGTCGCGTACAGCCATCGACGGTGGGCGAGGCCCGCGGCGCCGAGCAGGAGGTTGGGTCCCCTCAACGCACCCGTCTTTCGTGCGACCACGTCTCCGCGCGGATGCTGGAAGCTCCCGGGTCCGGGAAGTGCTCCCCCGCGCCGTGATTCCGTGAGAGCCCGGCTGCGCGCCGACGGCGGTCTTTCGCTGCGGGGCGGGCCCGGCTCTCCGAACTCTCGCTCGATCCTGCCGTCGCCGAGGGGCGGTCGCGGCCCTTTGCGGCCGGATGGTTTCGGCGGCGGAATCGAGACCTCGGTCTCCTTGCACCGCGAGCCGCGACCGTCTTCACAACCAGTGTACTCCGATGCAAGGACCATGCAATCGCAATCTCGGTCGCGATGCGCCCGGTACCGTCGGTGTCGTCGCTTCAGTCGGGTCCGAAGCGGGAGCGCGCGCCCGCCCGACGGCTCAGCCAGGCCAGGGCGCCCGGTGCAATGCGCTTGGCCAGGTACAGGGCCCAGGCCTCGGGCGTGATCGGCACCAGCGCGCGATTGCGCTCGACCGCGCGCAGAATCTTCGTGGCGACCCGCTCGGGTCCGTAGTTGCGCCGCTCGTAGAGCGTCACCAGCGCGTTGCGTCGGTCCTCACCGGCCATCGAGCCGACGAGCCTCGCCGCTCGCGTGATCGGCGTGTTGATCAGCCCGGGACAGATGCAGCTCACGCCGATTCCGTGGCGGTGCAGCTCGCCGCGCAGCGCCTCGGACAGGCCGACCACCGAGAACTTGGTGGTGCAGTACGCCGCCAGGCTCTCGGTCGCCACGAGACCGGCCGCCGAAGCGACGTTCACCACGGCTCCCCCGGCGCCGCGCGCCACCATCGGTGGAACGAAGACGTGGCAGCCGTGGATCACGCCGAGCGTGTTGACGCCGAGGATCCAACGCCAGTCCTCGAGGGAGGTGTCGAGGAATCCGCCGCCGATCGCGACCCCTGCGTTGTTCACGAGGATGTCCACCGCGGGAATCCGGGCGTGCACCTCCGCGGCCCACCGCTCCATCTGATCGGCGCTGGCCACGTCCACCGCCCGCGCCCGAGCGCGGCCGCGTCCCAGCGCTGCGACGTCGGCGGCGGTGCGCTCGACGCGGGCGGCGTCGAGGTCGCACAGCTCGAGGTCGGCACCGCGCCGCGCGAAGGCCAGCGCGGTCTCGCGTCCGATGCCGCTGCCGGCGCCGGTGACGAGCACCGTCCTGCCCCGCAGATCGGCGAGGTTCACCTCAGGCGCTCGCGCGTTCCCGTTCGGCGAACAGCGCGCGGGTTCCTTCCAGGATCACCCACACGTCGAGGGCCAGGATCAGGCTGCCGAGGACGGCCAGCAGCCAGCGCTCCGAGAACGCCTCGAAGTAGCCGCGCACCTCGCCCAGCATCGAGAACACCGTCGCCAAGGCGACGAAGATCATCGGCACCAGGGTGTACACGTAGGGCCGGCCGGTCTGCCGGAGCCAGACCGAGACGATCAGCAGCGTGACCCCGGCGACGAGCTGGTTGGTCGTGCCGAACAGCGGCCACAGCGCCAAGCCGCCGCGGCCGTCGGCCTGGGTCACCGCCAGCAGCAGCGCCGCGCTGATGCCCAGGGCTCCCGCCGCGTAGCGGTTGGTGAGCGCCCGGACGCCGTAGCCCTGGGCCAGCTCGGCGATGACCAGCCGCTGGATGCGCGCGCCCGTGTCGAGGGACGTGGCGGCGAAGGCGATCACCATCACCGCGATGAAGGTGCGGGCGG
>CAZZFT010000110.1:0-16078 GCA_964653555.1 uncultured Spirochaetales bacterium | reverse complement strand
CGACCAGGTGATGTCGCTGAATCCCACCTGGTTCTCGAACATCTTCGGCTGGTACTTCCTGTGGGGTGGCTTCCTGTCGGGAATCGCCGCCACGGCGCTGGTCTGCGTGCTCCTGCGCGCAACCGCACCCGGCTGGGACGTCGAGATCACGTCCTCGCGGATGCATGACCTCGGCAAGATGATCTTCGCCTTCTCCATCTTCTGGATGTACCTCTTCTTCGCCCAGTACATCGTGATCTGGTACGGCAACCTCCCCGAGGAGACCCAGTTCTTCCAGGCGCGCCTGGGCAGCCAGTTCCTCCAGGACAGCTGGTACGTCGTGTGGGCCTACTTCGACGAGCCCTACGTCAAGCTCGCCCTGGTGGCGTGGGTGGGCTGCTGGGTCACGCCCTTCTGGGTGTTGCTCGGCCAGCGACCGAAGAAGACGCCCGCGATCCTCGGCGGCGTTGCCGCGATCGTGCTGCTCGGCTTCTGGCTCGAGCGCAACGCGCTGGTGTGGCCGTCGCTGGTCCCGAAGGACGGTTCGGCCTGGGCCGGTCCGATCCAGTTCGGGATCGCGCTCGGGTTCCTCGGCGGCTTCGCGCTCACCTTCCTGGTCTTCAGCCGGGTGTTTCCGACGCTTCCGTTGCCGAAGCGCTCGTAGGCGCGCAGGAGCCAGGGGCTCGCCTTCGCTACGCTGCTTTCGTGGCAAACGGACCCTCCCCGGCGATGACATCGTTCTCGCTGAAGGGACGTCCGGGTTCGATCACCCTCGAGGTCACCGGGTTCCGCCACCCGACCGGGGCGCGGGGCGGGCGCTCGGTGTTCACCGCCTACTCGGACCTCACCCACCTGGCGACCTCGCCGCGCGCACTGTGGATCGGCACGCGGCGCGGGCTCTACATGGTCTCCCGTCGCTCCTTCGTCGACGAGAACGGACCGGAGAACGTGGTCCGGGCCCTGCTCGAGCAGATCGCGCGCGAGCCGGGGGGGCGGGAGCAGCTGGCGCGGATGGCCGAGGTCGAGGAGACGGCGCGTACCCCGGGAAGCCTCTACGCCACCTGGGGGCTCCTGGCTCTGTGCGCGGCGGTGTACGCGCTTCAGCTCGTGCTCGGTCCCAACGTGGAGCGCGTGGGCCAGTTCCTCTCCCCGCTCACCGCCGACGGTGACTGGTGGCGGCTCGTCACCGCCAATCTGCTCCACGCCAACCTCGTCCACCTGCTCCTCAACGGGTTCGGGCTGCTCGCGGTCGGCTCGCTGGTGGAACGCTCGCTCGGTACCGCCCGCACGGTGTGCGTGATCGGCTTCTCGGCGCTCGGCGCGATGGGAGCGAGCTGGATCTTCAGCTCGGAGCGCGTCGTGGGCGTGTCCGGAGTCGTACTCGGTCTGTTCGGCGCCCTGTGCTGGCTCGAGCTGCGCTTTGCCGACGCCCTGCCCGCATGGTGGCGGGTGCCGCGCGGAGCCCTGTTTGGGACGCTCGCCGCGACCGCGCTCTTCTCGCTACTTCCCTTCGTCGCCGCCGCGGCCCACGTCGGCGGCTTCCTCGCCGGCCTGCTGGCCGCCGTGGCGCTCACCTGGCCCCGTCTGGCACGCCGACCGAGCGCGGCCTGGGTGCGCGGGGTCGCCTGCGCGTCGCTCGCGATCGGCGTCGCCGCGATCGCCGCGGCGGGCCACGAGCTGCTCCGCGACGGCGACTACACGGCGCGCTACATCGCCCGCGTCGGCCGACTCCCCGGGGTCGGCGCGGACTGGCTGAACAACGAGGCGTGGCTGATCGCGGTGGATCCCAATTCCTCGCACGCGCTGCTCGAGGCGGCCCTCGAGCTCGCCGAACGCGCGGTCGAGGAGACGGACCGGCAGCAATCGGCGATCCTCGACACACTCGCTGAAGTGCACTTCCAGCTCGGAGACTCGGAGGCCGCCCTCGCGGCGATCGACGAGGCGATCGCGCAGAGGCCCGAGGACGACTACTACCGCGAGCAGCGGCGGCGCTTCCTCGGCGAGCGCGACGCGGAGGACCGGCCGCCCCAGCGGCTGATCCCGCCGCCTCCGCGGGAGCCCTCCGCCGAGCCGTCGGACGACGGGGGACTGAGCGTCTAGTCCGACGGGCTTCGCTCGGCTTCGCCTCGCTGCGCGCCCTTCGGGCTGGCCCCTGCCCGACCTAGCGCGGGACGAACTCGTCTCCGTCGGCGGCGACGGCGATACGCCCGTCGAAGGTGTCGTCGACGCGCGAGGTGACCTGGATGTCGTAGACGGGGGGCTGTCGCATGCGGATCAGCACCAGCGTGTGGACTCCCGCGCGCCGGGCGATCGCGCCCACCTCCTCGAAGCCGGTGAACAGGGCGGCCTCGCGGCGCAGGCGGTCGGGATCGACGTCCAGGCCGGCATTCCGCGCCTCTTCGGGAGTCGGGACGGGGTTGGCGTCGTGGAAGAGCAGGGCGGCGCCGCGGGCCAGGGTCTCGAGGGACTTCCCGTCCCAACCCGTGCCGCCCACCACGGCGGCGGGTCCACCCGCGTCGAGCCGCCAGGCGAAGGCCGGCAGAGGCCCGCCCGTGAGCCCTCCGGCGCGCGCGTTCATCGCCCCGATCGTCCCCGTCCAGCCATCCTCGATCTCGAGCACCTCGAAGCGGGGTGCCGTCGCGTCCTCGCCCAGCGCCTTCGCGCGCGCGACGGCACCGGGCCCGACGGCGTCGGCCGCGTCCTGCGCAACCTGTGCCGTACCGGCGGGCCCGATCAGCAGGATCGGCGTGCGCCGCCCGGCCAGCCAGGCGGCGGCGAGCAGGTCGTCGAGTCCCACCGTGTTCTCGGGGAGCAGGCTCGAGAGCAGCACCGTCCCGGGCTGGCTCACCGGGATCTTCGCCGCGCGGAGCCCCTCGGCGACGCCTCGTCCGGCGTCCACGATCAGCACGTCCTCGCCGGAGCCGGCGGCGATCGCGGTGCCGCGGCGGTTGGGGTCCGGGGCCGGCCCGGCGGTTCCCAGCGTCACCAGGGTGAAGCGCTCGAAGGCGCGCGGCTCCAGCGGCAGGAAGCCGGCGGCGACGCGGTCGAAGCGCCAGGCGGCGCAGGTGAGCACCCAGCTCGCCACGCCCACCGCGAGGGCGATGAACAGCCCGACGACGCGCGGATTCACGAGAAGACGACCGTCTTGTTGCCGTAGACGAGGACGCGGTCGTCGAGGTGCCAGCGCACCGCGCGAGACAGGACGTTGCGCTCCACGTCGGCGCCCTTGCGCACCAGCTCGGTGATCGAGTCGCGGTGGGTGGTGCGGATCACGTCCTGCTCGATGATCGGGCCTTCGTCCAGATCCTTGGTGGCATAGTGAGCGGTGGCGCCGATCAGCTTCACGCCCCGCTCGTGGGCCTTCTGGTAGGGCCGCCCGCCGCTGAAGGCGGGCAGGAACGAGTGATGGATGTTGATGATCCGATGCTGGAAGCGCTCGATGAACTCGCCGGAGAGGATCTGCATGTAGCGGGCGAGGACGACCAGGTCGATCGACTCGCTCTCGAGCAGGGCGATCTCGCGCTCCTCCTGCTCGCGCTTCGAGTCCTTCTGGATCGGGAACACCCGGTAGGGCACGCCGAACTGGGCCGCCACCGGGGCGAGCCGCTCGTGGTTGCTCACGATCAGCGGGACGTCGCAGGCCAGCTCTCCGGCACGGTGGCGCAGCAGCAGGTCCCAGAGGCAGTGGTCGGTGAGCGATACGAAGATCGCGACCCGCTTGCGGGGGGCGGCGTAGGCGAGGCGCCAGCTCATCCGCATCCGGTCGGCGACCTCGCCGATCGCCGCCTCGAGGGTGGTGCGGTCGGTGCGCAGCTCGCCCGTGTCGAAGCGGATGCGCTGGAAGAAGATGCCGGCCTCCGCGTCGGTGTGCTGGTCGGCGTCGAGGATGTTGGCGCCGTGCCCGTAGAGCACCTGGGCGAGAGCGGCGACGATGCCCCGCTGATCGGGGCAGGAGACCAGCAGCGTGGCGGTGGCAGGGTCGGGGGCGGGCTCGCTCACAGGCGGAATGTCCCCGATGCGAGGGTGGGGAATCAAGAGCCGCGGCTCCGGGAGATCCCGGGGCCCGGGCGCGTTGCCCGGGCGGGCGGCGGGGGAAAAAGAGAGCCCCGAGAGCAGGTCGTCGGCTGGGCCGGTCGACCTTCGGAGCGGCTACGGCATCCGCGCTCTCGGGGCGGTGGCGCTGGGAACCTGCGTCCCCTTTGCCGAGATCTTCGATTCGGCTCGTGGCGCTAGGACGCCGCCACCTCACTCGCCGTAGTACTACATTGGTTCACCGAATCACCTCCGTCTCGGCGTGGGATACACCCAGCGAGGCCCAGACCCCGCTTCCTGACCGGTTCCCAGGGTGGTCGCCGTTACCGCCCCTTTCCGGACGCCCCGACGCGACCGACTTCGGCCGACCGGGACTCGGGGACGAGTGAAGCCCCCTGGTCCGGCAGGCTATCGGACGACCCGGCTCGCTTCCACAGGCCGATGTGATGTGCCGCACAGCGCGCAGGGGGGTCGCCGGCGATGTTCTACACAGCGCGGGCGCGCCCGGGTGCTGCCGCGGCGCGGACGGTCCGGGCCGCGGAATTTCCCCGTCCGAATCGGCTCCCGGGCGCCCCGCGCGTGTACCCGACGCCTCCCGGAGGCCCCGCTCTCGCGCCTCGGCCGCCGCTCCCGCGGTTAGAATGCGCCCATGAGCGATCCGATCTCCAGCGTGTCGCGCGACGAGCTCACGCCCCTGGCCTTCCTCGAGCGCACGGTCCGCGTCTTCCCGGAGAAGACGGCGGTGATCTACGGCGATACCCGTTCGACCTGGCAGGAGTTCGGCGAGCAGGTCGGGCGCTTCGCCGGAGCGCTGGTGCGCGCGGGCGTCGAGCCCGGCGACCGCGTCGCCGTGCTCGCTCCCAACGTGCCGGCGCTGCTGGCCGCCCACTTCGCCGTGCTGCTCGTGCGCGGCGTGCTGGTGGCGATCAACACGCGCCTGAACGACGCCGAGGTGGGCTACATCCTCGACCACTCGGGCGCCGTGGTGGTGCTCGCCGACCCGGAGCTCGCCCCCCGCGTGGCCGGCGCTCCCGGGGGCCTGCGCGCGCGACCCCTGCTCGTGAACCTGGAAGACCCGGTCGCCGGCTGGAACGATCGGGTGCTGGACGGCCCGAGCTTCGCCGAGTTCCTCGACGGGGCACCCGTGCTCCCGATCACCGGCGGCGTCGACGACGAGAATCGCGTCACGTCGATCAACTACACCTCGGGCACCACCGGTCGTCCGAAGGGCGTCATGTACACCCACCGCGGCGCGGCGATCAATGCCCTGGGCGAGGTGATCGTGCACGGGCTCGAGCGCGACTCGGTCTATCTGTGGACGCTGCCGCTCTTCCACTGCAACGGCTGGTGCTTCCCGTGGGCCGTGACCGCCGCCGGAGCCGCCCACGTGATGCTGCGCGCCCTCGACCCGGGGCGGGTGGTCCGGCTGATCCAGCGGGAGGGGGTCACCCACTTCAACGGCGCGCCGACCGTGCTGCTGATGCTCGCCGAGGCTCCCGAGGCGCAGGGCGTGCGCTTCGATCCGCCGATCCGCGTGGCCACCGGCGGCTCGCCTCCCTCGCCCACCCTGCTCGCGCGGATGGAGGAGCTGGGGATCCGGGTCACCCACCTCTACGGACTCACCGAGACCTACGGACCCCATGTCTACTGCCAGCTCCAGCCGGGCTGGGAGAGGCTCGAGGTCGTCCAGCGCGCGGCGATGATGGCGCGCCAGGGCGTGCCCTATCACGTGGCGACGCACGTGCGCGTGGTCGACGCCGAGATGCGCGACGTGCCCGCCGACGCCCAGACGATGGGCGAGGTCGTGATGCGCGGAAACAACGTGATGAAGGGCTACTTCGAGGATCCCGAGGCGACCGCTCGGGCCTTCGCAGGCGGCTGGTTCCACTCCGGCGACCTCGGGGTGGTGCACCCCGACGGCTACATCGAGCTGCGCGATCGCAAGAAGGACATCATCATCAGCGGCGGCGAGAACATCTCCACGATCGAGGTGGAGCACACGATCGTGAAGCACCCGGATGTGCTCGAGTGCGCCGTCGTGGCGATGCCCGACGCGAAGTGGGGGGAGGTGCCGAAGGCCTTCGTGTCGCTGCGGCCTGGCGCGGTGCTCGCCGAGCAGGAGCTGGTCGATTTCTGTCGCGAGCGGCTGGCCCACTTCAAGTGCCCGAAGGCGGTGCAGTTCGGGGACCTGCCCAAGACCTCGACCGGGAAGATCCAGAAGTACCGGCTGCGCGAGAAGGAGTGGTCGGGTCGGGACCGCCAGATCCAGTGAGGGGGCCCCCGGCGGCCCGCTACTTGATCGCGATCGGGTTGATCGGCGATCCGCGCCCGGCGGCCGCCGGTAGCGGGGCCGCGGCGAAGAGGAAGGCGTAGTTCCCGTCCGCGGCGCAGGCCTCGGCCAGGCGATCGAGGTGGAAGCTCTCGCCGAACAGGAGCCCCATGTCGCGCACCGCGATGCGGTGGAGGGGCATGGTGCAGTCCCGCGTCTCCGCCGGCACCACCTCGACGCACCAGGTGTCGCTGGCGACGGCCGCCACCTGGCGCTCGTGGAGCCAGCGCGCGCAGCGCACCGAGAGGCCCGGGGCAGGGCCGCCGTCGTAGCCGTTCCAGGAGCCCTCCGCATAGCAGCGGGTGATCCGGCCCGTGCGCACGAGCAGGATGTCTCCGGGCTCGATCGTCACTCCCGAGGACTCGGCGCAGGCGTCGAGGTCCGGGGGCAGGATCCGGGTGCCGTCGTCGAGCCAGGGCCGATGGACGAAGCGCGGAAGGTCGATCAGCACGCCGCGTCCCACGACGCCGTCGCACAGGCGGTCGATCGAGGCGGCGCGCGCGCCGTGGGCCGGCAGGTCGCCCTCCCGGCGGTCGTTGTAGACGCGACCGTCGTAGGCCACGCGCGCGAGGGCGTCCCAGTGGGCGCCCCGGGGGCCCGCCGCGCCACCGGGGGCCGGTCCGGCGCCCGGATCGCGGACGGCCGGGTGGGCGCCGGCCTGGGCCGGCAGTCCGGTCGGGTCGAAGGGGAGGGCGCACGACACGACGCGGCCGCTGCGCGGCAGGGCGGCGGCCGCCAGCACGCGCTCGGGGGTGATGAAGTTCAGCGTGCCGAGCTCGTCCTCGTCTCCCCAGCGACCCCAGTTGGAGTAGAGCCGTCCCCAGTCTTGCACCGTCTGGGCGTCGACCGGATCGCTCATCGTCGGGCGAGCACCGCCTCGACGCGCGCCAGGTCCTCGGGCACGTCCACGGCCACACTGCGCCACCCCTCCACCACCGCGCAGTGGATCGGGAAACCGTGCTCGAGGGCGCGCAGCTGCTCGAGTCCCTCTGCGAGCTCGGCGGGGGTCGGTGGCAGCGCCGTCAGCTCGCCCAGGAACTCCCGGCGATAGGCGTAGAGGCCGACGTGCTGCCAGCAGGGCGGCACGGGGTGCCCCTCCCGTACGAAGGGGATCGGGCTGCGCGAGAAGTAGAGGGCGCGGCCGCGGCGGTCGAGCACCACCTTCACCCGGTTCGGATCGGCCAGGGCTTCGGGATCGGCCCCGTGGACCACGGTGGCCATCGGCGCTCCCGGGTCGCCGACGAGCGCCTCGATGGCGGCGTCGATCACGAAGCCCTCGATCAGCGGCTCGTCCCCCTGCACGTTCACCACGACGTCGCAGGCGAGGTCGGCCGCCGCTTCGGCGATCCGGTCCGTGCCGCTCGGGTGATCGCTGCGCGTGAGTGCCACCTCGGCCCCGAAGCCGCGGCACGCCTCCGCGATGCGGGCGTCGTCGGTGGCGACGACCACGCGGTCCAGCGACTTCGCCCGGCGCGCTCCGTCCCACACGTGCTGAATCATCGGCCGCCCGGCGATCACCGCGAGCGGCTTGCCGGGAAAGCGCTGCGCCGCGAAGCGCGCCGGAATCACGCCCACCGCTCGCATGACGCGATGCTACCCGAAGGGTACATTTCCCGCCGTCGTGCCTTCCCCCGTACCGTCGCGCGGCCCCGTGATCACCGTCTCGTCCAACAAGGGCGGCGTCGGCAAGACCACGCTGGCCACGAACCTGGCCATCTACACGCGCGCGCTGCGCGAGGACCTTCCCGTGCTGATCGTCGGCCTCGACGATCAGGGCACGATCGACCGCATGTTCGGCCTGCGCGACGCCCGTCCGGGCGATCCCAACCTCAAGCACGCCTGGGCCGAGCGGAGCCTGGCACAGGCCGCGCAGCTCGGGCAGTACGGCGTGCACTTCGTGGCTTCGCCGCCGGACGTGGCGCTGCTCAAGGCGCGCGCCGGCGACCCGCACACCCTCTCCCGGATCATCGCCCAGACCGAGTGGCCGGGCCTCGTCATCCTCGACACGAAGAGCGATCTCGAGGCGCTGACCCTGAACGCCTATCACGCCGCCGACCTGATCCTGGTCCCGATCGCCGACTGGTCCTCGCTCGAGGAGGCCGAGAAGATCTTCGCGCTGCTCTCGCGGCAGGGCCTCGACACGGAGCGTGCGCGCGTCGTGTTCACTCTGGTGGATCGACGCAGTCGCGTAGGCGGCGTCGACGGTCCCACGCTCTTCCGGCGTCTTCGCGACGAGGTGAGCCGCCGCGGCTGGCGCGACTACAAGACGCCGCTCTCGCGCAGTCCGCGTGTGGAGACCCTGAACTCGGCCGGCAGCAAGCCGCTCTCGATCCTGCACCACGCCAAGGGCACCGCGGTGCATTCCCAGTTCCGCGAGCTGACCCTGGAAGTGCTCGGGGAGCTCGGTCTGAGCGACCGGCTCGACCTGGCTCCCGAGCGTCACGACGAGGTCGACGAGCTGTGGGGTGGCTCCGCGCACGACGCGGTGAGCGCGGCGGCGCCGGCGCGCTGGTCGGCCCCCTGGCGCCGCTAGGCTCACCCGCCGCGCGGGCCGCTGGCAATCGAGATCGCAGACGGGAGGATCGATGAGCACGTTCGGAATCGCAGTGGGCGGCGGACCGGCGCCGGGGATCAACGGGGTGATCGGCGCCGCCGCCACGCGGGCGCTGCGCCGCGGCCACCGGGTGATCGGCATCCTCGACGGCTTCTCCCATCTGATGGAGGGGGACACGAGCCGCGTGGTGGACCTCGAGCTCGATGCCGTCGCCCGCATCCATCTCCTGGGCGGCTCGATCCTCCACACCTCGCGCGCCAACCCCACGAAGAAGCCCGAGCACCTCGCGGCCTTCGTCAAGTCGCTCGATGCCCTGGGCATCGATCATCTGATCACGATCGGCGGCGACGACACCGCCTCCTCCTCCAGCCGCGTGGCCGAGGAGGCGGGCGGTCGGGTCAAGGTGGTGCACGTGCCGAAGACGATCGACAACGACCTGCCGCTGCCCGAGGGCATCCCCACCTTCGGCTTCGAGACCGCGCGCGAGCACGGCACCACGGTCGTCGAGCGGATCCTGGTCGACATGCAGACCACCAACCGCTGGTTCTTCATCGTGATGATGGGGCGCTCGGCCGGTCACCTGGCGCTCGGCTGCGGCAAGTCGGCGGGTGCGCCGATCACGCTGATTCCCGAGGAGTTCCCGAACCCGCCGATCGCGATCGAGGACGTGGTGCGGACCCTCGAGGGCGCGATCGTCAAGCGCCTGGCGGCGGGCCGCCCCGACGGCGTGGCCGTCATCGCCGAGGGGGTCGCCTCGGCGATGGACCCGGAGGATCCGCTGCTCGCCGACGCACCCCGCGACGAGCACGGTCACGTGCGGCTCGCCGAGGTGCCGCTGGCGCGCGTGCTGCGGACCGCCGTCGCCGACTCCCTGGCCTCGCGCGGCGTCAAGGTGACGATCGGGGAGAAGGACGTGGGCTACGAGCTGCGCTGCGGCTACCCGACCGCCTTCGACCGCGACTACACACGCGACCTCGGCGTCGGGGCGGTGGACACGCTGCTCGCCGGAGGCACCAGCGTGCTGATCACGCGCCAGGCGGGGCAGATCGTCCCTGTGCCCTTCGCGGAGATCATCGATCCGAAGACGCGCAAGTCGCGCGTGCGCGGTGTGGACGTGCGCTCCGACAGCTACCGCAACGCGCTGGCGCTCCAGGAGCGGGTCACGGCGGAGGATCTCGCCGATCCGGAGACGCTCGCGTCGATCGCGGCCGCGGCCCGGCTCTCCCCCGAGCAGGCGCGCGAGCGCTATCGCTCGCTCTGACCGCAGCGCCCCGGGGCCGAGCCGCCGCCGATCCACCCGCGGTTGACTTCCCTGGAGCGATGTGCGAATCGCACCCGGGGGGGGCCGGAAGCGCGGTGATGGAGGCGAGCCGAGTGCCCGGTCTGGAAGCGAACCGACTGGAGGCGCCCGAGAAGAGCCTCGAGCGCCAGATCCGCGCCTTCCACTGGATCCGGCTGCTGGCCGAGCTGAGCGGTCGCTCGGCCGGCACCGATCAGGAAGGCGAGGCGGGCGCGCGCGTGGAGGTGTGGCTGCGCGATCTCGGCTTCGAGGAGATCGCGGCGGAGTCGGTTCCCTCGCGGCCGAGGCCGGGCTGGGTGTGGGCACTCCACCTGGGTCTGGGCGCGCTGGGATGCGCCCTGGGCGGCGCGCCCGGGATCGCGTGGTGGAACGCCGAGATCGGCAGCGCCGCCGGGCTCGCCCTGGCCGCCCTCGCTGCGCTGTCGTTCCGCCGGGAGGTGTCGGGCGGAGCGCCCCTGCTCACGCGCTGGCTTCCCGTACGCGACTCGCTGATCGTGACGGCGCGCGCGGGAGCGCAGCGCCCGCGACGCCGGGTCGTGCTGACCGCGCCGCTCGACGCACCCCAGACCACGCGCCTGTTCGCGGGTCGGCTCGGGGTCTTCGGCGCCGCACCGCGCGACGGCATCGGCGCGCCGCGCGGTCTCGCCGCCGGGCCCTCGGCGCTGCTCGCCGCGGCCGTCGTCGTGACGGCTGCCGCGGCGCTCGGCGCTCGTGGGATTCCCGTGCTCGCAGCGCGCGTTGCCGTCGGAGCGGCCCTCGCGTGGCTTGCCTTGCGGTGCCTGCGCTGGGCCCTCGCGGCGGTCTCGCCGGGCGCCAACGACGCCGCCTCGGGTGTCGCGGCGATGCTCACCGCCGCCGAGCAGATCGCGGCGCACCTCCCACCCGACGCCGAGCTGTGGTGCGCGGCCACGGGTGGCGGACAGGCGGGCGCCTGTGGCGCGAGTGCCCTGGTCCAGGCGCATCCCGAGTGGTTCCAGGGAGCAACGGCCTTCCTCCACTTCGAGGGGGTCGGTGCCGGCGACCTGCACTACGCGGCGAGCGAGGGCGTGCTCGCGCGCACCTACCACGCGCCGATGCTGCGCGAGCTCGCACGTCGGGTCGCCGCCTGCGGCGCCTACGGCTTCGTCGCCCCCGCCCACCTGCCCACGGACACCGGCGCGCGCCTCGCCGCTCGGCGCGGCGGGCACGTGCTCTCGCTCGTCGCGCTGGGCGAGGACGGCCTCCCGCTCCATCACCTCTCGCGAGACGACCGGGTGAATCGCGTCGACACGGAGGCCGTGATCCGCGCCGCCGACTTCGGCGCCTGCGTGGTGTCGGCCTACCTGCGTGGTGACGCGGAGCCGCTCGCGTACGTGTGAGCGGCTCCAGCCAGGTCGTCCGGGTGCCGGATCGGGTGCTGCGCGCACCGGACGTCGGCTCGCTGCCGGAGCCGATGCCGCTGCGGCGCATGGTCGGCCCGAGCGCCATCCTGGTGGGCCTTTCGATCGGCAGTGGCGAGTTCGTGCTGTGGCCGCGCCTCACGGCCGAGTGGGGCTTCGCGCTCTTCTGGGCGTGCTGGGTCGGCCTGACGCTCCAGTTCTTCCTGAAGAACATGGAGATCGAGCGCCGGACCCTCGCCACCGGCGAGAGTGCGGTGGTGGGCTTCGTCCGCCTGCACCGCGTCTTCGGGCCCGTGTTCCTGCTGTGCGGGACGCTGCCGTGGATCTGGCCGGGCTGGGCGACCGGAGCCGCGACGCTCGTCTCCTGGAGCCCGGGGGCAGCGTTCTGGGGATGGCCGTCGCGGGGCTGGTGCTGTGCGGAGCGATCCTGTCCTTGGGTCCGGCCGTGTACCGCACCGTCGAGGCGATCCAGGTGGTCCTGGTGGCGCCGATCTTCACCCTCGTCGGAGCCCTCGCCTGGGCCGTCGTGCAGGCTCCCGACGTGCAGGCGCTGCTGCGCGCCTCGCTGCGGGTCGGCCACATTCCCGACGGTGTGCACCTGCCGATGCTGCTGGGCGCGCTCGCCTTCGCCGGCGCCGGCGGCTCGGTGAACCTCGCCCAGTCGAACTACGTGAAGGACAAGGGCTATGGCATGGGCGCCTTCGTCGGCCGCATCACGAGCCCCTTCGCCGGTCGCGAGGAGGCGGCGGGTACCGTGGGAGTGGTGCTCGCGGAGCGACGCCGGCGACCTCGCGCGCTGGCGCACCTGGTGGCGGCGCACGAACATCGAGCACTTCGTCTCCTTCTACGTCCTGGCGCTGCTCGCCCTGGCGCTCTTCTGCCTGCTCGCGTCGGCCCTGCTCGAGCCGGGCGCCGCCGTGGGCGAGGGTTTGGCCTTCCTGCGCGGCGAGGCCTCGGCGATCGAGGGCCGCTTCGGCGCCGGGGGGCGACTCGCCTTCGTCGCGCTGGGCGTCGCGGTGCTGTTCTCGACCGAGCTCGCGATGCTCGACGCGGTCGCGCGCGTCGCGGCCGACCTGCTGGCGCTGCGCTTCGAGCGCGTCGGCCTGTCGCGACTCTACTTCGCCGTGGTCTGGGCGATGATCGCCTTCGGCATCGCCGTGCTCATCGCCGGCTTCGTCCGGCCGCTACCGCTGTTGGTCCTGTCGGCGGCGCTGAACGGTGTGGTGATGTTCCTGTACTCGGGGCTCCTGCTGTGGCTGAACGTCCGCAGCTTCGCGCGGCCGCTGCATCCCTCGCCGCTTCGCATAGCGGCGTTGATCGGGGCCTTCGCGTTCTTCGGCTACTTCAGCGTCGCGACGCTCGCCGATCGACTCGGTGGATGAGGATGAGATCCACGTGCTGAACGCCCTGCGCGACGCCGGCGCCGGGCTCTCCCGGTTCACCGAGCGCTGGGTGCCCGACTCGTGGGTGATCTGCATGATGCTCACCGCGGTGGCCTTCGCCCTGGCGGTGATCGGGGCGGGCGTCGGGCCCGAGGAGGCGCTGCTCGCGTGGGGAGACGGCGTCTGGGTGCTGCTCACGCTGGCGATGCAGTTCACGATTGCGATGGTGGCCGCCCACGCTTGCGTGTCCTCGCCTCCGGTGTTCCGCTGGCTCGACCGTCTCGCCTCGCTCCCGGACCCCGAGAAGCCCAGCCAGGCGGTGTGGCTCGCCGGGGCCTTCTCGCTCGTCACGGGCTATCTGAACTGGGCGCTGTGTCTGGTGGCGTGCGCGCTCTTCGTCCCCTTCCTGGCGCGCCGCAATCCGCGCACCGACATCCGCGTGATGATCACGGCCGCCTACCTGGGACTGGGGACGGTCTGGCACTGCGGCCTGTCGGGATCGGCACCGCTGATCCTGGCCACGCCCGGCAACCCGCTGCTCGCGCCCAGCAGCGGGACGGGCGTGGTCGACCGCCTGTACCCGGTCACCGAGACGCTGTTCCGGCCCTTCAACCTCGTCTACATGCTCGCGATCGGGGCCACCGGGTTGCTCGCGGCCGCGGCCCTCCACCCCCGGCGCAACGCGGTGACCCTGCGCCCCGACCAGGTCGAGGCGATCCTGCCGACGCCGCCCGAGCCGCCGACCCCGCCCGCGACGCCCGCCGAGCGGCTCGAGTCCTTTCGCGGCTGGGTGTGGCTGGCGGCGATCCTGCTCGCCTATCCCCTCGGCCACTCGATCGCGACCCGCGGCTTCGGCACCAGCTGGACCATCGACGCCTACAATTCGGTCTTCCTGGTCGCGGCGCTGCTGCTCCACGGGCGCCCGGTCTCCTTCCTGCGCGCGTGCCGGAACGGAGTGGACGCGGCCTGGGGGATCATCCTCCAGTTCCCGTTCTACGCCGGGATCTTCGGGCTGATGCAGAACACCGGCCTCGGCGCCTGGATCGGGAAGGGCTTTGCCGCCTTCGCCACCACGGGAACCTATCCCCTGGTCGTGTACGTCTATTCCGCGTGGATGAATCTGTTCGTGCCTTCGGCGGGGTCCAAGTGGCTGATCGAGGCGCCGTATCTGGTGCCGGCCGGGAGCTCTCTGGATGTGTCGGTCGTGACGGTGCTGCTCGCCTACAGCTACGGTGACTCCACCACGAATCTGATCCAGCCTTTCTTCGCGATCCCGATCCTCGCGGTGACGCGGCTGCGCTTCGGCGACGTGGTCGGCTACACCTTCCTGGTGGCCGTAGCCTGCTTCCTCGTCTCGGCGCTGGCGATGCTCTGGATTCCGGCGCAGTGGTGAGTCGGCGGGTGGGGCGACGCCGAGTTCGTTCTCGACCCCTGGGGATACCCCGATGAAGGTGCTGATCGTGGGCGGCGGGCTCGTGGGCTCGACGCTGGCGGACAAGCTCTCCCGTGACGGCCACGACGTCTCGCTGGTCGACGAGTCGGCCGCCCGGGTCCGGGAGCTCTCCGAGTCCCTGGACGCCCACGTCGTCGAGGGCAACGGCGCCACGGCCCCGGTGCTGCGCGAGGCGGGCATCGAGTCGGCCGACCTGGTCGTGGCGACCTCGAACTCCGACGAGGTCAACATGATCGCCGGGCTGCTCGCGTCGAAGCTGTTCGGCGTCGCGCGGTTGGTCGTGCGCCTGCGCGACTCGGACCACGACGAGGCGTTCACCCTGGTGAGCCAGGGCAGCCGCGACTACGTGTCGGTCAACCCGGTGCACGCGGCAGTCGACCGGATCACGGCGCTGCTCGACGTGCGCGGCGCGGTGGACGTCCTGTCCTTCCTCGACGATCGTCTGCTGGTCGCCGGCTTCCGCATCCACGAGCCTTCGGACTTCGTCGGGCTGCGGGTCTCGGACATGAACCTGCTCTTCGCCGAGACGCCCGCACTCGCCGTGGCGATCGAGCGCGGCGAGCAGTGGCTGATCCCGCATGGCCAGGAGCAGATCGAATCGGGTGACCTGGTCTACTTCGCCCTGGCCCGGGAGCACATGGATTCGATCCTGGGCCTGGTCGCGGTGCGCGAGGAGCACCGCCGCGACGTGATGATCGCCGGCGCCACCCCGATCGGGCTCCGGCTCGCCCAGCACCTCGAGGGGCGCGACCTGCGCGTCGTGCTGATCGAAGAGGACCGCGACCGGGCGCGTGCCGCCGCCGAGGATCTCCAGGACACGATCATCATCCACGGATCGGTGACGAGTCAGGCGCTGCTCGAGGAGGAGGAGATCGAGCGCGTCTCGACCTTCGTTGCGGTCACCGAAGAGCACGAGACGAATCTGGTCGCCGGTCTGCTCGCGAAACGCCTGGGAGTGGGGCGTGCGGTGGTGATGGTGGACAACCCGGAGCTGGTCGGGCTGGTTGGCCAGCTCGACATCGACGCGATCATCAGCCCGCGCCTGCTCGTGGTGGGGATCACGCTCCAGCACATTCTCGGCGAGCGCGTCCGGTCGGTGGCGCAGCTGCTCGAGGACCGGATCGAGATCGTCGAGGCGGAGGTGGAGAAGGGGAGTGCACTGACGCGGGCTCCCCTGGCCGAGGTGAAGCTGCCCCGGGGCGTCCTGGTGGCGGCGTTGGCGCGCGGGAGCCAACTGCTGGTGCCGCGCGGCTCCGACCGCGCCGAGCCCGGCGACCGGGTGCTGCTGATCACCACCACCGAGAACGAGCCGCGGCTGGCCCGCTTCCTGTCCGAGTGAGCTTCGCTCGGCTGCGCCTCGCTGCGCGGGGCCTGCGGCCGCTTGCCGTCCGACTTCGCTCGGCTGCGCCTCGCTGCGCGCGGCCTGCGGCCGCTTGCGGGTTACAGCACGACGTCGAAGCCCTCGAAGCGGGGGTGCTCGAGGTGGGTGCCCTGGGGCGCGCGGGCCTGGCGGTGCGCGCGGGCGAAGGACTCCGAGGCGGTCCACGCCTCGAAGGCCTCTCGCGAGTCCCACGCCGAGTGCGAGGCGTAGAGCGTGGCCTCGTCGTCGACCGGGCCGCGCAGCAGGTGGAACTCGCGGAAGCCGGGCACCTCGTCGAGATACGACTCGC
>CAZZFT010000109.1:0-16156 GCA_964653555.1 uncultured Spirochaetales bacterium | reverse complement strand
GGTGGCCGATCGTCCAGGGCGCCGCGTCGCTCGGCGCGCTGCCCGTCACCTCGACACCGGGCACGACGCGGATGCGGCCGGCCAAATCGAGACGCGCGACCGCGGGCCGGTAGTCCGCCACGTGGTCGTGGTCGGTAGCGACGATCACGTCCACCCCCTCGGCGACGAAGCGCCGCAAGCGGTCCTCGTCGGGGGCCTGGGAATCGTCGCTCGCCTCGCCGTGCACGTGGAGGTCGGCGATGACGAAGCCCGGGATCGGCTCGAGCGGCCGCAGCGCGAAGGGCTTCACCGCCGCGCGCTCCCCCTCGGCCGACACCTCGACGGTCTGGCTCGCCAGCTCCCAGTCGAGCCCGCGCGTCGCCGTCAGCGCATAACGACCCGGAGCCAGAGCCACCTCGCGCGGGTCCCGGTCGTTGCCGAGGAACACGACGGACGAGGTGGCGGTGGCGCCGGCGAGCGGCGCCCCGTCCAGGGTCGCGCCGAGCAGGTCGTCGCCGAACACGGGGTCGGGCGTCCCGTCGCGACCGCGGATCTCGACGCGGCCCGGTCCTGCGTCGGCGAAGGCCGGCGCCGCGAAGACGAGCCGCGCAGGCTGCGGGAGGTCCCGGAACGTCACCGGCGCGACCTCGCCGGCGCGGATGCGGAACGGCACGCGCTGGGGCCGTGCGTACTCGGCGCGCAGCTCGGCCACGAAAGCGCCGGGGAACAGGGGAACGCGGAACTTCAGCGCGGCGTCGGCCGGGCCGACCAGCTCGAGCTGGGTGACCGGAGCCCCCGTTTCCGTCTCGACCGACAGCGAGCCGCGCCGCCCCCCCAGTCGCACCGACCCCGTGAGCACTTCGGCCTCAGAAGCGTCCCTCTCCCCCCGCAGCGCGGCCCGGATCCCCTCGACGTCGCGGCGTCCGGACACGAGCAGCCGCCGTTCGTAGGCCCACACCGCACCGGGCTCCATGCGCCGGAACAGAGCGCGCACGAGCGATCCCAGTCCGAGCTCCTCGACCGGCGGATCGCCGATCAGCGCGAAAACGAGGGTCGCGTGCTCGCCCGCGGTCCCGAACAGCGGGAGGCCACGCGCCGACCGCTCCGGAGCGAGCAAGGCGTACGCGATCGGCGGGAGACCGGGGACGCCCAGCAGGCCCGCGTGGTCGAAGGTCGCCAGCGCGCCGAGCGAGTCGAGGATGTTCGCGGTCATGCCGCGCAGCGCGAAGCCCCGGGTGCGCGCCGGGAGCAGGCTGTCGCCGAGGAAGCCGCGGCCGCCCCGGCCACCGCGCATCCACACGTCGCCGAAGGCGAACAGCGAAGCGGGCTCGGAGCCGGTGTTGGTGAGGGTGGTCGCGATCCGTACGAAGGACTCGCCCGGGCGCACCTCGTAGACCGTCTCGACGCGAACCGCCGCGATCGCCGGGCTCTCCGGAACGAGAGGGTCGAGCCAGCGGGACCACCAACCGCCCCGCTCGATCGCGCGCAGACCCGGGCTGGTGACGACGATCCGGGCGAAGCGACCGGCCGGATCGATCTCCGCGCGGATCGCGTCGTAGCCCACGACCACGCGCTGCGAGAGATTCACTAGAGGCGAGAGGCGCGCGAACTGATCCTCGCCGGCCCGGTCGCGCAGTCCGACGTCGACGATCGTCCCGCCGTGGGTGAGCAGTCCGTAGGCGCGGGAGACGTCGTCGATCACCACCTCGACGACGTCGTTGGCGAGCCACCAGTCGCCTACGCCGCCGATCGCATCGGGGCCGCCGATCGCCAGCTCTGACGCCGTGGCCGGGGAGATCTGCTCCGCGCGCAGATCGGAACGCGCCTCCCCCGCGAGCACGAGAGCCGCGGCGACGACGAGCGCCGCTCGGATCACCCCAGTCCGAGCTTGCGCGAGATGATCACCTTCATGATCTCGTTGCTGCCAGCGTAGATCGACTGCACCGCGGCGTCCGCGTAGTCGCCGGAGATCGGGTACTCGCTCATGAAGCCGTAGCCGCCGTGGAGCTGGAGGCACTCGGAGGTGAGGCGCTTCTGGAGGTCGGTGGTCCACCACTTCGCCATGCTCACCTCGGTGACGATCTCCTCGCCGCGCACGTGGGCGGCGAGCAGCGCGTCCACGAAGGACTGACCGATCTCCACCTCGGTCGCCAGCTCGGCCAGCCGGAACTGGGTGTTCTGGAAGGCGGCGATCGGCCGACCGAAGGCGTGGCGCTCCCGGGTGTACTCGATCGTGTCCTCGAGGGCGCGGCGGCTCGAAGCGACCGCGGCCACCGAGATCGTGAGCCGCTCCTGCTGGAGCATGTTCATCAGCATCTTGAAGCCGCGGCCCTCCTGCCCGAGCAGGTTCGAGACCGGCACCCGGCAGCTCTCGAAGAAGAGCTCGCTCGTGTCCTGGCCCTTCAGGCCCAGCTTCTCCAGGTTGCGCCCGCGGCGGAATCCGGGCCGGTCGCCCTCGACGAGGATCAGGCTGATTCCGTCGTGGGGCGGACTCGCCTTCGGGTCGGTCTTCGCCACGACGATCACCAGGTCGCTGATCTGGCCGTTGGAGATGAAGGTCTTGGCGCCGTCGATCACGTACTCGTCGCCCGAGCGGATCGCCCGCGTCTGCACGTTGGCGAGGTCGGAGCCGGTGCCGGGCTCGGTCATCGCCACGGCCAGGATCACGTCGCCCGAGATCGCCGGCCGCAGCCAGCGCTCCTTCTGCTCCGGCGTGCCGTACTCGCGCAGGTAGGGCATGCAGATGTCGGAGTGCAGGGAGAGCATCATCGCGTGGGCGCGGATCCGCGCCATCTCCTCGATCACGATCGCGTCGAACAGGAAGTCGCCCCCGGCGCCGCCGTACTCTTCGGGCTGGTTCGCACCGAGGAAGCCCGCCTCCCCGACCTTCTTCCAGGTGGCCTTGTCGGTGGTGCCGGCGCGGTTCCAGGCCTCCACCCGGGGCGCGATCTCGGCCTCGGCGAAGCGGCGGAACTCGTTTCGGAACAGCTCGTGCTCGTCGCTGAAGATGACTCGGCGCATGGCCGCAAGGGTAGCGGGAATCGGTCTACAGGCGCCTCCACATCCGGGTGCCGAGGACGACGACCAGGCCGGTGAGCAGCGCGGTGGGGAGCCAGCCGGCGATCGCAGGCGGCAGCGTGTGACCGTAACCGAGCGAGGTGCCGACGCCGGTCAGCAGGACGTGCGCCACCGCCAGGACGCCGCTGACCAGCAGTGTCTGGGCGGGCGTCGGGAAGGGCGGCCCGGTCACGGCGAACAGCAGCACCGAGAAGGGCAGCACGATGCACGCCAGGGCCTCGACGAGCTTCACGTGATAGTCGACGCGCAGCGACGTGGTGTCGACGCCCTCGGCGGCCACCTGGTCGATCTCCCGGGCCAGCTGTCCCAGGGAGAGGTGCATGGTGTCGATCTCCGAGGAGAACTCCTCACCCAGGTCGGCGTAGGATCGCGCGGGCACGAGCACGACCCGATCGTCGCCGAGCTCCAGGCGCGAGGGATCGCGCAGGTGCCACACGCCGGCGCCGATGTAGTTGGCAGCGTGCGCGTCGGAGCGACTCACGGGCAGACCGTCCTCCCCCAGCTCGTAGAGGGTCAGGTCGCGCGCCTCGCCGCTCTCCACGTCGAAGCGGGCGGCCTGGATCAGATGGCTGCCGGCGCGGATCCACACCGCGGTCTTCCGGCTCTCGGCGAGCTTCTCGTAGTAGTCCGCTTTGATCTCGGTCTGCTTCAGCTGGTCGGCGAGCGCGTTGGTACGAGGCACCACCGCGTTGCGCAGCAGGAAGTAGGCCGGGGTCACCGCGACCGAGATCGCCAGCACCGGCGCCAGCGCCCGCACCGCCGGAATGCCGCACGCGCGCATCCCGAGCAGCTCGCCGTCGGCGGCGAGCAGGCTGGCGATCAGCGCGCTGCCCACCATCAGCGCCATCGGCACCACGCGCGACGCGAGCAGCGGCACGCGCGACGCGTAGAAGCGCAGCACCTCGTCGCCGCTCGCGCGGTAGCGCGCGAACCACTCCAGTCGCTCCATCACGTCCACCATCAGATAAGCCGTCAGCAGGACGCCGAAGGCGATCGCGGCCAGCTCGACGAAGCGCGCCGACACGTAGCGCGGCAGGGCGCGCCGACGCGTCTTGTCGGGGCGCCGGCCCGGCATCGCCACGAGCGGGTGCTCCCGTGTCGGCCGATCGAGGGAGCGGCGCAGCACCCCCTCGCGACGCGCCAGCACGAACGAGATCGACGCCAGTACGGCGAGCAAGGCGTCGGGCAGCCAGACGCCTCCCGCCACCGAGACGAAGCCGGCCTGGGCGAGGCCCTCGCCGAGCTGGGCCAGTGCGAAGGTGGCGACCGTGACGGCGATCCCGAGCACCGCGCCGCCCGCGCGCGAGAGGTGGCTGCGCATCAAGCACAGCGGCACGGCGAGCAGGCCGAGCAGCAGGGTGGTGATCGGGGTGGCGATGCGCCGATGCCACTCGCGCGTGGCGCCCCGCACCAACGCGTGGTCGCCGACGTCGAGGGTGGCGTGGCGCAGCGCCTCGAGGGAGAGGGCCTGGAAGCGCTCATGCGGATCCCAGGGCCGCGTCTCGTCGCTGCTCGGCAGCACCGTCGTCATCGCCTCGAAGCGGAACAGGCGCGGGCCGAGCTCGGGCGACAGCACCAGGCTCCCGTGCTGGAGCGTGAGCCGGGGCGAGCCGCCCTCCCCCGCCTCCACACGGCCGCTGCGCGCGAAGATCGTCTGGCTGAGGTCGGGCACCCAGAGCAGCACGCCGCGCAGCTCGTCGCCCCGGGCGGCGACCTCGCGGGCCTCGAGCTGCCATCCCCCGAAGCGGTTGACGACCCCCGCGCGGATCTGGGTCCAGGGCTGGTTGCGGGCGATCCGGTCGAGGTCCCGGTCGAGGGTGCGCCGGGCAGCCGGCGCGCCGAACAACGTCAGCGCCGCCGTCAGCGCCGCGAGCACGGCGGCGATCCGACCGACCGGAGCGACCAGGCGCGCCGCGTTGATCCCCGAAGCCTCGAGCGCGAGGATCTCCCGGTCGGCGCCGAGCCGGCCCAGCGCCACCAGGGAGCCGATCAGTCCGGCGAAGGGCAGCACCGTCGCCGCCACCGGAACCGCCTCGAGGAAGGCGATGCGCGCCATGGCGAGTGCGCCGACACCGCGGTTCAGCACCAGCTCGGTGAAGCCGATCAGGTCCCGTGTCAGGACGACGACGGTGAGGCCGGCCAGCGCGATCGCCGTCGGTGCCAGGGCCTCGCACGCGACGTAGCGCGAAAGGGTGGCGCCGGGATGGCGGATCGCGGACTCGGGTCCGGCCATGCTGGGCACGTCGTCTCAGCGGGGGAGCAGGAGCGGGGCTTTCGGCGCGGGCAGAGGGCGGCCGCGAAGGACGCGGAGCACTCGCGGCCCCGTGGGGCATGACCCGCTCACGGACGGAGGTCCCATTGACAAGGGAATGGGCTCACCGCAGTCTTCGGGCCTCCCCCTCTCGAGGCCGGATCCTAGAGCGCCGAAGCGACTCCGAGCAACGGCGTGGCGGCACGATTCTCCCGCGCAGCGTGCGGCCCTGTCGAAGGGAGCCATGAAGGCGGTCGTTCTGAGCGCCGGGCAAGGGAAGCGCCTGCTGCCCTTGACGGCGAAGAATCCCAAGTGCCTGCTGCCGGTGCTCGGCGACGAGCCGCTGCTCGGCTGCCAGCTGCGGAGTCTGGCCCGCCGCGGACTCGAGCGGGTGGTGGTGGTGACCGGCTTCGGAGCGGAGCGGGTCGAGCGCTGGCTGTCCTCCAACCCGGTCCCCGGGCTGCGCGTGGAGACGCTGTTCAACCCCTTCTTCGGGAGCTCCGACAACCTGGTCACCTGCTGGCTCGCCCGCGGGGTGATGAGCGACGACTTCCTGCTCCTGAATGGCGACACGCTGTTCGAGGACGCGGTGCTCGATCGCGTCCTGGCATCGCCCCCCGCGCCCGTCAGCGTCGCGGTAGACCGCAAGCGGCTCTATGACGACGACGACATGAAAGTCGCCCTGGACGAGAACGGACGCCTGGTGGCGATCGACAAATGGCTGCCGCCGGCGATGGTCGGGGCGGAATCGATTGGCCTGCTGGCCTTCCGCGACTCCGGCCCGAAGCTCTTCGTCGAGGGGCTGGAGCGTGCGGTCCGCCGCCCCGAGGCGCTCAAAGGTTGGTATCTATCCGTCATCCATACGATCTCCCGGACCACGGCGGTCGAGACGATCTCGATCCGCGGCCTGTGGTGGCGGGAGGTCGACTGCCCCGACGACCTCGACCGGGTGCGGCGCGAGCTGCTCGCCCCGCGGGTCGCCATCTCCGCTTAGCCTTCCTCCCCCATTTCGCTATTCACATCAGCCCGCCTCCTCTGGAGGGTTCATCCCATGCAGATTCGCGATGTCTCGGTCGGTGGTGATTCTCCGCTGTTGCTGATCTCCGGCCTCAACGTGATCGAGAGCCTCGACGCCACGCTCGCCTGCGCCGAGGGCGTTGCCGAGCTCGCCGAGCGGCACGGCCTGCCGGCCGTGTTCAAGGCGTCCTTCGACAAGGCCAACCGCTCCCACCGCGAGTCGTACCGGGGCCCCGGTCTCGACGAGGGGCTGCGCATCCTCGAGCGGGTGAAGGCCACCTCGGGTCTACCGGTGACCACGGACGTGCACGAGCCGGGCCAGGCGAAGATGATCGCCGAGGTGGCGGAGCTGCTGCAGATCCCGGCCTTCCTGTCGCGCCAGACCGACCTGGTGAAGGCGTGCGCGGAGACGGGGCTCCCTCTGAACGTGAAGAAGGGCCAGTTCATGGCGCCCGACGACATCGTCCATGTCGTCGAGAAGGCGCAGAGCTTCGGAGCCGGCGGCGTGATGGTGACCGAGCGCGGCTCGAGCTTCGGCTACCACGATCTGGTCGTGGACATGCGCGGACTGCTGCTGATGCGCGAGGTGGTGCCGGTCGGCTTCGACGCCACGCACGCGGTGCAGCACCCGGGCGCTGGCGAGCGCGCCAGCTCGGGCGACCGCCGCTTCGTGGCGCCGCTCGCGCGCGCCGCCGCGGCGCTCGGCATCGACGCGCTGTTCGTCGAGACCCACCCGGATCCCGAGCACGCGCCCTGCGACGGTGCGTGCCAGATCCGCCTCTCCGATCTCGACGCGTTGCTCGACGAGGTGTTGGCGATTCGCGAGACCCGCGTCGGGGGAGCGAGAGCCGAGCGGAGATGAGCCAGAGGCGTCCCGCGGGCCCGACACGCAGCGTCCCGGAGCGCATCGTGCTCGAGCCGCGGCGCGACGTCCCGGCCAGCCCGCTGCCTCCGGTCCGCATCTTCCTCGGCACCGAGCCGGCTCAGCACCGCGCCGAGCGCGTGTTCGTGTGGTCGGTGGAGCGCGTGCGCGACCCGGGGCGACGCTACGAGATCCACATGATGAAGGACCTCGCCGGCTTCGACCCGCGGCACTGGACGACCGGCTTCACCAACTACCGCTTCGCGATTCCGCACTTCGCCGGCGGCGCGGGCCGCGCGATCTACAACGACGTCGACCAGGTGTACCGCGCCGATCCGGCGCTGCTCTTCGACGCCGACCTCGAGGGCCACGGCTATCGCGCGATCGAGCCGAACGACACCTCGGTGATGCTGATCGACTGCCAGCGGATGGCGGCGCCCTGGACGCTCGACGCCGCGCGCCGCGAGGGCAAGCGCGCGCTGCATCGCCGCGCCGGTGCGGTGCCGGGCCTGTGGGGCGCCCTCGACCCGGTGTGGAACGTACGCGACGACGAGCGGCCTCCGGAGGAGGCGCGGGTGATCCACTTCACGACGCTGCACACTCAGCCCTGGCGTCCCTTCCCCGAGCGCTTCGCCTACCAGCCCAACCCGGTGGGTTCGGTCTGGCACAACCTCGAACGGGAGGCGGATGCGCAGGCGTTCCTGGTCCATACGCGGGAGCACCCGAGCGATCGCTACGCGGACTGGTGGCAGGCCTGGCAGCGGCGCGCAGCGCAGCGGAGCCCGGATCCACGCGACTGGCGGCCCCCGGCCCCCGGCGAGGCTCCGCCCGGGCCCCTTGCCGAGCGACACCTGCGGGCCTGGATCGCCGACGCGCCCGAGGAGGACGTCCCCTGGCTGCTGGCCGAGCTGTGCGCCAGCGCCCGCGAGCGCGTCGTGCTGCGGCTCCCGCGCGGCGGCACCCGGCGCGAGGGCCAGGCCTGGGAGGACCGGCTCGCGGCGGCGGCCCGCGCGCACCCGGATCTGACCACCGAGCTGGCGTTCGGCACCGCGCGCCGCGGCGGAGGGCGCTGGGCGCGCTCCACGCCCCCGCGCGTCTGGGTGCTGTGCGACGACCGGCCGGGCAACGTCACGCAGGCGATGGGGCTCGCCGAGGCGCTGGGCTGGCCCTTCGAGGTGAAGCATCTGCGCTTCCGCGCGGCCGCCCGCCTGCACAACCGGATGCTGGGAGCGTCGGCCCGCGGTGTCGACCGCACCGCGTCGTCGCCGCTCGAGCCGCCCTGGCCCGACCTGGTGATCGCAGCGGGCCGGCGCACCGCTCCCGTCGCTCTGTGGGTCCGCGAACGCGCCCGCGGACACGCACGCCTGGTGATGCTGGGACGCAAGGCAGGTGACGACGCCGAGTGCTTCGACCGCGTCGTGACCCCGACCTACACACGACTGTTTTCCCATCCCCGGCGCATCGAGACCCGGACACCGCTCCACCGCGTCACGCGGGAAGTGATCGCCAAGGCCTCGGAGGAGTGGCGAGATCGGCTCGGCGACGCGCCCTCCCCGCGCATCGCGGTCCTGGTCGGCGGCACCTCGGGCCAGTACCGGCTCGATGCCGCCGTCGCGCGACGACTCGGCGCGGACTGCGCCGCGCTCGCCCGCAAGTGCGGCGGCTCGCTCCTGGTGACGACGAGCCGCCGGCTCGGCGCCCACGCCGCCGACGCTCTGTGCGAGGGTCTCGGCGACGTCTCCTTCTTCCACCGATGGCAGCCCGGGGACCCGACCGATCCGTACCTCGGCCTGCTCGCCCACGCCGACGCGTTCGTGGTCACCGGCGACAGCGAGTCGATGCTGACCGAGGTCACCTCACTGGGGAAGCCGGTGGCGATCTACCCGCTGCCCGTGCGCAGCTCCTTCCGCGCCCTGTCGGTGGCGAGCGAGTGGGTGTGGCGGCGCGCCACCTCCGCGCCGCGCGGCCCGCGCGGCACCCCGCGGCCTCAGATCGGACTGGAGCGCTGGTGTGGAAAGGCGATCGAGCGCGGCTGGGTACGGCCGTCCCGCGACCTCGACCGGCTGCACGCGGCGCTCGTGGAGCGCGGCGCCGCTCAGCTCTTCACCGGCTCGCTGCCCGTCACCCGCGCGGCGGCCGACGACGGCGAGCGCGAAGCCGTGGCCGCGGCGGTCCGAGATCTGATGGGTGTCCGATGAGCGCCCTGCGCTCCGTCGCGCGCGCCCGTCCCGACACCGCGCGGGAAGCCGCGGCCTGACATGCAGACGTGGGCCGCCCTGATCCTCGCGGGACGCCGCGGGGCCGACGATCCCCTGGCGCGCTCGCGCGGCGCCAGCCACCGCGCGCTGATCGAGGTCGCCGGCGTTCCGATGCTCCTGCGCGTCTGGCGCGCGCTGCGCGCATCGCAGAGGATCACGAGCATCTGCGTGAGCATCGACGTGCCCGAAGCGCTCGACGCGGTGCCCGAGCTGGCCGCGGCGCGCGCGGACGGCTCGCTCACCGTGCACGCGAGTCGGGAGTCGCCGGCGCGCAGCGTCGCCGATGCGCTCGCCAACCGCGGCGACGATCCGCTCCTGGTCACCACCGCCGATCACGCGCTGCTGACCGGTCCTCGCGTGGACGGCTTCCTCGACGCGGCCGCGGCCACCGGCGCCGACGTCGCCGTGGGGGTGGTCGAGCGGATGACGCTCGCCGACGAGGCGGCGCGGGAGGCGCGCACCTGGATTCGTTTGCGCTGCGGCGCCTATACCGGTGCGAACCTGTTTGCGTTCCTGCACCCGCGCGGGCGGCGCGCGGCCGAGTTCTTCGCCCGCGCCGAGCGCTACCGCAAGCGGCCCTGGCGGATGGTCACGGCGCTCGGTCCCTCGCTCGGCATCGAGTACCTGGCCGGCACCCTCGACCTGGAGAGCGCCTGCCGCCACCTGTCGCGCAGCACGAAATCGTCGGTTCGGGCGGTCAAGCTCACCGACGGTGCCCTGGCGATCGACGTGGACAAGGCCGCCGACCTGGTGCTCGCGGAGCAGTATTTGGCCGGCGCGGCCTCCGAGTAGCTCGTCCGCTCAGGTCAGGAGCGCACCCGAGGCGTCGCCTCGCGCGGTGAAGCGCCGGGCGACGGGATCCCAGATACGCGCGCGGCAGCGGATCGCGAAGCGGCCCGGCCGCGCCGGCTCGATGTCGTAGAGGTGGTACCCGGCGGCTCGATCCGGCGACGGCCCGCCATGCGACGCCGACGGCACGCCGACCACGGGGATCGGTCCGGCCGGTCCCGGCAACGAGCCTACGTGGGTGCGATGGAGGTGACCGTGCAGCACCAGCTCGGCCCCCCGGCGCCGGAGCACGGCGGCGAAGTCGCGCGCGTCGTGCAGCGCGCGCCGCCACGAGGTGACGCCGGGCAGCGGGGGGTGGTGGATGAGGACGACGCGACAGCGCTGCTCGTCGCCGAGCCGCTCGAGCAGGTGGTCGACGCGCGCGAGCTGCTGCGCGCCGACCCGACCCGAGGCGAGCAAGGGCAGCGTCGGCTGCGCCGTGCACACACCCACCAGCGCGAGCCCGTCGCGCAGGCGCAGGCTCGGGAAGGGCACGTCGGGATCGCCGCCGTGGGCGGCGGCCTCCGCGTCGCTCGCCAGGTAATCGCTCCAGCTGCACCAGCCGCGCTCGGCGGAGCCCGCCACATAGGCGTCGTGATTGCCGGGAATCGCGCTCACCCGCTCGGGAGGACCGATGCGCGCCAGCCAGCGGGCGGCCTCCCGGAACTCCTCCTCCAGGGAGATCTGCGTGAAGTCGCCGGTGACCGCGATCTGGTCGGGCGCCATTCGCGCGAGGTCGTCGAGCAGCGCCTCGAAGACGGCGGGCCGATAGCGGTGACGGCGGCGAAGCTGCCAGGAGAGCCAGCCGAGCGCTCGCTTCGACAGCAGGGGAGCCACACCATCGACATGGACCCGGGTCGCGTGGAGATCGGAGATGTGAGCGAGGGTGACGATGGAGGACTCCGGAGGGGAGCAGCCTAACCCAGCTCGAAACCCTGTGATAGGCTGGCCACGCTCGATGATCGCCGCGTCTTCCGAATCCACTTCGGCTCCCGCGCCGGTGCCCGCGGTATCGGAGCACGCGTCGAAGGAGCCCGCGTCGTCGGCACCCGCGAGATCGATGCCCGCGGGCTGGGTGGTTCGCCGCGCGCCGACGGCCTCGGGATGGCACCGCGACCGCGAGGTTCGCATCTGGGGCCTCGCCCCGGAAGAGCGCCTGCTGCGCGCGCTGCGGCGCGCTGGCTGTCGCGATCCGCAGGTCGTCGATCCCGCCGCTCCGCCGCGCGCGACCGGAGACGTGCTGGCGCTGCGCGCCGACGTCGTGCTCGACGAGCGCCTGGTCGTGGGGCTGCGCGCGTCCCCGGGCACCTGGATTGCCGCTCCTGCGCTGGGGCCGATCGCGGCCCACTGCCCGGCGGAGCGCGCCGCGGCCGTCTGCCGGGCGCTGGAGTCCGCCCGCAGCGAGCCGCTGGCGGGCATGCGCCGCGCGACGGCCTCGGAGCTCGCGCCCGCGTACGACGCCCGACTGCGCAAGCGCGAGCTCCCCTACGTGCTCCCGGCGACCCCGGAGAGCGCCGCCCGGATCGAGGAGCGCACCTTCGACGCCGCCTACAAGGGCGCGACCGATCTGATCACGAAGTGGGTCTGGCCGCGGCCGGCGGCAGCCGTCACGCACTGGTGTGCGACGCGCGGCGTGCATCCCAACACGGTCACGCTGGGGAGCGCACTGCTGGCGGTCGCCGCGGCGCTCCTGTTCGCGCGGGGCGCCTTCGCCGTGGGCCTCGTGTGCGCGTGGGCGATGACGTTCCTCGACACGGTCGACGGAAAGCTGGCGCGTGTGACGCTCACCTCGAGCCGACTGGGCGCGTGGCTCGATCACGGCCTCGACCTGATCCACCCGCCCTTCTGGTGGTGGGCCTGGAGCATCGGTCTGGGTCCGGGGCACGCGCTCGCGACGGCGGTGGTGATCGGCGGCTACCTGGCGGGTCGCGCGCTCGAGGGAGCGTTCCTCGCCGGCTTCGGCTTCGAGACCCATTGCTGGCGTCCGATCGACGGGCTCTTCCGCACGATCACCGCGCGGCGCAATCCGCACCTGATCCTGCTCACGGTGGGCGTGCTGGACGGACGCCCCGACCTGGGCCTGGTGATGGTGGCGTCGTGGACCGTCGCCTCGCTCGCCTTCCATGGCTTGCGGCTCGCTCAGGCGGTGCGACGGCGCGCCCGCGGCGAGGTGATCGCGCCCTGGGAGGGATGAGAGCCGCCGTCGCGCTGCTGGGGATCGCCGCGTCGCTCGGGGCGTGTGGAGCGGCTCGCGCACAGACGCTGCCCGAGGGAGACTGCGCCGGCGTCTACTGGGATCTCACCGCCCTGTTCGCCACGGGAGATCGACTCTACGCCCGGGTGCTGGTCACCCGCGCCGGACCCGGAGAACGCGCGGCGGCCGGAATCGGTCACTGGATCGAGCGCGACGGCCGCGCGACCCCCTTCCAGAACGGCCGCGCCGACGGCCGCTTCGAGCTCGATCCGAGTGGACCCCGCCTCCGCATCGGCTCCACCCGTCTCGACCTGGCGGGCCCGACCCTCCGCTTCGAGGTGGACAACGACAAGCGCGGGGTGAAGATCGCGCTCTCGATCGAGGCGGCGGTCGAGAGCGCGTCCGATCCCCTCTTCGCCGGCGATCCGGAGATCTCGGTGCTGTCCCTGGGACGGCCCGTGGAGGGGCGCCTCTGGCGCACGGGCATGGACGCGCCGCGGGCCGTGCGCGGCTTCGCCTCGTTCGTGCGCACCCGCCATCGCGCCCGCGAGCGCGATCTCCTGCTGGCGCGCATCGACGTCCACCGCCTCGTCGGACCCGGCGGCCGCCCTGCTCGTCTACCAGCGCCGCCCCGACGGCAGCGCCCAGAGCTGGGTCGGCTGGCGGAGCGGCGACGGGCGGACTGGGGAGCTTCGCCCCACCGAGTTTCTCCTCGAGGACTGGCGCCCGGGGGGGACCCGGGACGGAACGCCACTGCCGCGCGTCTTGCGGTCGAAAGGCCACGCGCTCGCCGGGTCGATCGAGGTCGGACCCGCCCGTCTCTCGATCGATCCCCTGGACGCTCTACCGCGGCTCGTGCGGATGCTGTACTGGTTCGGTGACCGTCCCCGGCGCCTGTGGGCAGACGCGACCCTGGCATGGACCACCGGAACCGCCGGGGTGGCGGCAGAAGCGCGCGAGGCGCTGCCGGGCGGTGCGGCGATCGCGAGCTTCACGTTCCTCCGCCCCCCGGACGAATGGTTGGGAAACCCGGATTCCGGAGGATGAGCCGTTGCGAACCCCGCGGATCGGTGTCCTGAACAACCTGCGCGCGGGCCGGAAACGGCCCCAGTCGTCGGAGGTCTTCGAGGTGCTCCGGCGGCACCCCCAGGTCCTGCAGGTCGACACCGACAGCTCCTGCGCGCTCTCCGACGCGCTCGCCGAGCTGGAGCGCAGCGAGGTGGACGTGCTGGTCACCAACGGCGGTGACGGGACGGTCCAGTACGCGCTGACCGAGCTGCTCCAGGACCCCGCGCGCACGCGCTTGCCCGCAGTCGCGCCGCTGTGCGGCGGACGCACGAACATGACCTCCAAGGACCTGGGCGCCGACCGCAACCCCGCGCGCGGCCTCCTGCGCGTGATCGAGGCGGCCGAGGCCGGTCAGCTCGACTCGCTGTCGGTCTCGCGCCCGGTGCTGCGCGTCCGCTCGTCGCGCCGGCGCGACGACCAGTACGGGATGTTCTTCGGCGCCGGTCTGATCCACCGCGCGATCGGCGTCGTGCACCGCGTGTTCCCGCCCGGCCGCAGCCAGGGCCTGTTCGGCGCGAGCCTGGTGACGGGCGCGCTGCTCGCGAAGGTCCTGTTTCGGCCCACCGAGGGCATCCTGACCCCCGACAAGTGCGCGGTGCGCGCAGAGGGCCGGGAGCTGATCGACACCGAACTCTACCTGCTGATCGCGAGTACGCTCGACCACCTGTTCCTGCGCATGAATCCCTTCTGGGGCGAGGGGACGGGCGGCGTGCGCCTCACGGCGATCGCGAGCCGCGCCCAGCAGATGGCCCGCGCCGCACCGGCCATCCTCTCCGGGCGCGTTCCCAGCTGGCTCACCGCCGACCGCGGCTACACGAGCGTGCGGGCCGAGCACGCCGGCATCCGCATGAGCTGCGGGTTCACCGTCGACGGGGAGCTCTTCGATCCGGAGCCCGAGGAAGAGGTGGAGCTGCTCGCCGACCGCCGGATCACCTTCCTGCGGGCCTAGCCTTTGCGGGGGCCCGCCTTCGCTCGCCTCCGGCTCGCTGCGCGTCGACCGGCGCTCGCGCCGGCCTCCTTGCCTTTGCGAGGGCCCGCCTTCGCCCGCTTGCAGGTGCTCCTCGCGGCCGAGCAGGCGTCGACCGTGTCGCCCGAGGCGTCGGCGCTGTGCGACGCGATCCGCGCCAAGCACGGCGCTGCGGTGGCGGCGGTCGTGTTCTACGGCTCGTGCCTGCGGCGCAGCACGGCCGAGGGCGTGCACGACTTCTACGTCGTCGTCGACGACTACGCCGCGGCCTACGCGTCGCGGTGGTTGGCCCGGGTGAACGCCTGGCTGCCGCCCAACGTGTTCTACATCGAGACGCGGCTGGCCGACGTCACCCTGCGCGCGAAGTACGCGGTCGTGTCCCGAGCCGATCTCGAGCGCGGCTGCCGCGGCGAGACGCTGCGCTGTGGACTGTGGGCGCGCTTCGCTCAGCCGGTGGTCCTGGCCTGGGTGCGCGACGAGCGCGACCGCCAGGCACTCGCCGCCGCCTGCGCCGACGCCGTGTGCACCGCCGTCCGCGTCGGTGTCGCCGCGCGCGGGGCGGGCTGGCAAGCGCCTTCCTCGCCGGATCTGTGGCGCGACGTGTTCCGCGCCACCTACGCGAGCGAGCTTCGCCCTGAGCGCGAAGGAGCCAGCGACGCGCTCTACGCCGAGCAGTCCGAGCGCTTCGACGCGCGGCTCGCCCTGGCGGTGGACGCCCTGGTCGAGGCGGGCGCGGTGGAGCGTTCGGCCGAGGGGGACGGGAGCCGCATGCGCGCGCGCGAGCGGCGCGTCCCCCTGCCCCACCCGTTGCTGGGTAAGCCGCTCGCCGCGCTCCAGCTGCTGAAGACCGGACTCACCTTCGGAGACTGGGTTCCCTACGCCCTGTGGAAGCTCGAGCGCCACTCCGGTGTGCGACTCGAGGCCAGCGAGCGTCAGCGCCGCCACCCGTTCCTGTTCGCCTGGCCGCTGGTCCTGCGCGCCTTGCGCAGTGGGGCGCTGCGCTAGCGGGTGCGAAGCACAGCGGGCTCGTCGGGCGGCGCGACGGCGTGGGAGGACTCGAAGCGCGCCGCCTGCTCGAGGGTCGCCGACCCGAGGGCGCCCGCGCGCAGCTCGCGGTCGCCGGGCAGCTCGGCGAGCAGCGCCTCGCGTACCGCCGCGAGATCCAGCGGCCCCACCTCGTCCTCCACTGCGCCGGTGGTGGTCGGATCGTAGTCGTAGCCGAGCGCCTCGTAGACCGGGACGAGCACTCCGCGCATCCGGTCGCTGGCGCCCACCGCGATCACACCACCGGTGTGGGCGGCACCGCGCACGATCCGCTGACCGACGCCCATCAGCTTGCGGGCACCGCGCGCGTTGACGCTGAACTCCCCGGGACAGTAGGCGCCCGGCACCTCTCCGACGCGCGCTTCGACGCCGAGTCGGGTGAGCGCGCGCGCCACCCAGTCGGCGGTGCGGGCGAAGCGCGCGCGGATGCCCGTGCGCTCGTCGGCCTCGGGGGTGCACCAGGCGAAGGCGATCGTCTGCCGATGGAAGACGGCGGCCGAGCCGCCGGCCAGACGCAGCGAGGCGCCGAAGCCCGTGGCGTGCGCCGCGCGCACGGCGTCGGAGAAGCGCGGGCGGCGCAGGTCGGTGGTGGAGAACGCCACCACGTCGT
>CAZZFT010000108.1:0-16284 GCA_964653555.1 uncultured Spirochaetales bacterium | reverse complement strand
GACGTTCGCGAAGCTCGCCGAGCAGGGCAACGTGGTGCCGGTCTACCGCCAGCTGATCGGCCACATCGATCGCCGCTGTCCCGCGGCGCTGCTCGACCCGCGGATCGAGTCCAGGATGGTCTGGGACCGCTGACGGCGCGCGGCGGGCCTCCGCGCGCCGCCGCTCAGGCCAGCGCCACCAGGTGCGCGACCCAGGCCGGGTCTCCCTCGGCGCGTTCGCGGCGGGTGAAGACGTCGTTGCCCTCGCCGGTCCTGCGGTCGGTGCCTTCCCAATAGACCGGGCACTCGGAGAAGCCGGCTTCGGCCAGCAGCTCCCGGATCTCCGGCACGGTCCACACGCGCCAGGAGTACGAGAAGGCGCGGCGCAGCTCGCTGCCGTCGGGGAACTCGAAGTGGATGTGGTTCTCGCCGCGGTTGTGGATCGGATCGAAGGACCGCTGCTCCCAGACGTAGGTGAAGTCGTCGAACTCGGTCGCCTCGACGAGCGCTTCCATCGCCTGGCCGCCGCCGTAGACGTCGAGGAAGAGCGCCCCGTCGCTCGCGAGCGTGGCGCGCGCAGCGCGGAAGTAGCCGAGCAGCTCGGGGCGGGTCTCGAACAGGAAATAGGAGAAGTTGTAGGCGACCGTGACGTCCACCGGCTCGTGGCCGACGTCGCGGACGTCGCCCTCGATCAGCTTCACTCGGGCCTGCTGCTCCGGGCCGAGAGCGGCCACGTTGTGCCGGCGTCCCCACTCCAGGGGCTCCGGGTCGAGATCGATCGCGAAGGCGGTGTTCTCCCGGTGGCGCCGCACCCAGGCGCAGGAGAAGGCCGCGGTTCCCGCGAAGTCCTCGCGCAGGCTGCGCGCGGGGCGTCCCCGCAACTTGCGGAACACGCGATCGACGAAGGTCACGTCGAGATCGGGCTCCTGGACGCTTCGCTGATAGCAGAGGTACTTGTCCGCGCGCTGGGCGAGGGTCTTGCGTCGGGGCATTCGGATTCCGTTCTGGGACGATGAGTGCGACGTCGGGTGGGAGAAGAACGTCGCATCATGGCGCAGCGTCGAGCACGCGACAATGCCCGCGGCGCGTGTCGATCGCGATTCTCCCGCGACGATCAGGCTTCGGGGTCGTAGCCCAGGTAGGGAGCGAGCCAGCGCTCGGTCTCTTCTCGTGTCATTCCCGTGCGCTCCGCGTAGCTCTCGATCTGGTCGCGGTCGACGCGGCCCACCGTGAAGTACCTGGCGGACGAGTGACCGAAGTAGAGTCCGGACACGCTGGCGCCCGGCACCATCGCGAAGCTCTCGGTGAGCTCGATCCCGACGGCGGGCGCGTCGAGCAGCTCGAAGAGCGGCCCCTTGCGGGTGTGGTCGGGGCAGGCGGGATAGCCGAAGGCGGGGCGGATGCCGCGGTAGCGCTCCGCGATCAGGTCCTCGTTGGTGAGCTTCTCGTCCCCGCCGTAGCCCCACTCGCGCCGCACGCGGGCGTGCAGGTACTCGGCGAAGGCCTCGGCCAGGCGGTCGGCGAGCGCCTTCACCATGATCGCGTTGTAGTCGTCGAGATCCTTCTCGAAGGTCTTCGCCAGGTCGTCCGCCTCGGCGCCCGAGGTGACGGCGAAGGCGCCCACGAAGTCGGCGATTCTCGCGCCCGCCGGCGCCACGAAGTCGGCCAGGCAGAGATTGGGCTTACCCTGGGGCTGGACGCCCTGCTGGCGCATCATCGGGAAGCGCAGCCGCTCGGCAGAACGCTCGGCGTCCGTGTAGAGCACCAGGTCGTCGCCACGGCTTTCGGCCGGCCAGAAGCCGTAGACGCCGCGCGGGGTGAGCAGTCGCTCGCGCAGGATGCGGTCGAGCAGGGCGCGTCCGTTCTCGTACAGCTCGCGCGCCGCGGCGCCCTTCTCGGGGTGATCGAGGATCGCCGGGAACTTCCCGCGCAGCTCCCAGGCGGCGAAGAAGAACGTCCAGTCGATGTAGGGCTCGAGATCGGCGACCGTGACGTCCGCGACCTCGCGCCGCCCGAGGAACGCGGGGGTGGCGAAGCTCCCGGGCTCGGTGGGCAGCACCAGGCGGTTGGCGCGGGCGTCGGCCAGGGACAGGAGCGGTCGATCGCGGCGGCCCTGGTAGACGAAGCGCAGTCGCTCCTGGCTTTCGCGGTTCTGGGCGTCCAGCGCCCGTCGGCGGTCGGCGTCGAGCAGCGAGGACACGACTCCCACCGCACGCGACGCGTCGTTCACGTACACCACGCTCTCGTCGTAGCGCGGGGCGATCTTCACCGCGGTGTGCTGCCGACTGGTGGTCGCCCCGCCGATCAGCAGCGGAAGATCGAGCCCGCGGCGCTGCATCTCGGCCGCCACGTGGGCCATTTCGTCGAGGCTCGGGGTGATCAGGCCCGACAGACCCACGATGTCGGCGCGCTCGGCGACTGCGGTGTCGAGGATCTTGTCCGCCGGCACCATCACGCCGAGGTCGACGATCTCGTAGCTGTTGCAGCCGAGCACCACGCCGACGATGTTCTTGCCGATGTCGTGGACGTCGCCCTTCACCGTGGCGAGCACGATCTTGCCGTTGCTCTTCGCCTCGGCGCCCGAGAGCCGCTTCTCCTCCTCCATGAAGGGCGTGAGGTAGGCGACGGCGCGCTTCATCGCGCGTGCGCTCTTCACCACCTGGGGCAGGAACATCTTCCCCGCGCCGAACAGGTCGCCCACGATCTTCATCCCGTCCATCAGCGGACCCTCGATCACGTCGAGCGGCCGCGGCAGCTTCTGGCGCGCCTCCTCGGTGTCCTGCTCGATGAAGTCGACGATGCCGTGAACCAATGCGTGGGAGAGCCGCTTCTCGACCGCGGCCTCGCGCCAGGAGAGGTCCACCTCGCGCTTCTTGCCCGCGCCGCGGACGGTCTCGGCGAACTCCACCATGCGCTCGGTGGCGTCCGGACGGCGGTCGAAGAGGATGTCCTCCGCGTGCTCGAGCAGGTCCTTCGGGATGTCCTCGTACACGCCGAGCTGGCCGGCGTTGACGATCCCCATGTCCATGCCCGCCTCGATCGCGTGGTAGAGGAAGGCAGTGTGGATCGCCTCGCGCACCACCTCGTTGCCCCGGAACGAGAAGGAGAGGTTCGACACGCCGCCGCTGATCTTCGCCCCCGGGCAACGCTCCTTGATGATCCGCGTCGCCTCGATGAAGTTCAGCGCGTAGCGGGCGTGCTCCTCGATGCCGGTCGCGATCGCCAGGATGTTCGGGTCGAAGATGATCGACTTCGGGTCGAAGTCCAGCTCCTGCACCAGGAGCCGGTAGGCGCGCTCGCAGATCGCCACCTTGCGCTCGGTGGTGTCGGCCTGGCCCTTCTCGTCGAAGGCCATCACCACCACGGCGGCGCCGTAGCGCTGGACCTTTCGCGCCTTGGCCAGGAAGTCCTCCTCGCCCTCCTTCAGGCTGATCGAGTTCACGATCCCGCGGCCCTGCACGCACTGGAGCCCGGCCTCGATCACGCTCCACTTCGAGCTGTCGACCATGATCGGGACGCGCGCGACGTCGGGCTCGGTGGCGATCAGGTTCAGGAAGGTCTTCATCGCCTGCTCGGAGTCGAGCATTCCCTCGTCCATGTTGACGTCGAGGATGTTGGCGCCTCCGCGCACCTGATCGAGTGCCACCTCCACGGCGGTCGTGTAGTCGTCCTTCTTGATCAGGTTGGCGAAGCGCTTCGAGCCGGTGACGTTGGTGCGCTCCCCGATCATCAGGAAGTTCGAGTCGGGTCGGATCGCCAGGGGCTCGAGGCCGGAGAGCCAGGTGACCTCCGGGTCGGGCTCGGGAACGACGCGCGGCGCGACGTCCGCCACCGCCCGCGCGATGGCGCGGATGTGGGCATCGGTGGTCCCGCAACAGCCGCCCACCCCGTTCACCAGGCCGCTCTCGGCGAACTCGCGCAGCAGCGCCGCCGTGGTCTCGGGCTGCTCGTCGTAGCCGCCGAAAGCGTTGGGCAGGCCCGCGTTCGGGTAGGCGGTGACGGGGATCGGCGCGACCGCCGCGAGATCCGCCAGGAAGGGCCGCATCTCGCTGGCGCCCAGGGCGCAGTTGATGCCGACCGACACCGGCTTCGCGTGCTGCACCGAGGCCCAGAAGGCCTCGATCGTCTGGCCCGAGAGCGTGCGCCCGCTGCGGTCGGTGATCGTCACCGAGATCAGGATCGGCAGCTCGCGCCCCAGCTCGTCGAAGACGTCGCGCGTCGCCACGATCGCCGCCTTCGCGTTCAGCGTGTCGAAGATCGTCTCGATCAGGATCGCGTGGACCCCTCCCTCCACCAGCGCGCGCACCTGCTCCGCGTAGGCGTCCCGCAGCTCGGCGAAGGTGAGGTCGCGATAGGCCGCGTCGTTGACGTCCGGCGAGATCGAGAGCGTCTTGTTGGTGGGGCCGACGGCACCGGCGACCAGGCGCGGGCGATCGGGTGTGCGCCGCGTCCACTCGGCGGCCGCCTCGAGCGCGAGCCGCGCGGCCTCGCGGTTGAGCTCCGCCACGACGGACTCCATCCCGTAGTCGGCCTGGGCGATGCGGGTGGCGCCGAAGGTGTTGGTCTCGATCAGGTCGGCGCCGGCGTCGAGGTAGGCGTCGTGGATCGCGCGGATCACGTCCGGCCGGGTCAGCACCAGCAGCTCGTTGTCGCCGCGCAGGTCGCGGGGGTGGTCGCGGAAGCGGTCGCCCCGGAAGTCCTCCTCCCCGAGGCCGTGGGTCTGGATCATCGTGCCCATCGCCCCATCGAGGACGAGGATCCGCTCGGCGAAGATGCGCTCCAGCAGCGAGTGGGGGTCGAAGGGCTCCACGGTGGCCTCCGGGTGGGGCTTCGAGCCGGTCCGGCGCGAAGGCAGCGTGGACTCGGATCGGCGGCGCGGCCAGTCTAGTGAAATATCAATCCATCTCAATGTCCTGATGGATCACCAGACCCAGCGCAGCGCGCCTCCCCCCGAGGGGAAAGCCGGCGAGGGGGCGCCTGGTCAGCGGAGCGGGAACCCGACCGCCTGCTCCAGCTCCTCCAGCGCCTGGTGGGGGCTCACCACCCGGATCGTCGTCATCCCGAGCCGGCGCGCCGCCTTGAGGTTGCGCCCGATGTCGTCGAGGAAGACCGCCTCCGCCGGCGCGATCGCGAGCGCCTCGCAGGCGTGCTCGTAGATGCGCGGATCGGGCTTCTGGAGGCCGAGCACGCTCGACTCGAAGAAGGCGTCGAAGTGCGGCCGCAGGGCCCGGGTGCCGTCGTCGCGCTCGGCCGAGGCCCAGTTGTTGGTGAGCGCCGCCGCCCGCAGGCCGCGGGCGCGGATCCGGCGGATCGCCTCGAGCATCTCGGGTCGGGGACGAGCGGCCTCGCCCATCCGTTCCATCAGCGCTCGCGCGTCGATCGCCTGGCCCGCCGCGGCGCAGTCGGCCTCGAAGGCCGGGACGAAGGCCTCGAGGTCGAGCCGACCCCGCTCGAGGCGACCCCACGCGCCGCCGGACCCGGTGTCGGCGACCACACGGTTCACGAAGCCGGTCGGGATGCCGTGCTCGCGCTCGTAGGCGGCGATCGCGTGCAGCGGCGAGCCGAGCACCACGCCGCCGAGATCGAAGATCACCGCCCGGAACATGGCTAGCTCTCCTCGGCCGCGATCCGCACCACCCGGTCGCCCGCGAAGGTGCCGATCCACAGAGCGCCGTCCGCCTCGAGGCCGACGGTTCCGGCGCCGGCCGGCGTGCCGGATCCGCCCTCGTACACCGTCTCGGTCCGCATCGTGGCGGGATCGAGCGCGACGATCGCGAAGGCGATCGGACACGTGCCGTGCGCGAGGTCGCGACACGCGAGCCGCTCGCGCGTGCTCCCGCGCAGCGAGGCGACGAGCAGGCGTCCATCGGGGGCCCAGGTCGAGTTGTCCGGGTGCTCGACCTCGGCCTCCGCCTCGACCGCACCCGTGCGGCGGTCGATGCGGACCACCCGATTGCCGAGCGTCTGGTTCAGGAAGACCTTCTCGCCGTCGGCGGAGAGCTCGATGCCGTTGGGCAGCGCGCCACACGAGCCGGGGAGCTGGGAGAACCCCCGATCCGGGTGCCAGTCGAGCACGCATCCGGTGTCGCTGCCGAAGAGCCCCGCCATCGCGTAGGCGAGCGCCTGACGGACCGCACCGCCCGAGGCCATCTCGGTGACCAGGAAGCCGCCCTCGGGCAGGGCCACGACGTCGTTCGTCGAGCTGTCCGGCGGCGCGACCACGCAGCCCCGCCAGGCGAGGTACCACTGTGCGCCGTCGTGGAGGACCTCGAACATCTCGACCGACTCGCGGCCGCCGTGCTGCACGACGAGCAGCTGGAGGCGCCCGTCGCTGCGGCGGTCGAGGTGCAGGCCGTGCGGGCTGAACGCGGCCGTCGGCGGGCCCGGGCAGCCGGTCTCGCCCCACGGACCGGCCTCCGCGGTCTCCCCACCGGCGAACAGCACCCGCCGCTCCCCGGTCGCGGTGTCGAGCTGCGAGATCCGTCCCGGTCCCGCCGCGCTGCCGCCGTACTCGCTCACGAGCAGGTGCCCTTCGTCGGGGAGCAGCGCGAGATCCTCGGGATTCTGGAAGCCGCAGATCGGACGCGCGCGGCCCGCCGGATCGCAGGTCGCGATCGGCTCGACGGGGTGGCAGGCGAGGGCGGCGAGCAGCGGGGCGAGCGCGGGGAGGATCGGTCTGGCGGTCATCGGGTCCTCGCGGGCGGACGCGCGAGCATACCGGCTCGTCCCGGCCGCGCCGGCCGGAGGTGCGGGGCGCCGCGCTACCGTGTCGCGTCATGGGTGGGACCGGTCGCTTCACCCGGTCTCGGGCCGGCGATCTCCGCATCGCGCACCGGTCGGACCTCGCCGCGGATCACGTGCTGCGCGCGATCGACGCGCACCGCGCGAACGCCGCGCGCGGCCGCGAGTTCTGCGAGCACTGGGGACCCGCCTCGTCGGTGAGCCGCATCGTCCTGCGCCGAGCCCAGGGCGACCTCGATCTGGCGGTGAAGTGGAATCATCCGCGCGGGCTCCGGGCGGCGCTGAGCGAAGGGTGGACCGGATCGCGGGCGGTCCGCGCGCGGGCGGGCGCCGAGCGTCTCGCCGGACTCGCCGTGGATCACCCGCCGATCTGGGCGGTGGTCGAGCGGCGCAGGCCGGGCCGGGTGCTCGAGAGCTTCCTGCTCACCGGCTACTGCGCCGGCTCCCTGCCGCTCCCGGCGCGGATGCCGGAGCTGCTCGCATCGCCGCGCCGGCGCCGCTCCGTGGCCCACGAGATCGGCCGTGTCCTCGGCACGCTGCACGGAGCCGGCCTCGACCACCGCGATCTCAAGCACTCGAACTGGCTGGTCGGCGGAGACGACCGGGTGGTGCTGCTCGATCTCGACGCGCTCGTCGCGCTGCGCCGGCTGCCCTGGCGCGCCCGGGTGAGAGCCCTGGGCCAGCTCGAGGCGTACGCCAGCGATCTCTATCCGGAGCTGCCGCGCAGCGACCGCGCGCGCGTACTGCGCGCCTACCTCGCGCACGCGCCCGAGCTCCGCGCGCGCCGGCGCGCCCTGGTCGGGGACGTGCGTGCCTGGGTCGAGCGTCGTCTGGCGCACTGGCGCGGCCGCGACCGCGCGCTCCACGTCTACTACCCGATGGCTCCGAGGCCGCCGCTGGCCCCCACGCCGGTCGATCTGCGCGAGACGTCGGTCGAGGGCGAGCGATGCGCATAGCCTTCACCCATCCACGCGCGAGCGACGTCGGCGGCGTCGAGCGACAGGCCTACAGCGTGGCCCGGGCCCTGCTCGACGCCGGCCACGAGGTGCACTTCTTCTGCCAGCGCGCCGACGCGGGCATCGATCCGCGCATCGCGGTGCACCGGATTCCGAGCCCCCTGCGCGCGGTGCGCTGGTTCAAGGTGTGGTGGTTCGATCGCGCCAGCGAGCGGGCGATCGCGCGCGCGGGCCCCTTCGACCTGGTCCAGGGCTTCGGCAAGACCTCGCGCCAGGACGTCTACTTCGACGGCAGCGGCTGCCTCGCCGACTTCCAGAGCTGGTCGGTCGACGGAGCCATCGCCTCGCCCTGGCGGCGCCGGCTGCGACGCGCGAGTCCGCACCAGCGCGTCGTCGCGCGCATCGAGCGCTCCCGCTACACGCCGGGGCACTACCGGCGGGTGCTCGCCATCTCCGAGCTGGTCCGGCGGCAGATCCTGACGCGCTACCGGCTCCCGGACCGGGACGTGGTCTGCGTTCGTCCCGGCGTGGATCTCGAGCGCTTCCGGCCCGACTCCGCGGCGCGGGCGGCGGTGCGCGCCGAGCAGGGCATCGGGATCGCGACGCCGCTGGTCGCCTTCCTCGGCTCCGACTACCGCCGCAAGGGGCTGTCGACCCTGCTGGCCGCGCTCGGAAGCTTGCCCGCGGCCCACGCCCTCGTGATCGGGGGCGAGCGCGCCGACCGGCTCGAGGCCTTCCGCCGCGAGGCGCGCGCGGGGGGCGTGGCGGATCGCGTGCACTGGCTGGGCGTCCAGCCGCGGCCGGAGCGGTGGCTGGCCGCCGTGGATCTGCTGCTCTTCCCGACCCGCTTCGACGCCTTCGGCAGCGCCGTGCTCGAGGCGCTGGCCTGCGGGGCGCCGGCGGTGGTCAGCCGCGAGGCGGGGGCCTCGGAGCTGGTCGACCCCGGTGCCACGGGCGCCGTGCTGGGCGCCGGCGACGACCCGGGGGCGTGGGCGGCCGCCGCCGCGGCCCTTCTCGATCCCGATCGGGCGGCGGAGCGCCGAGCCCTCGCCCGGGCGGCCGCCGAGCGGTATCCCTGGTCGCGTCACATCGCCCGGGTGCTCGAGGTCTACCGGGAGCTCGTCGCCGATTTTCCCCAGAGGGGTTAGCGACCCGCTGCAGGCCGTCCCATACTCCACGTCTCCCCGGGCATCCCTCCGCGATCGGCCCGGAGGCAATCCGCAGGGATTGGGGGACGCAGCGTTCGATGGAGCTCGAGCGGGCCTTCGACACCCTGGGCCTCGCGCCCGGAGCGTCGGCCGAGGATGTCGAGGCGGCCTACCGGCGCCTGTGTGACGACTTCGACGCGCGAATCGGTCGCGTGACGAGCCTTGCCCTGCGTGATCGCTACGCCACCGCGCGGGCCGAGCTCGAAGCCGCGCGCGCCCTCGCGCTGCACGCCGCCGAGCTGCCGACCCCGGAGCGGTTCGCCGACGAGGAGCCGGGCCAGCGCGCCTGGACCGTGCTCGGACTGCGCCCGGGTGCCTCACCGCTCGAGGTGGCGTCGGCCTACGTCTCGCTGTGCGAGGAGCTCGACCGCGAGCTGGCGTCGTCGCCGACCGAGGCCCTGCGTCGGCGCTGCCTGGAGGCGCGCGCGGAGATCGACGCCGCCTATCAGCACTGCGCGGCGGCGCCGCTCGCCGCCGAGCCGGCCCGCTCGGGCGCCGATCGCTACGAGACGCAGGTCGCCGCCGCGACCTTCGAGATCCCCGAGCCGCCGCCGCGCGCCGAGGAGCCCGCGCGCATCGCGCTGATCCGAGAGGACGAGCCGCGCCCGACCCGCCGGCGCTCGCGCCGGCGCGCCTTCCGCCGTATCGCGGTCGCCAGCGCCGTGCTCCTGTTCGGCGCCGCCGGCTCGCTCGGCTACGTGTGGTGGACCGATCCGGAGGAGGTCCAGTGGCTGATCCGCTACCTGCCGCTCCCCCCCGATCCGGATCTGGTCGAGGCCCAGAGCGCCGCCGAGTACCTTCGGCGCCGGGTGGCCGAGGAGCGTCGCGACATCCAGCGCCGCGCCGAGGTCGCCGCCGATCGGGTGACGCGACTGCGGGCGGAGGCCGACGCCGAGACCGAAGAGGGGGACGAGAAGCGCGGCCGCGCATCGCTGGCGCTCGACCGGGCCCAGGCGCGCACTTCGCTCGCCCGGGACCTGCACGATCTCACGGAGAGGCACGTGTTCTCGAGCAGCGCGCTGGCCGAGGCCTACGGGCACATGGAGCTCGCGGGCGAGCTGGCCGCCAACGGCGAGACCGATCGAGCCGTGGCCGCCTACACCGAAGCGCGCATGCACCTGGAGGCGACGCTGGCCAGCCTCGACGACGCGGAATCGGCGCTCGGATCGCGCTACGAGGCGGTGGATGCGCGCGACGCGTGGGTCGCCCTGGCGGCGTCGGCCGGCCTGGAACCCGGCGACGCGATTCGGCTGGGCGGGCAGCGGCTCGCCGAGGCCGACGAGTTGCTCGAGGCGGGGAACTTCGCCGCGGCGATCCCCGAGCTGCGCCGCGCCTCCCAGAGCTTCCGCCAGGCCTTCGACGACGGGCGCCGCGTCCTGGCGGCGCGGCGCGAGGCCTTCGAGGCCGAGCGCGAGAACCACGAGCCGGAGGTCGCGTCGCAGCGTCGCGGGGGGGAGGACCCCGCGGTCGCGGGCGAAGCCGCGCTCGACGTCTCCTCCGGTCCTCCGATCCCGGTGAGCGATCGCGCTGAGGTGAAGCTGGTGACCATTCCCTCCGGATCCTTCCTCTACGGCTGCAACGGCATCGTCGATCGGGAGTGTCCGGCGTCGGAGCCGGGACGCCGCGCCGACCTGCCCGCGTTCCGGATCGACCGCACCGAGGTCCGGGTCAGCGAGTACGGCTCCTGCGTGGCCTCCGGCGCGTGCACGCCGCCCGGAGTCGGCCCGGGCTGCAACTGGGACGTCTCCGAGCGCGGTGATCACCCGGTGAACTGCATCGACTGGGACCAGGCGGCCACCTATTGCAGCTGGGTGGGGAAGCGGCTTCCGACGGAGGAGGAGTGGGAGAAGGCCGCGCGCGGGACCGACGGGCGCACCTATCCCTGGGGCAACGAGGGCGCCAGCTGCGACGTGGCCGTGATGAGCGCCGACGGCACGATGGGCTGCGGCGGCGGATCGACCTCGCCCGTCGGCAGCCGCGATCGCGGGCGCAGCCCCTACGGACTCTTCGACATGGCCGGGAACGTCCTCGAGTGGACCGGCAGCCCCCACGAGTCGATCGCCGGTGCGCGCGTACTGCGCGGTGGCTCCTGGCAGAACAGCGCCCTGGCCATGCGCTCCTCCCACCGCGAGGCAGCCCAGCCGACGCTGCGCCACGAGAGCGTCGGATTCCGCTGCGCCCAGGGCGCCGTCGTCGCGGGCAACGCCGCGCCCTGAGGGCGCTGCGATTGCGGATCGCGCGGGGCGGAGAGTAGCGTCGCGGCGTGTTCCCGCTGCGCGACGAGAATCCCACTCTCCACGCCTCCATCGCGACCTTCGCCCTGATCGGGCTGAACGCGGCGGCGTGGATCTTCCTCCAGGGTCTGGGCAGCGAGCCCGCCTTGAGCGTGTCGGTGTGCCGTCTGGGGGCGATTCCGGGCGCGCTGCTCGGGACGGCGCCGCCCGGCACCGCGGTCTCGCTGGGTCCGCACCTCTCCTGCGCGATCGGCGGGGAGAACTGGCTCACCGTGCTGACCTCGATGTTCCTGCACGGGGGCTGGTTCCACATCGTCGGCAATCTGTGGTTCCTCTCGGTGTTCGGAGACAACGTCGAGGACTCGATGGGTCCCGTCCGCTTCGCGCTCTTCTACCTGCTGTGCGGGATCGCCGCGACGCTCACCCACGTCTTCGCGAATCCCGACAGCGCAGTTCCGGTGGTGGGGGCGTCGGGGGCGATCGGTGGCGTGATGGGGGCCTACGCGGTGCTCTTCCCGCGCGCTCCGGTCCACATGCTGGTGGTGCTGGGCTTCTTCTTCACCCGCGTCGTCGTTCCCGCTTATCTCATGCTCGGGTACTGGTTCCTGCTCCAGCTGATCGGCGGGATCCCCGCGCTCCAGGGCATGGGCGGCGGGGTCGCGTTCTGGGCCCACGTCGGTGGCTTCGTCGCCGGCGTCGCGCTCGTCCCCCTGTTCCGGGTGCCGGCGCGGGTGGAAGCCCATCGGCGGCACGCGGCAGCGTGGAGGGTGCAGGGCTAACTTCCCGGCCCCGAGGCGGAGGATTCGCGTGGTCACGATCGGAATGAACTACAGCGTGAGGCCCGGCAAGGAGAAGATCTTCGAGGACGCCTGTGCGCGCGTCGTCGAGACGATGCAGGGCATCGCGGGCCACGACGACTCCCACGTCTACCGCCGCGTCGACGGGGACGCGCCCGTGTACCTGATCGTGTCGCGCTGGCAGAGCGAGGACGCCTTCGACGCCTTCATCGCGTCGGATGCGTTCAAGAAGGTGACCAGCTGGGGCAAGGAGAACATCCTCGCCGGCGCGCCGCGTCACACGACGTACCGAGAGGGGTGACCGCACGTCGACCGGTCGTGGTCGGGCTCGGTCTGTGCGTGATCGATCACCTCTACCGGCTCGAAGACCTCGCCTTCGCGGGCGAGAGGACGCGCTACACCGAACGCCGGGTCGAGGTGGGGGGCATGGTGTCGAACGCGCTCGCCCAGGCGGCGCGGCTCGGCTGCCGCGCACGCCTGCTGTCGCTGGTGGGGAACGACGCCGACGGTCGGCTCGCCCGCCGTCGCCTGCGTGAGGCCGGTGTCGACACCCGGCGGCTGATCCTCTCGAAGACCCTGCCGACGACGATCGCCGTGGTGCTGATCGGCGAGCGCGACGGCGAGCGCCGTTTCGTCACCGCCCACCGCGCCCCGCTCGAGCGCCGCGCCCCCGCCTTCGACCTCGCTGCGGTCCGCCCCGGGAGCGTGCTGTTGATCGACGGCCACTTCCCGGCGCAGGCGCTGCGGGCGGTGCGCCGGGCGCGCGGGCAGGGCGTGCCGGTGGTGGCGGACTTCAGCGACCCGCGCCCCGACTACCTCGCGCTGCTTCCCCGGGTCGACCACCCCGTGCTCCCCGAGGCCTTCGCCCGGCGCTGGTCGCCGGGGGATCCCGCGGACGCGGTGCGGCGCCTGCACGGCGAGTTCGGCGCCACCGGCGTCGTCACGCTCGGTGCGCGCGGCGGCCTCTACTGGCACCGGGGGCGCGTGTGTCGCTATCGCAGTCCGCGCGTGCGCGTGCGCGACACGACCGGCGCCGGCGACGTCTTCCACGGCGCCTTCGCCGCCGGGCTCGCCCACGGACTCCCGCTGCCCGAGATCGTCGCGCGTGCCGCCCGGGCGGGCGCGCGCGCCTGCACGGAGCTCGGCGGGTCGGGAAGGCTGACCTCCCGGCGCGAATGGGCCCGGGCCGCTAGCCCGCCGCGGTGAGCAGGCGGTCGACCGCGTGCACCGGCGCCGCGTCGCCCTTCATCAGGTGGGCGATCGCCGCGTAGACCCGCTGCTGCTGCTTCACGCGGCTCTCGTCGGCAAAGGAGGCACAGACCACGCGGATCGCGAAGTGCCCGGGGCTGTTCGCGGCTACCTCGACGACGGACGCCTCGGGAAACGCGGCACGGATCGCGCGCTCGAGCTCCCCGGCGGTGTCACGGCTGGCGCTGGGCGAGCTCAGGATCTGAAGGGGCACGGGTTCCTCCCTCGGCCTGGGTCTGGGGACCGAGGTCCGGATGCGCGCGGCGCGTGACGGAGACCAGGTCGGCCAGCACCTCGATGGCCTCCTCCAGCTGCGGGGTCATCTCCTTGCCGTTCGCGCCGCCGACGCCGTCGCTCGCGTCGTCGGTCAGGCTGGCCGTGCGGATGCCGCCGGCTTCGGACTCGTCGCCCTCGTGCTCCCGCGCCTTCGCCTCCTGGCGCTCCTTCAGGATGTCGGCGAGGCGCACGACGCCGTCGTGGGTCTTGGCTTCCGCGAGCCGCTCGCGCACCTCCGCGAACTTCTCGTTCTTTGCGACCCGCTCCGACGAGCTGCGCACGAGCTCCGGGAGCGCGGCGGCGGGCACGATGCTCGACACGTCCCCGGGGCCGATCGCGTTCGCGAAGCTGCCGAACAGCGGGGAGATCCGCTCGCCTTCGAGGGCGAAGGGCTGGTTGCGCTCGCCCAGGTCTTCGTTGGCCAGCAGCGAGGGGATCACCACGTCGGCAGCGACGCCGTCGTTCTGGGTGGAGCGGCCTCCGGGCCGGAAGAAGCGCGCGGTGGTGATCTTCAGCGCGCCGAGGCCCGGTGGGAGCGGCGTGACGGTCTGGACCGTGCCCTTGCCGAAGGTGTGATCGTCCCCGGTGATCACGGCGCGGCGGTAGTCCTTGAGCGCGCCGGCCAGGATCTCGGAGGCGGAGGCGGACACGCGGGACACGTGCACCACCATCGGTCCGGAGTAGAGGATCCGCTCGTCGCGATCGCTCAGCACGCTCAGCTGCTGGCGCGCGTTCTGGACCCCGACCACCTCTCCCTTCCGGATGAAGAAGCCCGAGATCTTGACCGCGTGTTCGAGCAGACCGCCGCCATTGCGCGACAGGTCGAGCAGGAGGCCGTCGGCCTTGGCCTCGGCCACCTCGCCGAGCAGCTTCTCGACGTCATCGGTGCACTGGCGCTGGTCGGGATCCGCGTCGCCGTAGAACGAGGGCAGATCGATGATCGCGAGCTTCAGCGGTACACCGTCGCGCTCGCGCGTCACGAAGCGCAGGCTCGCCGCCTGCTCGGCGAGATCGATCTTGTCGCGCACGATGGGCAGCTTGAAGCGCGTCGTCTCGTCGCCCTGCCGCAGCACGGTCAGGTTCACCGTCGTGCCCTTCTTGCCGCGGATCAGGCTGACCGCCTCGCGCAGTGGCATGTCCACGATCGTCACCGAGTCGCCCTTGTCCTCCGCCACCGCGATGATCTTGTCGTTGGGCTGGAGGCCGTTCGGGAGGCGGTCGGCCGCCCCGCCGGGAATGACGCGCTCGACCACCGCGTAGCCGTCGCGCTCCGAGAGGGCGACGCCGATGCCCTCGAGCGACAGCGACATCGAGATGCGGAAGTCCTCGACCGCCTCGGGCGAGAGGTAGTTCGAGTGGGGGTCGAGCGCGGTCGCGAAGGAGTCGAGGAAGATCGAGAAGATCTCCGCCTGGGGCAGCTCGCGCAGGCGCTTCGTGCGCAACTCGTAGCGGTGCCCGAGCAGTCGCTTCGCCTCGGCCAGCGACTCTCCCGCTCCCAGGTAGTTCGACATCTGGAAGTGGACGAGCTTCCGCCACAGCTCCTTGCGCTCGGCGTCCGTCTTCGGATAGCCGCGCTCGTCGGGATCGATGCGGATCTCGACGGTCTCGTCGAGCTGGAATTCGGGTGCGGCCACCAGCTGCTTGGCGTACTCCTCGGAGGCCTCCTGGTGGGCGATCAGGCTCTCGTGGACGGCGGCGAGCTGCGAGCAGTTGCCGGTCTGGAGGTTCTCGAACACGCCGGCGAGCTGGCCGTGCAGGGTGGCGACCTCGCTCTCGAGCATCAGGCTGCGCGACGTGTCGAGACGGCGGATGTAGCTCTCGATCGCCCGCTCCTCGATCTCCGCGCCGAGGGCCCGCTGGCTCACGTGGTGGCGCAGGAACTCTCGGGCGAGCTGGCTGATGCTGGGGCAGTCGAGCTCGGCGGCGGCCGGGGCGGCCGTCGCCAGGAGCAGCAGCACCGCCAGGAGGGCGGAGGAGAAGCGCAGCCGGCGAAGGTTCATGGAGCGATTATCGGACGGCGCGGTCCCATACTTCTGCCAACTCTAGCGAGAACTTCGCGGCGCCGGAGGGCCGGCGGCCCTGGAACGGCCACTACCCCGGGGGACGAGCGCCGCCCCGCCCCGCTGCGCCGAGGCCGGCTGCCGTTCCGAGCCCGCTCGGGCCCGGCGCCGGCCGCCGCCGCTCAGTACCGGTAGTGGTCGGGCTTGTAGGGTCCCTCGACCGGCACCCCGATGTACTCCGCCTGCGACGCGGTCAGGCGCGTCAGCTTCACCCCGAGCTGGTCCAGGTGCAGCCGCGCCACCTCCTCGTCGAGCGCCTTCGGCAGCACGTAGACCTTCCGCTCGTACTGGCCGCTCTTCTGCCAGAGCTCGAGCTGGGCCAGCACCTGGTTCGTGAACGACGCGCTCATCACGAAGCTCGGGTGACCGGTGGCGCAGCCCAGATTGAGCAGGCGTCCCTCGGCGAGCACCAGCACCGAGTGACCGTCGGGGAAGATCCACTCGTCGTACTGGGGCTTGATGTTCTCGCGCCGGATGCCCTTGATCTTCTTGAGCCCGGCCATGTCGATCTCGTTGTCGAAGTGGCCGATGTTGCCGACGATCGCTTTGTCCTTCATGCGCGCCATGTGGTCTGCGGTGAGGATGTCCTTGTTGCCGGTGGTGGTGACGAAGATGTCGGCGGTCGAGACCGCGTCCTCCAGCGTCGTCACCTGGTAGCCCTCCATCGCTGCCTGGAGCGCGCAGATCGGGTCGATCTCGGTGATGATCACGCGGCAGCCCTGGCCGCGCAGCGCCTGGGCGCAGCCCTTGCCCACCTCGCCGAAGCCGCACACCACGGCCACCTT
>CAZZFT010000107.1:0-16773 GCA_964653555.1 uncultured Spirochaetales bacterium | reverse complement strand
ACGACGACGTGGCGCACCTCGAGCTCGATCATCCGGAACACGTTGGCGGTGAGCTCGTGCTGCCGCTCGGAGATGTGCCCGGCTGTGGCCGAGAGCGACAGGATGCTGCGGATCTCCTCGGCGGAGGGGGTGTGCTCGTGGCCGAGCTCGGCGGGCAGGCCGACGAGGCCCAGCAGCCGGTTGGAGATCGCGTTGATGCCCACGATGAAGGGGCCGAACAGCCAGGCGAAGGCGCGCAGCGGGCGCGCCGTGCGCAGGATGATCGGCTCGGCCCGGCGCAGGGCCCACATCTTGGGCGCCTGCTCGCCCAGCGTCATGTGCAGGGTGGTGATGATGGTGAAGGCGAGGCCGATCGAGACGACCGGCACCCAGGGCGCGTGGGGGTCGCTGCGCACCCCGAGCGCCTCGAGCCCGCCGACCAGGAGCACGGACACCGCCGGCTCGCCCAGCGCGCCGAGGATCAGGCTGGCCAGGGTGATGCCGAGCTGGCAGGCGGAGAGGTAACGGTCGAGGTGATCGAGGACGTGCTGGGCGGCGCGGGCGCCGCGCCGACCTTCGCCCGCAAGCTGGTCGATGCGCGCCTCGCGCACCTTCACCAGTGCGAACTCCGCGGCCACGAAGAAGCCGTTGAGCAGCACGAAGAAAAGGGTGGCCCCGAGGCGCCAGGCGATTCCGAACAGGTCGAGCGTCGCGTGGGCCTCGCTCAATCCGACTGCTCCTCCGAGGAGGAGCGCCGGCGCCGGCTCGTTGGCTCCATGCCCGAGGAGGTACCGCGGAGCCCGTCCCCCCGCCAGCGGCGGGGCGGCGTCTGCGGAGTGGTCCCTTCCGCCCTCACGCGCCGGTCGCGGCTGGAGCTCCCGAGGCGCGCGGTCGGCCGCGGCCGCGCGCCGACCGGATGTTCAGGAGCTCGACGAACAGGGAGAAGGTCATCGCCGTGTACACGTACCCCTTCGGGACCTGGCGACCCAGCGACTCCGCCACCAGCATGACGCCGATCAGCAGCAGGAACGAGAGCGCGAGCATCTTGATCGTGGGGTGGCGCGAGATGAAGCCCGCGATCGCGTCGGCGGAGAGCATCATTACGCCGACCGCGAGCACGACCGCCGCCACCATCACCGGCACGTGATCGGCCATGCCCACCGCCGTGATCACCGAGTCGAGGGAGAACACCAGATCGAGGAGCAGGATCTGGACGAGCACGCTCGCGAACGACGTGCCGGCGCCCCGCGTCGCGAGCTCGTGGGATCCCTCCACGTTCTGGTGGATCTCGTAGGTGCTCTTCCCGATCAGGAACAGTCCGCCCGCGAACAGGATCAGGTCGCGGCCCGAGATGCCCTCTCCCAGTACCGTGAACAAGTCGCTGGTGAGTCGCATGACCCAGGCGATCCCGAGCAGGAGCGCCACGCGGCCGAACATCGCCAGCGCGAGCCCGATCCGCCGCGCCGGCGCCTGCTGCGCGTGCGGCAGCTTCTCCGACAGGATCGAGAGGAACACGATGTTGTCGATGCCCAGCACGATCTCGAGGGCGGTGAGCGTCCCGAGGGCGATCCAGGCCTGAGGGTCTGTGATCCAGTCGAACATGCTCTCCCGGTCGGGGTGGCTTCCGCGGCGCCGGAGCGGTGGCCCTCCCACCTCCCGCCGTGGAAATTTCGATGAACCCTCGCGGTGCGAATCGTGCGAGGATGGTAGGGGTGGGGGACCGGAGGAGGAAGGTGCCGATGAGGCGTTTCCCGCGCGTTCTCCCGCTCTTGCTGCTCGTGATCGCCATCGCGGCGTCATCCGCCGCAACCGGCTCCGGCGGGCTCGGCCCCGACGACAAGATCGACGTGATGTCGCAGAACCAGTATCTGGGCGCCGACCTCGGTGCCGTGATCGCGGCGACGGATCCGATCTCCTTCAACGCGGCGCTCGTCGAGGCGCTCCAGATCATCGCCGCGAGCGAGCCCGGGGCGCGCGCCAAGCGGCTGGCGCTGCTGCTCGCGCTGCGTTCTCCCGATCTCGTCGGCCAGCAGGAGGTGTTCCGCTTCGAGTGTTTCGACATCCCGCTTCCCGGCCCCGACTGCAGCGATCCGTCGGTGGCGGCGGCCTTCACCGATCACCTCGCCGACGTCCAGGCCGCGCTCATCGGCCTGGGCCATCCCTATGCCGTGGCTGGCGTGGTCGAGGACCTGAACCTCACCAGTGTCCTGGTGCCGGGCCTTCCGCCCGGGCTGCCGGTGGATCTGAACTTCGACGGCCTGCCCGACTTCACCGTCACCGTGCTGGATCGCGACGTGATCCTGGCGCGCGCCGGCGTTCCCACCGCAGTGGTGCCCTTCCCCTGCTCCATTCCGTCCGCCGACGGCTGCCGCTACACGGTCGTGGCGACGGTGAACAGCCCGATCGGACCGCTGTCGGTGGCGCGCGGCTTCGTCGGCGTGGACGCGCAGGTGCGCGGCCGCACCTATCGCTTCGTGAACACGCACCTCGAGGTGATGAGCCTGATCCCGCCGCCGCCCGGACCGCTGCCGCCGACGCCGCCCGGTGTGGAGCTCGTGTTCGGCGGTTCGATCCAGGCCGCCCAGGCCACGGAGCTCGACGGACTGATCGCGGCCTCGCTGGCCCTCACCCCGCCGCCCGCCGGAACCCAGACGATCGCGGTCGGCGACATCAACTCCTCGCCCGAGGACGGCCCCTTCATCGATCCCCTCTTCGATCCGGTGCAGGTGCTGGTGCCGCCCTACAGCCAGCTCGCCCAGGGCGTCGACCTGTTCGGCTCGCCCGCTCCGGGGCCCTGGACCGACGCCTGGGACGCGCTGCCCGGGCACCGCCCCGGCTACACGTGCTGCCAGGACGCGGACCTGCGCAATCTCCGGTCGGCTCTCGACGAGCGGATCGACATGGTCTTCTCGCTCGACCCGCCGCACAAGGTCCGACGCGGGAGCGTGGTTGGCAGCACGCCCCTCGCGAAGATCTATCCCGAGCGGATCTGGCCCTCGGACCACGGCCAGCCGGCGCTGGAGCTCCGCTTCCGCCCTGACGGAGGATGACCCCAGAAGAGCGGAGATCGGCCGGGGCGAGCGGCGGGACGCCGCGCGCAGCGAGCCGAAGACGAGCGGAGATCGGCGCCGGGGCAAGGTGCGGGACGCGCGCAGCGAGCTGGAGGCGAGCGGAGATCGGCCCGGAGTGGTGGCCCAGGCCAGAGTCGAACTGGCGACACCCGCATTTTCAGTGCGGTGCTCTACCAACTGAGCTACCGGGCCACGGAGGCGGGAGGCTAGCCGTTCGCCCCCAGCGGCGCGAGCACTTTGCCGTCCGCCGACTCGATCCGCACGTGCTCGATGCGCGCATCCACGGGGTAGGGGCGATCCGGCGGCCCGTAGCGTCCGTAGCGGTCGATCTCGAGTGCCGTGATCGCGTCGACCACGTCCATGCCCTCGACCACGTGTCCGAACGCCGTGTAGTGGCCGTCGAGCTGGCGCTGGTCCTGCTGCAAGATGAAGAACTGCACCTTGCCCGAGTTGCGCGCGCCAGTGTTGGCGAAGGAGACCGTTCCGCGCACCTGCGGGTAGTCGGTGAACTCGTCGGGGACGGTCGGGTCCTCGGTGTCGCGCGCGTCGTTGCGCGGGTCCTTGTCGAGGGTCAACGGATTTCCGCCCTGGATCATGAAGCCCGGAATCACGCGGTGGAAGGTGGTGCCGTCGTAGAGCCCGGCGCGCGAGCGCTCGACGAAGCGGGCGACAGTCTGCGGCGCCAGCTCGGGCAGCAGCTCGATGCGGATCTGGCCCAGCTCGCCCATCTCGAGGACCGCGGCGTCGTGGGGTCCGTCCTCCACGTGCGCCACCGGTAGCGCCGCAGCCGCCGGTGCCGCCTCGCTTCCGCAGCCGAGCGCGAGTCCGGCCCCGAGCAGGGCGCAGAGCAGCAGGACGATCGAGCGGTGCGCGCGCATGCTCGAGGCTTCCTCGGACGGAAGGCGAGGCGACGTTAGCCCCGCGTGTCGCGGGGCGGGTGTGGAGCCCCGTGGTAGCTTCGCGCCATGTCCACGCTCCGCGTCCTCGCGACCAGTGCTCTGGTCGCGCTCTTGCTGTTCCCCGGACCGAGCCGCGCAGCGGCTCCGGCTCCCGCCTACGGCGCCCAGGGGATGGTCGTGACCTCCCAACCGGCTGCCGCCCTCGCCGGGCTCGCGATGCTCGAGCGCGGCGGCAACGCGGTCGACGCGGCGGTCGCCACCGCCTTTGCGCTCGCCGTCACCCAGCCTTTCTCCGCGGGCCTGGGAGGCGGCGTCTTCCTGCTGGTCCGGTTCCCGGACCGCGCGGTGGTGGCGCTCGATGCGCGCGAGACCGCGCCTGCGGCGGCGACACGCGACATGTATCTGCAGCCCGGGGTCCCCGAACGCGCCTCGCTCGTCGGGCCGCTCGCCGTCGCGACGCCCGGCTTCGTGGCGGGCTGCGTGTGGGCCCTGGCGCGCTGGGGGACGCTGTCGCTCGCGGACGTGCTCGGCCCGGCGATCGCCCTCGCGGAGGAGGGCTTCCCGATCAATCTCTACCACGTGCGGATGATCGAGTTCATGCGCGCGCGGGGTCTCGCAAAGCTCTTTCCCGAGACCGCGGCCATCCAGTTCCCGCCCGAGGGAACCCCCGCGCGGCCGGGCTGGCGCCTGGTCCAGCGCGACCTGGGTCGCACGCTGCGTCAGATCGCGGAAGAGGGACCGGACGTCTTCTATCGCGGCGAGCTCGCGGCCTCCCTGGTGGAGGCCGTGCGCGCGCGGGGCGGCCTGCTCACGCTCGAGGACCTGGCCGACTATCAACCGGTGATCCGCGAGCCCCTGAGCGGGAGCTACCGCGGCTACACGATCCACGCGTTTCCGCCGCCCTCCTCGGGCGTGACCGTGATCGAGGCGCTCCAGGTGCTCGAGGGGCAGGAGCTTGCCCCGCTCGGTGCGGGCTCATCGGCCAGCATCCACCGCATCGCCGAGGCGATGAAGGCGGCCTTCGCGGATCGCGCCGCCTATCTCGGGGATCCCGCTTTCGCGGACGTTCCCATTGCCCGGCTCGCATCGCGCGCCCACGCCGACTCGCTGCGCGCGCGCCTCGAGCCCCCTTGGTGGCGCCGCCCTCCCTGGCGCTGGCTCGACGACGACTACGCGGTGCCCATCGAGGCACCCGGTGAGACGTTGATCGACGCGGGCACGGTGCACCTCTCCACCGCCGATGCCGAGGGCTTCGCGGTGTCCCTCACGATGACGATCAATACGCCCTACGGCTCGGGGATCACCGCCGAGGGAACGGGGGTGCTGCTCAACAACGAGATGGACGACTTCGCGAAGGCAGAGGGCACGCCCAACACCTACGGTCTCGTCGACACGCGCGGCGCGAACGCGATCGCCCCGGGGAAGCGGCCCCTCTCCAGCATGACGCCGACGATCGTCGACAAGGACGGCGCGCTGTTCCTGGTGACCGGCAGCCCCGGGGGTCCGCGGATCATCAGCACCACGCTGCTGTCGCTGATCAACGTGATCGACTACGGAATGGACGTCTCCGCGGCGGTGTCCGCGCCGCGCTTCCACCACCAGTGGGACCCCGACGTGCTGTACGTGGAGCCCGAGGTGCCGCGCGACGTGGTGGAGGGGCTGCGCGCGCGCGGCCACACGGTCGAGGTGGGGGAGCGCGACTGGTCGGCGGCGGAGGCGATCCAGGTCGATGCGGAGGGCGTCTTCTGGGGCGGGAGCGACCCGCGCCGCGGTGGGCTCGCGATCGGCTACTGACGACTCCGCGGTCTCTCTGGGAGCTCCTTCACGGGACCTGACTGCGCGGCTCGCCGCGGACCACGGCCTCGGTGTAGGCGTCGAGCTTCACGATCCGGCGCGCCACCCGCAGCACGTCGTCGGGGCCGACCGCGGCGATTTGTCCCGGGTAGCGATCGCCCGCATCGCGTCCGAGGCCGTAGAGCGCGTTGAGGCTGGTCTGGGCGGCGTGGACCGCGTTGCGCTGGCGGTCGATCGCGAAGTTGCCGAGCAGGTGGCGGCGGGCGGCGTCCACCTCCTCGATCGCGGGCGCACTCTCGATCAGGCGCTCCAGCTCTGCGAACAGGCCCGCGCGCGCCCGCTCGAGCTTCTGGGGCGAGGTCGCGATGTACACCGCGAAGTAGCCAGGCGCCAGGCCTTCGACGCTCGTCGCAGTCACCGAGTAGGCGAGGCCCTGCTTGTCGCGCAGCTCCAGGAACAGGCGACCGCTCTGGCCGGCGAGGATCTGGGAGATCACCTCGAGCGCGAAGCGGTCCTCGTCGGCGACGGAGACGCCGCGGAAGCCGATCGCGAGATGCGCCTGCTCGCGGTCCTTCACCAGCTCCGCGCGACGGATCGCGTCGGGCGTCGGCTCGAGTGGCGGCGCGGGCTCCGTGAACGGGCTGGCATCGAGATCGACCAGGCGCGAGGCGACGGCGCGAGCGATCGCGTCGGGATCGACGTCGCCGGCCACGGCGATCACCAGATTGCCGGCCTTCACCAGACGCTGGTGGTGCGCCAGCACCGTCTCCCGATCCAGCCCGGCGATCACCTCGGCGCGGCCGAGCGTCGGCATGCGGTAGGGGTGCTCCCGGTACAGCTGCTCGGTCAACAGCAGGAAGGTGCGCTGGCCCAGGCGATCCTCGCGGCGCTCGATCGCCGCGAGCGTCTCGGCGCGCTCGCGCTCGATCTCCGCGGGGTCGAAGGCGGGCTGGAGCAGCACCTCGGCGAACAGGTCGAGGGTCGCCTCGAGGGAGGTGCTCGGGGCCTCGAGGGTGAGACCGAAGCTGCTGCGACCGGAGAAGGCGTCGATGTCGGCGGCGCGGCTCTCGATCGCCCGGGAGAAGCCCGCCGCGGAGTGGCTCGCGGTGCCGCGCAGCCACATCGAGGCGAGGAAGGCGGTCAGTCCGGAGGTCGAGGCGTCCTCGGCGAGCAGGCCGCCGCGCAGGGCCGCGCGCGCCGCGAAGATCGGCACCTGGGGCCGGGGCACCACGTGCAGCGCGGCGCCGCCCGGCAGCTCGTAGCTGACGCACTCGGGCGCGCGCGACCGCGCGACCGGCGCGCGCATCTTGCGCGCCGCGCGCTCCACGCCCCGCGACACCGCGCGGCGGATCACCGCCTCGTCGACCGAGGTCCGGTCCTCCTCGGGGAGGAGCGCGCCGACGGTGAGCGCATCGGGCCTCCACCAGGTTCGCGCGGCGCGCAGCAGGTCGGCCGGGGTCGCTCCGCGTACGGTGTCGAGGTAGCGGGCTTCGGCGGCCAGCCCGCCGCCGGTGACGTGGAAGGTGCCGAGCTTCGCCGCCATCCCCGACACGCTCTCACGCTCGAAGTGCTCCGAGGCGAGGAAGTTGACGCGCGCCTTCTCCAGCTCGTCCTCGCCGACGGGGTCGGCGCGCAGCCGCTCCACCTCGGCCACGGTCGCCTCCAGAGCCGCTTCGATGCGCCCGGCGTCGGTCTCGAAGTCGATCGTCGTGGTCCCGGGGTCGAGCGGGGTGTAGGACCAGGCGTCGATGCGCTCGACCAGTCCGGCGCGCTCCTTCACCCCGCGGACGAGGCGGCTGCTCTCGCAGCTCCCCAGCAGGAAGGCGAGCAGGTCCAGATAGGGGGCGTCGGGATGGGAGAGGGCGACGCCGGGATAGGCGACCTCGACGGACGCCCGCTCGAAGGGGCGCGCCAGCACCACCGAGCGGAGCGACGTCTGCTCGGGCTCGGGGCAGCGCGCACGCCGCGCGCCGCTCGGCGCCCGGTCGGCGAAGGCCTTGCGCACGTTCTCGAGCAGGGCGTCGCGGTCGAAGCGCCCGACCGCCACCACCACCAGGTTGTCCGGCGTGTACCACTGCTCGTAGAAGCGCAGCAGCCGAGACCGGTCGAGAGCGCTGACGCTCTCCTGTGTCCCGAGGATCGGATGGCGGTAGGGGTGTTTGGCGAAGGCCGTCTCGAACACGGCGTTGCCCAGCACGCTGCCGGGGGAGTCTTCGCTGCGGCGGATCTCCTCGAGCACCACCTCGATCTCGCGCTCGATCTCGCCCGGATCGAAGACCGAGTGCAGCACCGCGTCGGCGAGCACGTCGAAGCCGGCCGCCACCGCGTCCGAGGGGACCGTGGCGTGGTAGACGGTGACGTCGAAGGAGGTGTAGGCGTTGATCCGCCCGCCGGCGCCTTCGACCTCGCCCGCGACCTGGCCGAGCCCGCGCCGCTCGGTGCCCTTGAACAGCATGTGCTCGTGAAAGTGCGCGAGGCCCCGCTCGTCGGGCCGCTCGTCGGCGGACCCCGCGACCGCCCAGATCTGCAGCTCGGCGACCGGCGCGGCGTCGGTCTCCCGGAGCAGAACCGTGAGCCCGTTCGGGAGCAGCTCGCAGTGGACCGGGCGCTGGCTCACGATCAGGAGAGCCTACATTGAAACCCGCATCGGGGCACTCCAAGCTGCGAGCCGTGACCGAGGACGTCGGCGTCTACCTGCACGTGCCGTTCTGCGAGCGGATCTGCCCCTACTGCGACTTCGCCGTCGTGGCGGCGCCGACCCTGCCCCGCGAGCTGGAGTCGCGCTACGTGCGCGCGCTGTGCGACGAGCTCGCCGCGCGCCGAGCGGCCTTCGCAGGCCGTCGGCTCGCCACCGTCTACTTCGGCGGCGGCACCCCGTCGCTGCTGCGGCCCGGGAGCGTCGCCGCACTGATCGAGGCGGTCCGCGCCGCCTTTCCGGGGGAGCCCGCCGAGGTCACCCTGGAGGCCAACCCGGGAACCCTCGAGCGCGAGCGGCTGCCCGGGTTCCGGGAGGCCGGCGTGGACCGGATCTCGGTCGGGATCCAGTCCTTCGACGACGCCACGCTGCGCCGGCTCGGCCGAGGGCACCGGGCCGAGGAGGGGTGGCTCACGCTCGAGGCCTGCCGCCAGGCGGGATTCTCCCGTCTCTCCCTCGATCTGATCGCCGTGGCTCCCGGCCAGGATCTCGCGTCCCTCGACCGCGAGCTCGCGGCGGCGATCGCCTTCGGGCCCGAGCACCTGTCGGTCTACGAGCTCACCCTCGAGCCCGGGACACCCTTCGCCGTGGCGGCTGCACGGGGTCGACTCGACACGCCGGACGAGGAGACCGCCGCGGCGATGCTCGAGCGCGTGGAGGCCGGGCTGACAGCTGCGGGCTACCGCCGCTACGAGATCTCGAGCTACGCGCGGCCGGGCGCCGAGGCGATCCACAACGCGCGCTACTGGCGCCGGCGCCCGGTACTGGGGCTGGGCATGGGGGCGGTTTCGAACGACCCGGCGGCGCCCGACCGCCCGCACGGAGCGCGCCGCACCAATCCCCGGGCGTTGGACGCCTACCTGGAGGTCGCGGCCGGTCGCCGGGAGGCGGAGGTCGAGGTGCTCGCGCCGGCGGTGGCGCGGGGGGAGGCGGTTTTCCTGGCCCTGCGAACGGTCGCCGGGCTCGATGCGGGGCGTTTCGCAGCGGAGTTCGGCGCGCCTCCCCAGGCCTTCTTCGGGCCCGCGATCGAGGCGCTGTGCCGATGCGAGCTGCTCGAGCGAAGGGGCGGCGGCGACCTGCGACTGACGCCCCGGGGGCGGCTGCTCTCGGACTCGGTGTTCGCTCATTTCGTCTAGCCCGGCAGGGACCTCTGATCCGCCGCTTGCGTTAACTTTCGCCGCGTGTCGAAGACGGGATCCATCCACCGGCCCGCGGGCGGCGACGCCGCCCCCGAGCTGTCTACGCGCCAGCAGGAGGTGCTGCGGGCCACGATCCGCGCCTACGTCGGCGAGGCCGCTCCGATCGGCTCGGCCCACGTCTCGCACCTGCTGTCGCGCAAGCTCTCCTCCGCGAGCATCCGCGCGACCCTCGCCGAGCTCGCGGAGCTCGGGCTCGTCGAGCAGCCGCATGCCTCCGCCGGGCGCGTTCCCACCGAGGAGGGGCTGCGCCTGTTCATCGACCGCTTGATCGAGCCCTTCGATCTGGCCGACTACGACCGTCGCACGATCGACTTCGGCGTCGACAGCGCCGAGAGCGACGCCGTCGTGGCGGTCGCCGCGCAGGTGCTGTCGGTGCAGACGCGACTGCTCGGCTTCGCGGTCGCGCCGCGTCTGGAGCGCGTCACGCTCCAGCACGTGAGCCTCGTCCGGCTCGGGACCGGGCGCGTGCTGGCGGTGCTGGTCAGCGCCGCGGGAGCCGCCTACCGACGGGTGATCGAGGCCGAGCCGTCGCTCTCCCAGCGCGAGCTCGACCGGGCCGCTTCCCTGCTCGCCGAGCGGGTGGCCGGCCGCACACTCGAGGCGGTGCGCGACGCCCTGCGCCGGGAGGCCGCGGCCCTGCGCCGGGAGGCCAGCCGCGCCCTGCGCCAGGCGCTCGATCTGGGGGAGCGGGCGCTGGCCGCGCAGGAGGAGGAGGCGGACGTCGTGGTCGCGACGCGGCTGGCGCTGCTCGACCAGCCCGAGTTCCAGGATCCGCGCCGGCTGCGCGACGTGCTCGAAACACTGGAGACGAAGGAGCGTCTGGCCGACATCGTCGAGGAGATGTTGAGCGGCGAAGGCGTCCAGGTCGCGCTCGGTGGCGAGGTCGGCGATCCGGCCCTGTCGCACTGCGCCCTGGTGGCCACGCGCTATGGCGACGCCCTCGCACCGCTCGGCGCGGTGGGGGTGATCGGCCCGCGCCGCATGAACTACTCGCGCGTGATCCCCCTGGTCGAGTACTGCTCTCGCGTGATGACGGAGAAGCTGCTGGCGTGAGCGGAAGGCCGGACCGCGGCAGACGCCCCGGAGACGCGTCGGAGGAGGGCGACGACCTGGGTCGGTCGATTCCGACCGATCCGGAGCTCGAGGCCGCCCTGCGCGAGGCCGCCGCCGCCGTCGAGGACTACGCCGACGGCAAGCGCGAGCCCGAGGACCCGGGAGACGTGCTCGAGGCCGAGCCGATCGCGGAGGGCGACGCCTTGGCCGTGGTCTCCCGGCTCCGCGAGGAGCTGGTGGATGCGGGCGACCGGCTCCTGCGCCTGCAGGCCGACTTCGACAACTTCCGCAAGCGCGCGCTCAAGGAGCGCCAGGAGGCGCTCCAGTACGGCTCCCAGAATCTCTTCAAGGACCTGCTCTCGGTGGTCGATAACCTGGACCGGGCCATCGGACACGCTCGAGAGAGCGGGGGCGGGGACTTAGAGAGCTTTCTGCAGGGGGTCGAGCTGGTGCGGCGCGAGCTTCTCGGCGTGTTCGAGAAGCATCACGTGACCGAGATCGAGGCCCTGGGGAAGCCCTTCGATCCGTCTCTTCACGAGGCGATGGCCCAGGTGGAGAGCAAGACGTCGCTGCCGGGCACCGTGGTCGACGTTCTCGAGAAGGGTTTCCAGCTACGTGATCGTCTGGTTCGGCCGGCGCGGGTCATCGTGGCCAAGGCGGCGGGCGGCCCCGGCGCGAGTGGTGGAGGGGAATCCGCCGGCTGAGTCCCGCTTCCGCGGTCCGGCCGGCGGGCCGGTCGGGAATGGGCAAAGTCATCGGAATCGACCTCGGGACGACGAACTCCTGCGTCGCCCTGTACGACAAGGGCGAGACCCAGATCATCGCCAATGCCGAGGGGTCTCGGACGACGCCCTCGATGGTCGCCTTCTCGAACACCGGCGAGAAGCTGGTCGGCCAGATCGCCAAGCGTCAGGCGGTCACCAATCCGGCCCACACGATCTTCGCCGTCAAGCGTCTGATCGGCCGCAAGCGCGACAGCGACGAGGTGAAGCGCTTCTCCGAGATCGCTCCGTTCCCGATCACCGCCGCCGAGAACGGCGACGTGCGCGTGAAGATCGACAACCGCGCCTACTCGCCCCAGGAGATCTCCGCGATCGTGCTGGCGAAGATGCGCGAGACCGCCTCCGACTTCCTGGGCGAGCCGGTCCAGGAGGCGGTGATCACCGTGCCCGCCTACTTCGACGACTCCCAGCGCCAGGCCACCCAGGACGCCGGCAAGATCGCCGGCCTCAAGGTGCTGCGGATCCTCAACGAGCCCACCGCGGCGGCGCTCGCCTTCGGGCTCGACCAGCGCCAGACCGGCCGCATCGCGGTCTTCGACCTCGGCGGCGGAACCTTCGACGTCTCGATCCTCGAGATCTCCGAGGGCGTCTTCGAGGTGCGCAGCACCAACGGCGACACCTACCTCGGTGGTGAGGACTGGGACCTGCGGCTCGCCGACCACATGATGGAGGCGTTCAAGGGCGACTGCGGGATCGACCTGCGCACGGACGCGATGGCGCTCCAGCGGATCAAGGAGGCGGCGGAGCGCGCGAAGCACGAGCTGTCCTCCTGCGAGGAGACGGACATCAGCCTGCCCTTCATCGCGGCGGACGACGAGGGCCCCAAGCACCTCGCGATGTCCCTCAGCCGTTCCGCCCTGGAGGAGCTCACCAAGGATCTGGTCGAACGGCTGACCGAGCCGTGTCGGATCGCCCTGGAGGATGCTGGTCTCTCCGCCGACGAGGTGGACGAGGTCGTGCTGGTGGGCGGCATGACGCGGATGCCCGCGATCCAGCGCAAGGTCGAGGAGATCTTCGGTCGCAAGCCGCACAAGGGCGTGAATCCCGACGAGGTGGTCGCCGCCGGAGCCGCGATTCAGGCCGGCGTGCTCTCGGGTGAGGTCGAGGAGGTGCTGCTGCTCGACGTCACGCCGCTGTCGCTGGGCGTCGAGACGCAGGGTGGAATCGCCACCACGATCATCCCGCGCAACACGACCGTGCCCACCTCGATGAGCCAGGTGTTCTCGACCACCGAGGACGCCCAGACGGTGGTGCGCATCCACGTCGTGCAGGGGGAGCGCGAGCTGGCGCGCGACAACAAGACCCTCGGCCGCTTCGAGCTCGTGGACCTGCCGCCGGCCCCGCGCGGCGTGCCGCAGATCGAAGTCACCTTCGACATCGACGCCGACGGCGTGGTGAAGGTGTCGGCGAAGGATCTGGGGACCGGCCGTTCCCAGGAGATCCAGGTCACCGCCTCGAGCGGTCTCTCGGAGCAGGAGATCACCAAGCTCGTCGCCGAGGCCGAGAGCAACGCCGAGGCCGACAACCACCGCCGCGAGCTGATCGAATTGCGCAACCAGGCGGACGGTCTGATCTACTCGAGCGAACGCACGCTCAAGGAGTTCGCCGAAACCCTGGCCGACGACCAGCGCGAGACGGTGCTCGAGGCGATCGAGGCGGCGCGCGAGGCCGTGGGCGGGGACGACGTCGACATCCTCCGGACGGCCCTCAACGACCTCTCGACCCGCACCTACGAGCTGACCGAGTTTCTCTACTCGGCGCTCGGAGGATCGGAGGAGGGTGGGACCTGACCCGACGAGCTTCGCCCGGCTCGGGCGAGCGGCGTTGACGATCCCCCGCCCACGCCTAGATTCCCCGGTCACGGCCGTCCTCCCGGCGGGGAGCCGCGAGGACCTGCCGGATTCCAGCGAACCGAGCACCGAACCCCCATCCTAGGACCCTCCAGGGACCGAAGCTGCGTTGGCCAAGCGCGACTACTACGAGATCCTGGGCGTCCCGCGCGACGCCACCGCCGAGGACCTGAAGAAGGCCTACCGCGCCCTGGCGATGCGGGATCACCCCGACCGCAATCCGGGAGACGCGGCCTCCGAGGAGCGCTTCAAGGAGACGTCCGAGGCCTACGCGGTGCTGTCGGACCCCCAGAAACGCCGCGCCTACGACCGCTTCGGACACGCCGGCGTCGGGGCCGGGGCGCCGGGCGGCGGCTTCCAGGACTTCGGCGACCTGGGCAACTTCACCGATCTCTTCGACGACCTGTTCGGAGACCTGTTCGGCGGCCGACGCGGCGGTCGCCGCCGCGGGCGCGGCCAGCGCGGCGCCGACCTCCGCTACAACCTCGAGATCGATCTCGCCGACGTGATCGAGGGACTCGAGTCGACGCTCAAGATCCCGAAGATGCGCCCCTGCGCCACCTGCGGTGGGTCCGGCGCGCGCGCGGGTACCTCTCCCGAGACCTGCGGCAGCTGCCGCGGCAGCGGACAGGTGGTGCTCCAGCAGGGCTTCTTCCGGGTGAGCCGCCCCTGCGACGTCTGCGCCGGCACGGGGGAGATCGTGCGCGAGCGATGCCCCGACTGCCGGGGGCAGGGACGCATCGAGGGCCAGCAGACGATCAACGTGCGCATCCCGCCCGGCGTCGACGACGGCACGCGCCTGCGGCTGGCGGGGGAGGGCGAGGCCGGAATCGCGGGCGGACCGAACGGCGATCTCTACGTGGTGATCTCGATCCGACCGCACGATCTGTTCGAGCGCGACGGGCCCGACCTGCACTGCCAGGTTCCGATCACGATGGTGCAGGCTGCGCTCGGCTCGGAGATCGACGTTCCCACGCTGGAAGGGCGGGTGAAGCTGGTGATTCCCGAGGGCACCCAGTCGGGCAAGGTGATGAGGCTGCGCGGCAAGGGCCTGCCGACGCTGCGCTCGACCGCACGGGGCGACCAGCTGCTCCACATCTTCGTCGAGACGCCCTCGCGGCTCACGGCGTCACAGCGCGAGCTGCTCGAGCGGTTCGCCGAGGAGTCGGACGTGAAGGTGTCTCCTGCCCACAAGGGCTTCCTCGACAAGCTGCGCGAGCTCTTCGATTGAGGGCCCGACGCCTCGCAGCCGGATGGCTGATCCTCGTGCTCGGCATCGCGATGGGGTGCGCCACGTTCCTCGCGCCCGAGGCCAGCGTCGAGGAGCAGAGCGCCTACGCCGCGGCGAAGCGCGAGCTGGAGCGGGATCCGGCGGCCGGCCGCGAGGCCTTGGACCGCTTCCTGGCGCGCTACCCGGACAGTCCGCTCGCGCCGGAGGCCGGGCTCGCCCTCGGCGAGCTCGCCCGCAGCGAGGGCCGACTCGACGACGCCGGGAAGCGCTACGAGGAAGTGGTGCACGGCGGGGGAACCGCGGCCGATCGCGCTCGCGTGCAGCTGGCGGCGATCGAGCTCCAGCGCGGCGACGTGAACGCGGCCCGGGGCTGGATCGAGCGAGCCCGCCTGTCGCGGCTCGAGGGTGCCGACCTGCGCGAGGCCTATCGCGTCTCCGCGGAGACGGCGACGAGCTCCGCCGAGCGCGTGCGCTGGCTGGGCCTGCTGCGCAGCGAGGTTCCCGATCCCGCCGAGACCGCGGCGATCGATCTCCAGATCGACGCCATGCTCAACGAGATGCCGGTGTCCGAGCTGCAGAGCGCGGCGCGGCAGGTGGGCGATCGCCCGCCGGCCGGTCGCATACAGCTGGCGCTCGCCGCGCGGGCGCTCGCCGAGGGCGACCTCGACGTCGCGCGCAAGGCGCTCGAGGAGGCCCGCCGTCAGCCGCTCGCGCCGCGCTACGCGCCCCAGCTCGCGGCGGTGGAGTCGCGATTCAACGCCCGCTCCGCCGGGCCCACCGACGTCGCGGAGCTTCCCACCTTCGAGCAGGAGATGCAGCGGCCCTACCCGGAGACCGCCCGCGCCCGGGGCACCCTCGGCGTGGTGCTGCCGCTCACGGGCCCCTATGCGGGCTTCGGCGAGGAGTCGCTCGAGGGCGCGCTTCTGGCCGCGGGCACGTTCCCGGAGCCGGACGGGTCTCCGCGTCCGAAGATGCGCGTGCTCGTGCGCGACTCGGGGGGCGATCCGGCGCAGACCGCCCGGGCGATCCGCGAGCTGGCCGCCGACCCCGACGTGGTGGCGATCATCGGTCCGCTCGTGTCGGCGGAGTGCGAGGCGGCTGCGGAGGAGGCCCAGGCCTTGGGTGTCCCGCTGCTCGCCTTGAGCGCACGCGAGGAGGTGGCCCACGACCGCGACTGGGTGTTCCGCGTCGGCACGCGACCTGTCGAGGAGGCTCAGCTGGTGGCCGAGCGCGCACTGGCACTCGGAGCGGAGCGCTTCGGCATCCTCTATCCGGCGGATCCCTACGGTCAGGGCCTGAGCAGCTTGTTCTGGGCGGCCGTCGAGGCGCGCGGCGGGCACGTGGTCGCCGTCGCCTCCTTCGACCCGAAGGCGACCGACTTCGGCGACTCGATCCGGCGCCTCGTCGGTTACGACCTGATCGACGGCGAGGAGAAGCAGCTGATCGCGCGGCGCGAGGCCATGCTCGAGCGCGCGCGGCGCCTGCCCAACGCCGACGCCCGCGCGCTGCGCGCCCAGGCGCGCTCGCTCACCACCGCCGACGGGCGACCGATCCCCCCGATCGTCGACTTCGACGCGCTGTTCATACCCGCCACCGTCGAGAACGTGGTGTTGATCGCCCCCCAGCTGGCCTTCCACGAGGTGACCGGTCCGCGACTGCTCGGCACCGAGGGGTGGTACGGGAGCGAGCTCGCGCGCCTCGGCGGCAAGCACGTAGAGGGCGCGCTGTTCGCGGCCCACTTCTACCCGGACAGCCCGGTCCCCTACGTGAGCGCGTTCCGCAGCCGCTTCACCGGCGTCTTCGGCGCCGACCCCGATGCCTTCGCGGCCCAGGGCTTCGACGCCGCGAGCCTCGTGCTCGTACAGCTCGCCCGGGGTCGCGACGAGCGGAGCCAGGTGCGCGACGGTCTGCTGGCCACGGAAGCCTTCCCGGGCGTCTCCGGGGTGCTGACGATGCGCTCCGACGGGAACGCCAATAAGCGTCCCTACCTGCTCGGGATCGAGGACGGACAGATCCACCAGTACGTGGACTAGACCGGTTCGCCTCGGCGGGCCCGGAGCGGCGCCGGATTGCGTTGCGCTCCTGCGCGTGCAGGAGGTACGCAATGCTCGCGCAAGGCCGATATCGCCCGATCGCCCACGCTCACCTCAAGTCGCGATTTCGCACCGTCGAAACGCAGGACATGACCGAGCGCCTGGCGAGCTTCGCCATCCCCGACGA
>CAZZFT010000106.1:7004-16942 GCA_964653555.1 uncultured Spirochaetales bacterium | reverse complement strand
TGGCCCTGCTGCCCGGCGAGGACGGCCTGCCCTGCTTCGTGCTCACGCGCCGGGCCGCGAAGCTCTCGTCCCACCAGGGGCAGTGGGCCCTGCCCGGCGGCCGCCTCGACCCGGGCGAGACGCCCGTCGAGGCCGCCCTGCGCGAGCTGCACGAGGAGGTGGGGCTCGCGCTCGCCGCCGACGCCGTGCTCGGCCTGCTCGACGACTACCCGACCCGCTCCGGCTACTGCATCACGCCGGTGGTCGTCTGGGCCGGCGCCGACGCCGTGCTCGACCCCAATCCCGACGAGGTGGCGAGCGTCTACCGCGTGCCCCTCGACGAGCTCGAGCGCCCCGACGTCCCCCAGCTGCGGCGCATCCCCGAGAGCGAGCGCCCGGTGATCTCGATCCCCCTGCTCGGAACCCACATCCACGCCCCCACGGCCGCCATCCTCTACCAGCTCCGCGAGGTCGCCCTGCGCGGCGACGCGACGCGCGTGGCGCACTTCGAGCAGCCGGTGTTCGCGTGGAAGTGAAGACGTGGTAAGCGGGTCCGCGTCCGTGGCGTTCCCGCGCCCATGGATGCCGACGGGCCCACGTGATGGACTCATTGACGGTCGAGGAGCGTACATGGGACCATGGTGTACCCCGCCCGAAGTGCTTCTCTCGAAGCAGGGAGACTCATCTTGCGACTCGTGGCCGCGGCGACGTTGGTGGTCTTTGCCTCGTTTCCCGTTCAGGCCAGGAAGGGCCCCGACTCCGAGCCCTCGCTCGACGCGCCCGTGTGCTCCGGCTCTTCCTCGCTTTGCCAATGGGAGCTGCGGCCCGAGGTCGACGAGTGGTTCTCCCTGCTCGAGCCGATTCACGAGATCCTCGTCGGCACGAAGCGCGCGGACGCGTTCGGCGCCGGCGCGGAAGGGGACATCGTGCGCGGGCTCGCCGGCGACGATTCGCTCACGAGCGCGTTCAACCGCACCGCGCTGCTCGGGGCTCGGGGCGACGACGTGCTCGTCACCGACACCCGTGCGGTCGGCGAAGGAGTCCACGCTCTCGCGATCCAGCTCGGTGGAGAAGACGACGACTGGCATCGCGCGTCTCTGGGCGTGTCTGGATCCGAGGCGAACGGGGAGCTCCTGCTCGACCTCGGCAGCGGCCACGACGTCGTCGACGCCAACGTCTACACAGACTTCTCCTACGGTGGTGACGACGATGACAACGTCCGCTCGATCCAGATCTACGGGAGGGGTGGCGACGACGTGATCAGCGCCGTGGCGGATGCCCAGGGTGTCTATCAAAGCAGCCTGGCGATCAATGCGGTGGATGGGGGCAAGGGCGACGATCGCATCACCGTCCGCGCGGTCACGGAGTTCTTCGGAGGCGGGACCATTGCGGACAACCGGGTGAACGGCGGTGACGGCGACGATGTCGTGGACGCCACCGCGATCAACTGGCCGAATTCTCCGATCTCGGCATCCAATGCGCTGTCCGGCGGGCGCGGGGACGACGTGATGCGGGCGTTCTGCCTGACCGATTCGAACGAGGACTACTCGATCGGCTTCAACGGGCTGTGGGGGGGCGAGGGCGACGATCAGCTCGAGGCGGTGCACGTGACCGATGGCGAGAACTGGCTCACCGAGCTGACGACGGTTCTCGAAGGAGAAGGCGGGGACGACACACTTCGCGCGGATTCGACGGCCTATGGGGAGAACGTATTGGCCGTTCACCGGTTGGCAGGCGGCCCGGGAGACGACACGCTGATGGCCGTCTTCGATCTTGCCGTCTTGTCGGGTTACGATGGCAACGAGTCCGCCAACGTGCTCGAAGGAGGGCCGGGCAGCGACCGCCTCGAGGCTTCCGTCACGGCGAGCTTCCTCGAACCGTGTGAGGCGCCGTACTGTGAGCTGCCCCGGGCAGACAATCACCTCGACGGCGGCGGCCAGAGCGACGTGCTCTTCGCGACCGTGGGTCCGGACGTGGTCGGGGCGAGCTTCCTCCTCGGCGGCAACGGCGCAGACCAGCTCACGGTCGTCGGCGGCTCGGGAAACGTGCTCGACGGGGGGAACGGGAGGGACGATCTCTTCGGCGGTGCCGGCGACGACCGCTTCATCGGTGGGAACGGTCCCGACACGTTCCACTTCGACCTCGCCGAGAACCAGGGCACGGATACGGTCGTCGACTACGAAGCGGGGCGAGACCTTCTGAGCTTCGCCGGGCTGAACGACGAAGGGGTTCCCGGACTGGCCGACGATCTCGATGCGGTCTCGACCATCACGGATCTGGGGCCCGGAGACGATGTCGTGATCGACCTCGTCGTCGGCACGCGGATCGTCTTCGCGGGCCACGGGACCGGCGAGATCGCCAGCTGGGACGCGCTCGCGCCGCGGCATGCGCTCGCGAAATGGACGCCCACCGAGGTCGAGGAAGCACGCGTTGCTCCGGCCCGGCCGCTCAGGGCGGCGGCGTCCGAGTTCGCAGGGTATTCGCGCGATCATTAGGTCGGGCGGGCAAACGGTCGGGACCCCTCACCTGCTCCGCGTCGGCCTGGTAGCGGAGCCGATAGACCGCGAGCTTCTCCTCCCCGGTCTCGGCCCGGTGGAAGCCCTTCCAGATCGTGGTCCGCTCCTACGCGATCCGATTCTACGAGGATGCCCGGCTGCCGCGACCCCCTTTCGGGGCAACCAAGCGCACCCTGCGAGATCGATCCTATGATCGCCGCGATGGCGTCGCAGATCGATGCCCTCACGACCTCACGCTCCGGGAGCCCCGAACATGACGCGGACGCGATGGATCTGGTGGGTTCTGGTCGGGCTCTATGCGGCCTTCTTCGGCTGGTACACCTCCTTTGCAGGACCGCTCACCGACGAGGAGATCGCCCACTACCTGGCCCGGTTCGAGGCCCGCGAGCCGGCCCCGTCGCCCGAGCGGGTGGCGATGCTGCGCCGGTTCATGGAGGAGGACACCGGCGACGACTTCGTGATGGTCAACGTCATCCAGCTGCGCGAGTCGCCGCTCCAGATCGAGGGCGTCGAGCCCGGCGAGACCAGCGACCAGGTGCTCGCGAAGTACATGGAGTACATGGTTCCGGCGCTGCTCGCCCGGGCATCCCATCCGGTGCTCTACGGCCAGGCCGCGAGCGCGGCCCTGGACCTCGTGAACGCCGACGGGATGGAGCGGTGGACCACCGGTGCCGCGATGCGCTACCGAAGCCGGCGCGACATGCTCGAGATCGCGACCGACCCGGCGTTCGCGGGCGCGCACACGTTCAAGGTCGCGGCCATGCGCAAGACCATCGCCTTCCCGATCGACCCGTGGCTCCAGCTGGGAGACCCGCGCCTGGTCCTGGCCTTGCTCTTCGGGACGATCGGCTGTGGACTCAGCTGGCGAGAATCCCTCCGAACGCGAAAGGACCCTTCGTGACCGACTCCTCCTCGTACACGCCGCCGCAAGTCTGGAAATGGGACACGGAGAGCGGTGGCCGCTTCGCCAAGATCAATCGCCCGATCGCGGGACCCACGCACGAGAAGGAGCTGCCGGTCGGCGAACACCCGCTGCAGCTCTATTCGCTCGCGACGCCCAACGGCGTGAAGGTGACGGTGCTCCTGGAGGAGCTGCTGGCGATCGGCAAGCCGGCCGAATACGACGCCTACCTGATCAACATCGGCGAGGGCGATCAGTTTGGAAGCGGCTTCGTCGCGATCAATCCCAACTCCAAGATCCCGGCCCTGGTCGACCACGGCACCACGCCCGCGACGCGCGTCTTCGAATCCGGAGCGATCCTGGTCTACCTGGCCGAGAAGTTCGATGCGTTCCTCCCGATAGAGCCTTCGACCCGCGCGGAGTGCCTGTCCTGGCTCTTCTGGCAGATGGGCAGCACCCCGTACCTGGGCGGCGGCTTCGGCCACTTCTACGCCTACGCGCCGGAGAAGTTCGAATACCCCATCAACCGCTACGCGATGGAGGTGAAGCGCCAGCTCGACGTGCTCGACCGGAACCTCGCCGAGCGCAGGTTCCTGATCGGAGACGAGTACACGATCGCCGACATGGCCACCTATCCCTGGTACGGCGGCCTGGTCCTGCACAACCTCTACGACGCCGAGGTGTTCCTCGATGCGAAGTCGTACACGAACGTCGTGCGGTGGGCGACGGAGATCCAGGAACGCCCTGCGGTCCAGCGCGGCCGGCGTGTCAACAAGGCCTGGGGCCCCGAGGAGGAGCGCGTTCCCGAGCGCCACCATGCCAGCGATCTGGACTTGAAGCCAGCGAAGTCCGAGGGATGACCATGGAGGAGATCGCGTGCGCGCATGGCAAGTGACCCGGTACGGGCCGCCCGCCGAGGCGCTGGAGCTCGTCGAGGTTCCGGCGCCGGAGCCGGGACCCGGCGAGATCCTGGTGCGGACGACGGCGAGCGTCTGCAACTACAACGAGGTCGACGGCTGTCACGGCCGCTACCTGACGATCCATCCACCGATTCCGTACACGCTGGGCATGGAGTGCGTCGGCGAGGTGGTGGGCACCGGACCCGACACCGAGGCGTGGATGGGCCGCCGCGTGACGGCGAGTGCACGGGCGGGCTTCGGCGCCCACGCAGAGCTGGCGGCCTGCTCGACGGCCATGTCCTTCGAGGCACCCGCCGCGCTCGACGACGCCGAGGCGGCCTCGTTCTTCTACCCCTTCCACCTCGCCTATCTGGGTCTGCACGAGCGCGGCCGGCTGCGGGCGGGCGAGACGGTGCTGGTGCATGCCGCCGCGGGCGGCGTCGGGTCGGCGGCGGTGCAGCTCGCGGTCGCCGCCGGGGCGCGCGTGATCGCCACGGTCGGGAGTGCGGCGAAGGTCGATCTCGTCAAGGCGCTCGGCGCCGACCTCGTGATCGACTACCGGGAGCAGGACTTCGCTCGCGTCGTGCTCGACGAGACGCAGGGGCGCGGCGTCGAGGTGTGCTTCGACGGCGTCGGCGGCGAGGTGACGATGCAGTCGTTGCGCTGCCTCGGACAGGGCGGCCGCCACCTGGTGGTCGGCTTCGCGAGCGGGATCGAGGCCGAGGAGGTGCCGATGGTGTCGGGCCGCGCCCTCTGCTTCGGCAACTTCGACATGGTCGGCGTGATCCTCACCTACCACGACGACGACGACCCCGGTGGCATCGACGGCTTCGTGATGCCGGTGCCGGTGCCCCGCTTCAATCCGTGCTCGGCCGCCGTGGGCCGGCGCGTCCAGGCGGCCCTGGTCGCGCTGCTCGACGCCGGGAGGATCCGGCCGATCGTCGGTCGGCGGATGCCCTTCGAGGCGCTCCCGCAGGCGCTCGAGGCGATGGAGGCGCGGACGACCGTCGGGCGCGTGGTGATCGAGCGCTGAGCAGTCCGAGCCCCGAGCAGGGCAGGCCACGGTGCCGGGGCTCGGGCAAAGCGCCCCAAGGTTCTCCGCTTCGAGCCGGTCGGGTCGCCGGGAGCCCGGCGTGGCTCGGGTTCGATGCGGACGCCGGGCCCTCGACCCGCTGGCCGGCATTCCTGTTCTCGAAGTAGGATGCTCCATGCACTGCCCCTCGTGCGGCCACGAGAACCGCGACTCGGCCCGGTTCTGTGGCGAATGCGGGCAGTCCCTGTCGGCGACGGTCCCGTGCGCCGCCTGCAGCGCCGACAACCCCCGCGACCAGCGTTTCTGCGACGCGTGCGGAAGCCCGCTCGCCGCGAAGACGCCCGTCCCCGCAGCGGAGCCCGACTCGCTCGCGCGCGGGCGCTATCGCCTCGAACGCTTTCTCGGCGAGGGCGCGAAGAAGCGCGTCCACCTGGCCCGGGACACGCGGCTCGACCGCGACGTGGCGATCGCCTTCGTCAAGAGCGAGGGGCTCGACCTGGCCCGCGTGCGACGGGAAGCCGAGGCGATGGGTCGGCTCGGCGACCACCCGAACATCGTCACCGTGCACGACGTCGACGAGCAGGAAGGGCGCGTCTACCTGGTCTGCCAGTACGTCGCCGGCGGCGACCTCGAGCAGCACCTCGCCGGTCGCGAGGGCCACCGCATGCCCGTCGAGGAAGCGCTCGACGTGGCCGACCAGCTCTGCGCCGCCCTCGGTCATGCCCACGGCCAGGGCATCGTCCACCGCGACCTGAAGCCCTCGAACGTCTGGCTCACCGGCGATGGCGCGGTGAAGCTCGGGGACTTCGGCCTCGCCGTCGCCCTCGACCGCACCCGCATCACCCGGGACGGCGCGATGGTCGGCACGGCCACCTACATGGCGCCGGAGCAGGCGGTGGGAGGCAGCGTCTCTCCGCGCTCCGACCTCTACGCCCTGGGCGGCACGCTGTACGAGATGCTGGCCGGAAGGCCGCCTTTCGTCGGCGACGACGCGGTGGCGGTGATCAGCCAGCACCTCAACACGCGGCCGGTCGCGCCGTCCTGGCATCGGGCGGAAGTGACCCCGGAGCTCGAGGCGCTGGTCCTCCAGCTGCTGGAGAAGGAGCCGGGAGCGCGACCGCACAGTGCGGACGCCGTGCGCGCCCGCATCGAGGCGGTGCGCGAGACGTTGAACGCGCCCCAGACACCCACCGCTCTCCAGACGGCGTCGCGGTCCGCGGGCCGCGAGTTCGTCGGCCGCGCCCTCGAGCTCGACCGGCTCCAGCGCGCCGTCGACGGGGCGCTCGGCGGTCACGGGCAGCTGCTGATGCTCGTCGGCGAGCCGGGCATCGGCAAGACCCGACTCGCCGAACGCGCGGGCACCTACGCCGGCCTGCGCGGCGCCCAGGTCCTCTTCGGGCAGTGCCACGAGTCCGAGGGCGGCATTCCCTATCTCCCGTTCATCACGGCGATGCGCCAGTACGTCCTGGACCGCGGCGACGACGCGCTGCGGGAGGAGCTGGGCAGCGCCGGTCCGGACGTCGCCAAGCTCGTGTCCGAGGTGACGCAGCGGCTGCCGGACGTGCGGCCCGCACCGCCCCAGGAGCCGGAGCGCGACCGCTACCGGCTGTTCGACGGCGTCGCCAACTTCCTGCTGAACGCCTCGCGTGCGAATCCGCTGGTGCTCGTGCTCGACGATCTGCACTGGGCGGACCGCCCGACCCTGCCGATGCTCGAGCACCTCGCGCGCCGGCTCGAGGGCAGCCGGCTGCTCATCGTCGGCACCTACCGCGACGTCGACCTCGATCGCAAGCACCCGCTGGCGGGGACGCTCGCCAGCCTGCGCCGCGATCCGGGCTTCGAGCGCATCGTGCTGCGGGGCCTCACGGCCGAGGAGGTGCTCGAGCTCTTCCAGGCGCGGGCCGGCGGCGCCGAGCTCGGGCCGCGGGCCGCCGAGGTCGCGGTGACGGTCCACCGGGAGACCGAGGGCAATCCATTCTTCATCGAGTCCGGGTGCAGCACCTGGCGGAGACCGGCGCCGTTCGCCAGGAGGGCGGGCGCTGGGTGATGGGCGTCGGCTCGATCGAGGAGATGGGGATTCCCGAAGGCGTGCGCGACGCCGTGGGGCGGCGCCTCTCGCGGCTCTCGGACGCGTGCAACCGCGCGCTCGGCGACGCCGCCGTGCTGGGCCGGGAGTTCCCCTTCGACGTGCTGCGGCACATGTGCGGACTGGAAGACGCGGAGCTGCTCGACGCGATCGAGGAGGCCGTCGATCGCCGTCTGGTCGAGGAGACTTCGAGTCGGCGTGAGCCGACCTACCGGTTCGCCCACGCCCTGGTGCGACAGACCCTCTACGACGAGCTGTCGCTCCCGCGCAAGCAGCGCGCTCATCTGCGCGCGGCCGAGGCGCTGGAGGCCGTGTACGGAGAGGCGTCGTCGTCCCACGCCTCCGAGCTCGCGCTCCACTACCGCCTGGCGGGAGCCGCGGCGCGGCCGGAGAAAGCCGTGGCCGCCCTGATCCGTGCGGGCCATCAGGCCGGACGGTTGCTGGCCTGGGAGGAGGCGGCCGAGGACTGGGAGGCGGCCCTCGAGATCTGGCCCGACGAGGCGGCGACGCGGCCCCAGCGGGCCGCGCTGCTCGAGCGCCTCGGCGACGCGATGTACGTCTCCGGCCTGCGCGCCGAGGAGGGCATCGACCATCTCGAGGAAGCGCTCCGCACCTACGACCAGCTGGGCCAGACGCGCAAGGTCGGCACGCTCCACTCGAAGCTGGGCCGCGCGCTCGGCGGCTTCCCGCCGATCAACGCGAATCTCCGGCGCGCCATGCCCCACTTCGCGGCGGCCGAGCCGATCTTCGCAGAGGAGCCGGAGAGTCCCGCACGGGTCGCGTTCATCATCGCAAAGGGATCGGCCGAGTTCATGGCGGGCGCTTCACACGAGTCGCTGGTGACCTTGGGGAAGGCCCTCGAGATGGCGGAGCGCATCGGGAACGAGGTGATGCGGGGTGCAGCGCTCTCGATCCGAGGCGTGACCTACATGGGCATTGGCCGCTGGAAAGACGCAAAGCGCAGCTGCGACGAGGCCTACGAGATCGCGATGCGCCACAACCTGGGCATCATCGCCTGCTTCGCCACCACCAGCATCCAGACCAACACCCTGTTGGATCCGCGGCCGACGCTCGAGCGGATGCACCGGGAGCTCGAGCGGGGGTACGCCGCGCAGGCGCCGGCGCAGCGCAACATGATCGCGGCAGCTGCCGCGACCGCCAACGCGCTCCTGGGCAATCTGGATGCCGCGCGCCGGGACCATCGCGGTCTGGGCTTCGGTGATTTCGGGAACAACGAGCTGGCCGTCTTCCTCGAGGACTGGGACGCGGCGGAAGCCACGCTCCAGGGGGTGCTCGACCATTGGAAGGAAGGCGGCGTGGGCACGCAGATCGGCGTCGTGAGCGAGGCGCTCGGACGCGTCCGTTACTACCGAGGGGCCCTCGACGGCGCCATCGACACGTTCTCGGCTGGGGCCGTGGAGTCCGCCGAGCAGGGCTTCCTCAGCTATGAGCTCTTCAATCGCCTGGAGCTGGCCTTCGTGCTCGCCGAGCAGGGACGGGCCGAGGACGCCGAGCCCCACGCGACGCGCTGCCGGGAGATCCTCTCGGACGGCCAGGACTGGCGGGGTCGCGCGGGACACCTGAAGCTGGTCGAGGCGGTCATCGCCGCCGCCGCCGGCCGGTCGGCCGATGCGCGAAGAGACTTCGAGGCGGCGCTCGAGGCGTTCCGACGCTACGAGGTCCCCTGGCGCGAGGCGGACACCCTCATCTCCTGGGGCAGCGCTCTGCTGCGCGCCGGCGAGCGCAGCGAGGCCCTCGAGAAGCTCGACACAGCCATCGCCATCTACCGGCGCATCGGGGCCGGCTCCCAGTGGCTCGAGCGCGCCCTGACCCTGAAGCTGCGCGCCCAGGGCAGCGAGTCGAGCAGCGTGAAGGCCTCGATTGCGGTGGTGGCGGCTTCGGTCGGAGCCCGGCGGCCCGATCTCTCGAGCGCGGCGGCGGCGGACGGCACGGTCACGCTGCTGTTCAGCGACATCGCGGACTTCACGGGCATGACCGAGCGGCTCGGCGATCGCAAGGCACTGCGCGTGGTCTCCGACCACAATGAGATCGTCCGCACCACCTGCGAGGCCCACGGCGGCTTCGAGGTCGAGCTGCGGGGCGACGGTTTCCTGGTCGCCTTCTCCAGCGCGCTGGCCGGGACGCGCTGCGCGGTGGCGCTCCAACGGGCCTTCGCCGGCTACAGCGCCCGACACCCGGAGCAGCCGATCCGGCTGCGCATCGGCCTCCACACCGGCGAGGCGATCAAGGACGAGGACAAGTTCTTCGGCAAGACGGTGATCCAGGCCTTCCGGGTCGCGGATCTGGCCGCCGCCGACGAGATCCTCGTGTCCGAGGACGTGCGCCGCGTCACCCAGGGTCTCTCGGACCTGCGCTTCGCGAACGAGCGCAAGGTCCAGCTCAAGGGCATCTCCGGCGAGCACCGGATCTGCGGCGTGGAGTGGCGCTGAGCGACCCGGCTCAGGTGCTCTGGAGCAGTCGCAGGCACAGCATCTTCGAGATGTTGAGCAGCAGGCGCGCGGCG
>CAZZFT010000106.1:3145-6904 GCA_964653555.1 uncultured Spirochaetales bacterium | reverse complement strand
GCGCTCCGCCTCCTCCTCGGAGAGGTCGTCGAGGGCGGAGAAGCGATCCTCCCCCAGCGCGCCCAGAGCGCGGTGCACCTCGCCCCAGTAGGGCCCCGCACCGGAGAGCCGCTCGCTGAGCACGCTGCCGTGGGTGACGAGCCGGTCGATGCACGCGGGGATCCGGGCGTCCTCCCCGTAGTCGACGGCCGTCGCGGCCGTCGGCGACCCGATGCGTCGCAGGTACTCGACGTCCTCCACGACGGTCACGATGGGAATCAGGTAGCCCGCCTCGGGGCTGTTGATGTTCCGCTTCGCGTAGGGCCGGCAGCCCTGCCCCAGGTACAGGCTCAGCAGATGCGGCTCGCACTCGCCGAAGATGAGCTGGATGCGCTTGGCCTGGATGAAGCTCGAGCCCACCTGGCCGAGCTGCTGGTAGACGGGACCGCCGCGAAGATGCGGCACGACCATGCCGCGCTCGCCCACGACCATGGCCTCGGCGGGCAGCTCCGCGAGGAAGGGCGCGAGCTGGTAGCTCTCGATCTGCCGCTTCGAGAAGCCGTCGCCGCCCCAGCTGAAGCGGTGGGTGGCGACCACCTCGCCCTCCGGCGCCGCGTAGAAGATCAGCGCCCTCTCGTCCTCGGGCTCCACCAGCAGGCGGCGCTCGTGGTCGGCCGTCGCCCGGTAGCGGCCCATCTCCTCCACGTACACCTGGTAGCGGAGCCGATAGACGGCGAGCTTCTCCTCCTCGGTCTCGGCCACGTGGAAGCCTTTCCGGATCATGGCCCGCTCCTCCGCGACCGGATTCTACGGCGATTGGTGCACGCCGAGCTGCCGCGTCCCAGCGCCCCCAACTCCGACGAGGGGCAAGTGTCTGCCGCGTGCCAGCGACACAGTCCTCCTCGCACCCGGAGAAGGGCGACTACCGGATTCCGGCGGCGAGAATCCCGAATTGTGGGCATCGCAAACGAACAGACCTGTGTCCCATTTTGGGGACGTGAGGCGCTTCTCCCCGCCCCCGAGGGGCCTGGATGGCGTCGGTGAGACGGAGCTAGAAGGAGCTTCCCATGAGCGATAGCCCGTTGGTGCTGATTGCAAGCGCGTCACCTCACGAGCGCCGAGTCGTGGGATCGAGTCTCAAAGAGACCGGCTTCACCATCCTCGCCGTGGACGACGCCGAGGACGCGGGGAGGGAGGTCGTCGCCGCCAATGGCTTCTCGTGCGTGCTGGTCATCGACTCCGGACTCCTCGAGGTGTGTCACGACTCTCAGTGGCGCGACTTCCGGGTGCGCCATCCGGGGCTCGGCACGGTCTTGCGTTGTCTGATTCCGCGGGATTCTGGCATCCAGCGCACGGAATCCCGCACGTTCGTCGTCCATCCCGGCGATCTCGATGGGATGCAGCAGGCCGTTCGCGTGCTCGCGGTCGCCGCGAGCTGAGACCGAGTGGACCCGTTTTCGCGGCCCTCGCGCTGAACCTCTGGCACCTCAGCCCCCCTCATCCGACCTCCGGTCCAGACCGATAGAGTGGTCGCATGGGGCGCAAGACGCGGCAGACGACGCGACGCGCGGCCGCAGGGGCGGGCCCCGTCGCGCGGTTCTCGCGGCGGCTCGTGCTCGCCGCAGCGGGTGTGGCTTCGGTCGCCTGTCAGGGGCCGACCGGCGGCGCGGGCCCGACCCCGCTGCGCGGCTGCGTCGAGGAGCGGGCGTGGCCCGCGTTCGAAGAGGTGGCGCGCGAGCGAGCTCAAGCGTGCTCCCGGCCAACCTCCGAGGCGGCGCGTGCTCGCTGCGAGCGCGAGAACTACCTCGAGCACGCTTGCTACGGGATCAACGCCTGGCGCAAGAGCCTCGGCGGCGATCCGGAGCTCGCGAGCTTCGACGTGCGATTCCCCTGGCCGGCGCTGCAGTGGATCGACGCGACGCTGAACCTTTCGCCCGGCCACTCCGGGAGCGAGTCATGGGCCGATCACCTGGGCCTCGCGGGCTACCACGACAACTCGATCAAGCGGCGCCGGCGCCAGGTGATGAACGTGCTGACCCTGGGCTTCGCGCAGGACTGGTACGACGCGCGAGGATTGGGGACGCCGCCCGATTAGCGCTTGGGCACTGCAAGCGGCATTCGCGCGAAGTCCGGGAAGTGGAGTTACGTCGAGTGCCGCTGGGCCTACTGCCAGCCGTACCGACCTCGGCCCTCCGGGCCGCCTCGCTCCGCCCCTGGGTCAGCCACTACAATCGACACCGCCCCCATCGAGCGATCGGCAAGATCCCGCCGATCGCTCGCCTCGGAGCCTCACGTCAGTGACCGATCGGGGGGCCCACAGCTAGGGCGAGTCCCGAGACGAGCCGGGCCCGCAGCGGGCGGAATCGGCGGCGGACTGCGGCCGGCCCTTCGCGCGCTCATGGCGGCGCTCAGAAAAGGGTCGACCCCCGCTGGATCGATGTGACGTCGAGCGGACTCGAGCGCCGGGATCGCGCACTAGCCGGCACGCTCCTTGTCGAACTCCGCGATCGTCTTCTCGGTGACGCCGAGCAGGCCCGCGGCGCGGGGATAGCCCGCGTACTGGGCGAGGTGGATCAGTGCCTCGCGCAGCTGCTCCGGGGTGAGCTCGCCGTTCTTGAGCGCCGCCTTCGCCTGGATCGCCCAGGTCATCGACTCGCCCATGCCGGCGATCACGCCCATGATCAGCAGGCGCCGATCGCGCACGGGGAGCGCCTCGCGCGTCCACACCTCGGCAAACACCTGCTCGAGCATGATGTCGGCGAAGGCGCTGGCGCCCTCGGGCGGCACCACGACGTCGCCGGCGTATACCTTCTTCATCATCTCGGCGCCGCGCTGGCGGCGTTCGCTTGCCATGGCTCAGGCCTCCCGGTCTTCGATCGTCTCGTACCAGTCGAAATCCGCGCGCGGGACCCAACCCGGCATCTTCGAGCCCTTCTTCATGCGCTCGATCATCGCGGGCTTCAGCTGGCCGTTCTGCGCCATCGCCCCGAACACGACACCGGCGTTGATATGGTCGAAGAAGTCGCGCTGCCAGATCCACTGGAAGTCGCCCCCGTAGCGGAACCAGGAGCCTCCGGTGCCGGCGATCTCGTAGGGACGGCCCTTCGGGTCCTTGTCCGGAGCGATCTGGCGCCAGACGCCCAGCACCTCGCCCTTCTGTTCATCGATCAGGGTGCGCACGTAGGGGTAGACCCAGTGCTCGAGCCCCTCCATCTCGGTCCCGAACACCCAGTCGTGGATCTGCTGGCGGCCACGCGCCACGAACTCCCACTTGTCGCCGTTGTTCCAGGTGTAGATCGCGTCGGGGGCGTAGAAGGCCGACATCTTCGACCAGTCGCCGGTGCGACCGGCCTCGTCGTTGGCCGCCACCCAGCGGCGCATCATCTCCTCGATCTCCTCGCGCGGAAAGGCCGGCATCACTCCTCCTCGATGGTGATCGCCCCGGTGGGGCAGTACTTCGCGGCCAGCCGGACGCCCTCGTGGCGCTCCGCCGCCGGCTGCTCCTCGATCACGCGCGCCACGTCTCCGTCGAGCTCGAACACCTCCGGGGACTCGTTGGCGCACACGCCGTGGCCCTGGCACAGATCGAGATCGACGCGCACGCGCACGCGACGCGCCTCAGGCCGACCGGCGCCGATAGCGGGCGCGACAGGGCTGCCGGAGCTGCACGACCATCTTCGAGTGGTCGTTGCGGTAGCTCTCGGGGGGCTGGGTGAGCTCGAAGTCGTAGCGCAGCAGCAGGTCGCTGAAGATCGCCTTGAGCTGCATCATCGCGAAGGC
>CAZZFT010000106.1:0-3045 GCA_964653555.1 uncultured Spirochaetales bacterium | reverse complement strand
GTCGATCTCCTCGCGCACCGGCGGCAGCACGCCCGGGTTGCGCAGCATCTCGATCAGGGTCCAGGCGGCGGTGCCCGAGGTGGTGTGGTGGCCCGCGAACATCATCGAGATGAACATCCCGGTCACCTGGTCGATCGTGTAGCGGGGCTTCCCGCTCTCGTCGCGGATCGACAGCAGCACGTCGAAGAGCTCGCGCTTGCCGTCGGTCCGGGCGGCGCGCCGCTCGAACACCTCGGTGAGCAGCTCCACCAGCCGAGCGCGCGCGCGGTCGCGGCGGCGGAAGGTGGGCAGCGGCAGGTAGGGGTTCACGTAGGCGATCGGATCCGTCCCCTTCTCGAGCTCGTAGAAGACGCGGTAGTACTCGGGCGAGAGCTCCTCGCGAAATTCGGGCCCGATCAGGCACGCGCTCGAGGTGTAGAGGGTGAGCTCGGCGAAGAAGTCGAGCAGGTCGACCTCCCCCGCGTCGCCCAGCTTCTCCATCATGCGGCGGGTCTCGTTGGCGATCGTCTCGGCGTGACCGCGCATCATCTTGTCGCGCAGCGACTGGTTCTTCATCGCCTGCCGACGCTGCTCGGGGTTGCCGTCGAAGAGCACACCGCGCCCGAACACCGGCGTCATGAAGGGATAGGCGGCGGCCTGGTCGAGCTGCTCCTCGTCGGCCCGGAAGAAGGCCTCCTGGGCCCGCTCACCGGTGAGCAGCACCACCCGGTTGCCGGCGAAGTTCATCTCGCCGATCTCGCCGCACTCGCTGCGCACGCGCGTGAACAGCTCGATCGGGTGCTTGCGCAGCTCGAGCAGGTGACCGAGCAGCGGCAGGTTGCGCGAGAGCACGGGCGGGGCGTTGCCCCGGCTGCGGCGCGGCGCCGCGGGAGCATCGTCGGTGGCGATCGCGGGGGTGGCCTGGCTCATGACTACACCTTCACGGGAAGCGCGGCGAAGCCGCGCACGTTGATCGAGTGCACCCGGACGGCGCCCTCGGGCTCGATCTCGTAGTCGGGAAAGCGGCGCCACCACTCCTCGAGCACGACGCGACCCTCGAGGCGCGCGAGCGCGGCACCGAGGCAGAAGTGCACGCCTCGCCCGAAGGAGAGACTCTGGCTGGCGTCGCGCCGGATGTCGTACTGGTCGGCGCGCTCGAACACGCGCTCGTCGCGGTTCGCCGAGCCGACGAGCAGCAGTACGCGGTCGTTGGCGCGCAGCCGCTGGCCGTGCAGCGCGATCTCCCCCGTGACGCGGCGCGCGAGCATCTGCGTCGAGTTGTCGAAGCGCAGCGTCTCCTCCACCCAGCCCGGGATGCGGCCGGTGGGATCCTCGCGCACGAGAGTCCGCTGCTCGGGGTTCCGCCACAGCCAGTAGACGGCGTTGGCCAGCATCTTCGTCGTGGTCTCGTTGCCGGCGACGATCATCAGGTTGGCGAAGGACAGGATCTCGCTCTCCTCGAGGCGCTCGCCCTCCATCTCGACCTCGAGCAGCACCGAGAGCAGGTCCTCGCCCGGTCGCTTGCGTCGGTCCGCCAGCAGGTCGCGGAAGTAGCGGCGGATCCAGGCGAAGGCCTCCACGCCCTCGACCGGCAGACCATGCACACCCTCGTCGCGGTGCACGAGCAGGTCGGCGCGCCGGCGCAGCTCGGGGCGGTCGGCACTCGGCACGCCGAGCATCTCGCTGATCACGTCCATCGGGACCCGGCCCGCCAGCTCGTCGATGAAGTCGAAGCGCCCCGCGCCGGCGAGCGGGTCCAGGTACCCCACGCTCATCTCGCGGATGCGCGCCTCCAGGGCCGACACCCGCCGCGGCGTGAAGCCCTTCGACACCAGCGCGCGCAGGCGCGTGTGGCGCGGCGGGTCGAAGGCCAGAAACGAGGTGCCGGCGGCCGCCTGGGGTCCCCAGGACTCGGGATCGAGGGAGACGCCGTGGTCGTTCGAGAAGCGCTCGGTGTCCTTGAAGGCGGCGAGCACGTCGGCGTGCCGCGAGAGCGCCCAGAAGTCCAGCTCGTCGTTGCGGTAGACCGGCGCGTGCTCGCGCAGCGCTGCGTAGGTCGGGTACGGATCCTCGTGGATCTCGTAGGCGTAGGGGCTGTACGCGACCGTCACCGACGTCACGGCGGGCAGCCTACGCCATTTACATTGTACGTGCAATGGAAATGGGATAGCCTGCCGCCGTGAGCCAGCCCGTCCGCCGCACCCAGGCCGAGCGGACCGCCCAGACGCGCGAGCGCATCGTGCGCGCGGCGGTCGAGAGCATCGCCGAGCTGGGCTTCCAGAAGACGACCGCGAGCGAGATCACGCGGCGCGCCGGCGTCACCTGGGGCGCCGTCCAGCACCACTTCGGCGGCAAGGACGGCATCCTCGCCGCGGTGCTCGAGGAGTCCTTCGCGCGCTTCGCCGCCCGCCTGGCCGAGGTGCCGATCGCGAACGCGCCACTGACGGCGCGCGTGTCGGGCTTCGTCGACCGGGCCTGGGCCCACTTCGGCAGCCCGGACTACCGCAGCACCTTCGAGATCCTGCTGAACGCCACCGCGGACGAAGAAGGCTCCGATGCCGGCGGCGCCGAGCCGATCTGGCAGAGCGAGATGCTCGACTCCTGGAACCGGGTGTGGTCGCGGATCTTCGCCGACGTCTCCCTGCCGCGCCGAAAGACGGTGGCGCTCCAGACCTTCACGATCTCCGTGCTCTCGGGCATGGCGGCGCTCGCGATGCTGCGGCGCGCGGTGGAGCCGGTGCACGCGGCGGAGCTGGAGCTGCTCAAGCAGACGCTGCTGCGCGAGATGAAGGGCTGATGCGCCTGTACGCGCCCGACTACGTCGTGCTCGTGGTCGAGGACCTCGACCGCAGCCTGGCCTTCTACGTCGGCCTGCTCGGGATGTACCTCGGGCACCGCGTCGGCGCCTACGCCCAGCTCGCCACCGGCCGCACCCGGCTCGCGCTCTACGAGCGCCACGCGATGGCGACGACGCTGGGGCGCGCGCTGCGCCCGGTGGACCCGGACGCGGTCGGCTTCGAGCTCGGCTTCAAGGTCGAGGACGTGGACGTGGCCTACGAGGAGCTG
>CAZZFT010000105.1:0-17419 GCA_964653555.1 uncultured Spirochaetales bacterium | reverse complement strand
GCTACCGGGTGCTGGCGATCGGCGGCAAGGCCACCCAGAAGCAGGACCTGGAGTATCTGAGCCGCGCTCTCTAGAGCGACCGCGACCCGATCATGCGTCGACGGCGGCGCGCAGGGTGGCCTTGAGCTCGGCGTCGTCCCAGGGCTTCGAGAGCACGGCAAGCACGCCGAGGCGGGCGAGCTCGTCCCGGTCGATTTCCACGTTCCAGCCGGTGATCAGCATCCGGCGGGTCTCGGGGCGGCGCGAGGCCACCCGCTCGAGCAGCTCGAGCCCCGTCATGCCCGGCATCTTGTGGTCCGAGAGCACGCAGTCGACCGGACCCGCGTCCACCAGGCGCAGCGCTTCCTGCGTGGTCTCGGCGGTCAGCAGCTCGTAGCCCTCCCGCCGCAGCGTGCGGTGCAGCGCGGAGAGAATGCGCGGCTCGTCGTCGACCAACAGCACCACGGGACGCCGCACGTCGCTCACGCGCTGCGACTCCCGATCTCCTCGCGCAGCAGCGGAAGCTGGAGGCAGAAGGTGGTGCCGCGTCCCGGCTCGCTGTCGACGCTCAGCGTGCCGCCGTGGCGCCGCACGATGTTGAACGAGGTCGAGAGCCCGAGCCCGGTGCCCGCACCGACCTTCTTGGTGGTGAAGAACGGATCGAAGATCCGATCGAGGTGCTCGCGCGCGATCCCGGCGCCGGTGTCGGAGATCTCCACCCGTACCCCGTCCTCGATCGCCACCGTCGCCAGCGTGACCGTTCCGATCCTGCCGTCCCGGGCGGAGGACTCCTCGATCGCCTGGTAGGCGTTCACCAGCAGATTCATGAACACCTGCTTGAGCTGCATCGGGTAGCAGGGCACGGGCGGGAGCTCGCCGTAGTTCTTCGAGAGCACCACCAGGTGTTTCATCATCGGCCACACGATGTTGGCGGTGGAATCGAGACACTGGTTGATGTCCGCGAGGACCCGTTCACCGGTGTCCTGGTGCGAGAAGTCGCGCAGATCCTGAACGATGTGCCGGATCCGCTCGGACCCCTCCTGGGACTCGCGGATCGCCTTCGCGAGGTCCTGGAGCAGGAAGCCGACATCGGCCTCCTCGACCGCCCCGGCCAGCTCGCCGGCGGCCCGCTCGACCAGCGAACGATCGCCGCCGATCGCCTTCAGCAGCCCCTCGACCCGGGACCACACCTGGCGCAGGTCGGTCACGTACTCGGTCATCTGGAACAGGTTGGCGTGGATGAAGCCCATCGGGTTGTTGATCTCGTGGGCCACCCCCGCCGCGAGCTGACCGATCGACGCCATCTTCTCGGTCTGGAGCGCGTGGCTCCGCCACTCCTGCGTGAGCGACACGTCCTGGAACACCGCGACCGCCCCGGTCGGCGCGCCGTTCGCTCCCACGATCGGCCCCCAGGTCAGGGCGATCGGCACGGCGTGCCCGTCGGGTCGCAGGACCCGCGCCTCCCCTGCGCGCGACTCGAGGCCGTGCGCGCTGGCGGCCTCGCCGCCGAGGGAGGCCGGCTCGGTCGCCTCGATCAGGAGGTCGCGGAAGCGGCGGCCGTGCAGCGCCTCGCGCGACAGCCCCAGGGTCCGCTCCGCGGCCGGGTTCGCGAAGGCGATCGCCCCCTCCTCGTCCACGATCACCAGCGCACTGCCGAGGTGTTGCAGGATCCCTCGGGCGTCCGGAAGGTCCTCGGCCCCGCCCGGGCGTCGGGCCCGCGCGCGCTCGAGCCGCTCGCGTGCGGCGTGGCGCAGCGCGGCCAGGTCGCGGTCGGCGGCGACGCACTCCGAGGCACCGCGCCGGAACCAGGCCAGGGCCGCACCGTCGCCGGTGCCGCGCTGGAGCACGATCAGCTCCGGCGCGCCGCGGCGCAGCCGCGCGACGATCTCCTCGGCCTCGCGACCCAAGGCCTCGTCGATCACGACGAGGTCCACCGGTCCGCGGCGGCAGCGATCGATGCACGCGCTCCAGGTCGTCACCGACTCGATCGCGGGGGCGAGATCGTCCGCCGGATCGGCGAGCGACGCGAGCGCGAAGGCGAGTGACGGCCCCCCCGGTCGGCGCTCCCCGGGCTCGGGCTCGGCGATCAGGATGCAGGCGCGACGCCGGCCGCGGTCGTCGCGCTCGCCCCAGACGTTCGCCTCGCCCGTCACATCCAGCTCCCATCCACCTGAGAGACCTGCGAGATCTGCCAGACCCGTGAAACCCGCGAGACGTGCGCGCCCTGCGCGTTCACGTTCACGTCCCACGAGGTTCCGCGCGGAGGATTCGGGGGGGCCGAGCGCGAGACGATACCCCCGGCGCTCCCGCGGCGCCGCCCCCGAAACCCACACGGACGTACCCGGAGACCGCGCTCCGACGTCCGCCCGGCTCAGCGACGCGCGCCGACGCCGATCCCGTGGCGCGCGAGCTTGCGGTAGAAGGTGCTGCGCCCGACGCCGAGCAGCCGAGCGGCCGCCACGGCGTCGCCGCGCACCTCGGAGAGGGCGCGCTCCAGCGCGGCCCTCTCGTAGGCGGCGAGCGAGAGCGGGAGGCGCGGCCCGGGCGCCGCGACGCCCGCACTGTGGGAGGGTCGCTCGCGCGGCAGGTCCACGACGCGCAGGCGCGGGCCCGGGGCCAGGGCGAGGGCCGACTCGATCACGTTCTCGAGCTCGCGCACGTTGCCCGGCCAGTCCTGCTCGCAGAGCCGCTCGAGCGCGTCCTCCTCGATGCCCTCGATCGGGAGACCGGGCCGGGCGTACTTGGCGACGAAGTGCTGGGCGAGCAGCGGGATGTCCTCGCGGCGCTCGCGCAGGGGCGGGATGTCCACGCGGATCACGTCGAGGCGGTAGAAGAGATCGCTGCGGAAGGTGCCCTCGCGGACCATCTGCTCCAGGTCGCGGTGGGTGGCCGTCACGACCCGCAGATCGACCGGCTGCGCGGTCCCGGAGCCGACCGGGCGCACCTCCTTCTCCTGGAGCGCACGCAAGAGCTTCGCCTGCACCGGAGGCGGGATCTCCCCGATCTCGTCCAGGAACAGGGTGCCGCCGTCCGCCATCCGGAAGAGCCCCTGCGCGCCGGTCGCGCCGGTGAAGGCCCCCCGCTCGTGGCCGAACAGCTCGCTCTCGATGATCGACTCGGGCAATGCCCCGCAGTCCACGGGAACGAACACCCGGGACGCGCGCGGGCTGGAGGCGTGGAGGGCGCGCGCCACCAGCTCCTTGCCGGTCCCGCTCTCGCCGTGGATCAGGACGTGGCTCTCGTTGTGACCCAGATTCGCGATCGTGCGCGCGAGTGCGCGCATCTGCGGCGAGCGGCCGATCAGCTCGGGAGCGCTGCGCCGAAGCAGCTGGTCCTCCAGCTCGCGGTTGCGCCGCATCAGCCGACGGCGCTCCAGCGCTCGGCGCACGGTGGTACGCACACGGTGCTCGTCGAAGGGCTTGGCCACGTAGTCGAAGGCCCCGCGACGGATGCACTCGACCGCGCTCTCGATGCTCGCGTTGCCCGTGATCACGATTACCTCGAGCTCGGGCCGCTCGCGTTTGAGGCGCTCCAGGAGGGCAAGACCGCTCTCGGCGCCGAGCGCGAGGTCGAGCAGCACCACGTCCGGGTCGGCGTCGGCGAGGTGGGTCTCGGCCGCCTCCACCGACTCCGCCATCCAGGTCTCGTGCCCCTCGCCCTCCAGGATGCGGCGCAGCGAGCGCAGCAGGAGCGGCTCGTCGTCGATCAGCACCAGCTTGCCGGACGCCTCCCGGCCCGCTGCCGTTTCGGTGCGCGCTCGCGACGGCGCCGTTCCCATGGAATCGCCTATCGGTGCGGGCTGGCGTCGTCTTGAACCCGCACGTTCGCTTGAAGCGCTCCGAGGGCTCGGCTACTTTTCGTCGCTTCCGACCCGCAACGCCCCCCTCCGCAGCGCGGAGGATCTCCGTGGCCAAGTCCCATGTCCTCGTCGTCGACGACGAGGAGCTGTACCGCCGCTCGCTGACGCGCATCCTCTCCCGGGTCGGCCACCAGGTCAGCGAGGCCCGCGACGCCACCGAGGCGCTCACCCTGATCGCTCAGGGCGACTTCGACCTCGTGCTCGCCGACATCCGCATGCCCGGCCTCAACGGCCTGGAGCTCGTCCGCCAGGTCCACGAGATCGATCCCGATCTTCCGTGCATCGTGGTGACGGGCTTCGGCAGCCCCGAGAGCTCGGTGGACGCCCTGCGGGCCGGGGCCTTCTGGTACCTGGAGAAGCCCTTCGAGCAGGGTCACCTCGACGTGGTCCGGCGGCTGGTCGAGCAGGCGATCGAGCACGGGCGGCTGAAGGCGGAGAACCGGGCTCTCCAGAGCGAGCTGCGCACCAAGTACCGCTTCGAGAACATCATCGGCCACAGCGGCGCCCTGCGCGAAGTGCTCGACGTCGTGGCGAAGGTGGCGCGCACCGACAGCACGGTGCTCATCACGGGCGAGAGCGGCACGGGCAAGGAGCTGATCGCCCGGGCGATCCACTACAACAGCCGGCGCGTCGAGCGCCGCCTGGTGACGGTCAACTGCGGCGCGATCCCGGAGGAGCTGCTCGAGTCGGAGCTCTTCGGCCACGTGCGCGGAGCCTTCACCAACGCGGTCGCCTCGCGCGAGGGGCGCTTCGCGCTCGCCAACGGCGGAACGATCTTCCTCGACGAGATCGGCGACATGAGCCCGAATCTCCAGGTGAAGCTGCTGCGGGTGCTCCAGGAGCAGACCTACGAGCCGGTCGGCAGCTCGAAGTCGGAGACGGTGAACGTGCGCGTGATCGCCGCCACCAACCAGAACCTGGAGACGGCGATCCGCGAGGGGCGCTTCCGGGAAGACCTCTTCTACCGGCTGAACGTGATCCCGGTCGAGGTCCCGCCGCTCCGACAGCGCCGCGAGGACATCCCGCTGCTGGTGATGCACTTCCTCGAGGTGCTCAACCGGGAGCGCGGCACGAAGATCGACTCGGTGTCGGACGCCGCGCTGGAGGCGCTCTCCCGCTACGACTGGCCCGGCAACGTCCGGGAGCTGGAGAACCTGATGGAGCGCCTCACGGTGCTGCGCGGGGGCGGCGAGATCGACCTCGACGACCTCCCCGAGTCGGTGCGCCGCCGCCCTGCCCCGCCCGACGCCCTCGCCTACGGGGAGGGGTCTGGCGACGGCCTCGACTTCCGCAGCGTGGTCGACCGCTTCCAGGCCGATCTGATCCGCGAGGCGCTCGCGAAGTCGGGCGGCAACAAGAAGGAGGCCGCGGAGCAGCTCGGCCTCAATCGCACCACGCTGATCGAGAAGATCAAGAAGCTCGGCCTGGGCTCCTAGCCCGGCGCGGCCGACCCGAGGGTCGGCCGCCAGGCCCGCTCCGGGCTCCCTCCCCGCGTCAAGAATCCGCCGCCGCGTCGGCGGACCGTCGCGCCGGACCCCCGCCGCCCCCGGCTGCCAACCCGAGCGGCGCCCCGCTCGCGCACCCGCTTGCGTAGCACCGGCGCGCAGTCACATGCGAAAACGCCAATGATCCCGAACACCTGTCCCGCGGCGGCCCCGCCGCCCGCGGGACCGAGGACGGGTCCGGGAGCGCCGCGCACCGGCGAAGTCCCGTTGGCACAGGCCGTGCTTTGCCCTCGCGAGCGCGCAAGCGGGAGGCAAGGGTGCCGCCGAGCGCAGCGAAACACGATCCCCAGGGAGACCGAATGGAAACGCTCCTGCGCGAGGCGAAAGAGAAGCACGACGAGATCCCGGCGACGCTCAAGGAGCAGATCGTGCTCGAGCACACGCCGCTCATCCGGTACATCGTGAACCGGATCGCTGTCCGCCTGCCTTCCCACATCGATCTCGACGATCTGCACAACACGGGCGTCATCGGCCTGATGGATGCGATCGAGAAGTACGATCCCGAGAAGAACTGCAAGTTCAAGACCTATGCCGAGTTCCGGATCAAGGGCGCGATCCTCGACCAGCTCCGCTCTCTCGATTGGGTCCCGCGCAGCGTTCGCCAGAAGAGCCGCCGGCTCGAGCGCGCCTACGGCGAGGTCGAGCAGCGCCTGGGCCGCACCGCCAGCGAGGAGGAAGTGGCGGACTCGCTGGGCCTCCAGATCGAGAAGTTCCACGAGCTGCTGAACCAGGTGCGCGGGATCTCGCTGGTCAACCTGGAGGAGATCCGCGGCACGAACTCGGACGGAGATCGCGCCGGCACCTTCGCCGACATCGTCGAAGACGTGAACTCCGAGAACCCCTTCGCCTCGCTCAAGCTGACCGAGACGAAGCACGTGATCGCCGAGACGATCGCGAGCCTTCCCGAGAAGGAGCGCCTGGTCATCTCGCTCTACTACTACGAGGACCTCAACATGAAGGAGATCGGGCAGATCCTCGGGATCACCGAGTCGCGTGTCTGCCAGATTCACACCAAGTCGGTCCTCCGTCTGCGGGCGAAGCTCAAGAGCATGCTCGAGCGCTAGGCGGGCAGGAGCCCGCCTTCGGCTCGCTGCGCTCTCGACCGAGCGGCTAGCGCCGATCCGCCTCGCGCACGTTCTCGTCGCAGCGGATCAGCGCGACGGTGACGTTGTCCTCGCCGCCGCGCGCGTTGGCCAGCGCCACCAGCCGGGCGCACGCCTCGTCGAGGTCCGGCTCGGCGGCGACCAGCGCCGCGATCTCCGGATCCTGCACGTGCGTGGTCAGGCCGTCGGAGCAGAGCACGATCACGTCCTGGGCCGTGGGAGTGAGCTCGGCGAGGTCCGCCTCGACGCGCCGGCGGACGCCGAGCGCGCGGGTCAGGACGTGGCGGTGGGGATGACCCTGGGCGTCGTCCGGGCTGAGGGCCCGGCGCCGCACCAGCTCCGCAACCAGCGAGTGATCGTCGGTGAGCTGGCGGATCCGCCCCCCGCGGACGAGGTAGGCGCGGCTGTCGCCCACGTGCGCGAGCGCCACGCGTCCCGCGCCGGCGAGCAGGGCCACCAGCGTGGTCCCCATGCCCGTCACCTCGGGCTTCGCCTCGGCGGTGGTGAAGATCTGCTGGTTCGCCCAGGCGACGCAGTAGCGCAGCTTCTCGGTGAGACTCGCCTGCTTGCCGGCAACCCGCTGGAGCGCCTCCACCGCGCACTTCGCCGCCAGGCGGCTGGCCAGCTGGCCGGCGACGTGCCCGCCCATGCCGTCGGCGACCAGGAACAGGCCCAGAGCCGGCGCCAGGGCGTAGGCGTCCTCGTTGGCGGTGCGCCGCAGGCCGACGTCCGAGCGGGCAGCAGCACGGAGCTTCATCGGACGCGCGGCGCCTCCCGGGGCCCCTCCACAACCGAGCGGGGGGTCTCCGTTGCATCGGAGCACCTCGGGCGACTCTTGAACGCCCCGTTGCGCCCGCCTCGGCGGAACCCTGGACGAGGGCTCCGAAAAACCATTCAATGCCGGTGGATCCGCCGTCGATAGGATGGATCGAGGGAGGGCCGGCGACGCCTGCGCTGGCCACCGGGGGGAATCATGCCCAAGACCCTGCTGCTCGCCGACGACAGCGTCACGATCCAGAAGGTGGTGGGGATCAGCTTCGCGAGCGAAGACGTCGAGATCGTCACCGTCGACAACGGTCGCGACGCCGTGAGCAAGGCCCGCGAGGTCCGACCGGACATCATCCTCGCCGACGTCGTGATGCCCGCGATGAGCGGCTACGAAGTCTGCGAGGCGGTGAAGGCCGATCCGGCCCTCGCCCACATCCCGGTGCTGCTGCTGACCGGAACCTTCGAGGCCTTCGACGAGGCGCGCGCCGCCGCGGCGGGCGCCGCCGGACACGTCGCCAAGCCCTTCGAAGCCCAGACGCTGGTCGATCGGGTGAAGCGGCTGCTCGCCGCCGCACCGGTGGAGCCCGCACCGGCCGCGACGCCGCCCGCTCCGCCGCCTCCGCCGGCGGCTTCGTCGCGCGACGACGCCGAGGCCTTCGACTTCTTCTCCGAGCCGGCGAGTGCGCCGCCGAGCGCACGGGACGGCGAGCTGGACCTCGACGAGCCCGACGCCGCCTTCGCTTTCGGCGACGAGGATCTGGCCGACGCGCTCCAGGAGCCCGCGAGTGCGCCGCCGCTGAGCGCCCGACCCGCCCGGCCCGACGCCACCGTCGCGATCCTACCCGAGTCCCCCGTCGGTCCCGAGCCCGCCGGCGACGAGCCGCTCGACTTCTCCTTCGAGAACGATCCCGACACCTTCGACGCCCCCCTCGAGCCCCGGGACCTCGCCCAGACCACGCTGCTCGATCCGGCGGCCGGATCCCGCTTCGACGTCTCCTCCTCGGACCTGTCGGCGGAGGTCGCCAACCTGCGCGCCCCCGCACCCCCGGCCCACACCGAACCCACAGCGGCCGCCCGCGACCTCGAGCTCACCGAGCCGGAGAGCGACGAGGACGCCGCCCCGCGCAGCGCGACACCTCCGCGCGTGCCCGTCCGCCCCTTCGGCGTCGAGCCGCAGCCCGAGAGCCGCTCCGCACCGGAGCCGACTCCGCCGCAGCCCGAGGCGCCGGCCCCGCCGCCGCCGCCGGTCGCACCGCGGGTCGCGCCCTGGCCCACCCCGCCGGCCGCCCGGCCCGCTCCCGCCCCGGCCCAGGTCCCGCACGGCGATCCTTTCGAGAGCCGCGCCGCGGCGCCGGTCGAGCCCGGAGAATTCGCCGACGCCTCGATCGAGGAAGCCGCCTTCGACGCGGCCCCCTCCGACGCCTCCTTCGAGGACGCCTCCTTCGAGGAAGCTTCCTTCGAGGACGCCTCCTTCGGCGAGGCGCGCCTCGAGCACGAGGCCTTCGCCGAGGAGGCCGGGGACGAGGAGCCGATCCGGGACGCCGACCCGCTTCCGGACATCGGCCCGGGGTCTCCCGCCCTCGCCGAGCGACCGGCCACCGGGTCGTCGCTGTCGCCGATGATGCGCGAGGAGATCCAGGCCACGCTGGAGAAGATCGCCTGGGACGCCTTCGGCCAGGTGACCGACAAGATCGTCCGCCAGGCCATCGAGCGGATCGAGCAGGTCGCCTGGGAGGTCGTGCCGAAGCTCGCCGAGACGCTGATCCAGGAGGAGATCCGCCGGCTCAAGGGCGAGTCGGAGGGCTGAGTCGCCGCCACGGCTGCGACGGCCACGGACCTCCACCTTCTCGGCGGCGCCGGGCCCGCTACCCTCCGCGGCGATGTTCGGTCCGGTGGAGCCGCCCCCGCTCCGCGCCTGGCGCGGGCTCCTCGAGCTGGCCCTCGACGAGGATCTCGGCTCCGGCGACGTGACCAGCGCCGCCGTGGTCCCGGCGGCCGCGGCCGGCACCGCGGTGATCGAGGCGCGCCAGGACCTGGTCGCCTGCGGCCTCGAGGTGGCGCGGGCGGTGTTCGCGGCCGTCGAGCCCGAGCTCGCCTTCGAGTGCCGGGTCCGGGAGGGCGAGGCCGTGGCGGCGGGAAGCGCCCTCGCTCTCGTCTCCGGCCCCCTGCGCGGGCTGCTGACCGGAGAGCGCACGGCGCTCAACTTCCTGATGCGCCTGTGCGGGGTCGCGACCCACACGCGCCGTTATGTCGAAGCGGTGGCCGGCACCGGCTGCGAGATCGTCGATACGCGCAAGACGCTGCCCGGCTGGCGCGTGCTCGACAAGTACGCCACGGCGGTCGGCGGCGCGCGCAACCACCGGCTCGGCCTGTTCGACGGGATCCTGCTCAAGGACAACCACATCGCGATCGCCGGCGGCGTGGCGCCGGCGGTGAAGGCCGCGCTCGCGGCGGCGCCCGCCGGCCTGCGCGTGCAGGTGGAGGTGGAGTCGGAGGCGGACGCCGTGGCCGCCGTCGAGGCCGGTGCGGATTTCCTGCTGCTCGACAACTGCGGCGTCCCCCGGCTGCGGGAGATCGCCCGGCGCCTGGCGGGTACGGCCCTTCTGGAGGCGAGCGGCGGCGTGCACCTCGGCAACGTGCGCGCGATCGCCGAGACGGGAGTCCAGCGCATCTCGATCGGCGCCCTCACCCACTCGGCGCCCGCCGCGGACGTCGCCCTCGAGATCGCCGCGGGAGGTGCTCCCGCCGGAAGGGCCGCTCGGTGAGCGCGGGGCCGGTGCGCGTGCTCGACGCGCTCCGCCGCAGCGGCGGCCGGCCCTGCTCGGGTGAGCTCCTCTCGCAGCAGCACGGGATCTCCCGGGCCCAGGTGTGGAAGGACGTGGAGACGCTCCGCGCGCGCGGCTACCGGATCGAGGCGACACCGGGCGGCGGCTACCGGTTGGTCGAGACCCCGGACCGCCTCTACCCCGAGGAGCTCCAGTACGGCCTCGCCACGCACTGGCTGGCGCGCGAGATCCACTACTTCGACGAGATCGACTCCACCAACCGGGTCGCGCTCGAGCTCGCGCGCGCCGGCGCGGCCCACGGTGCCACGGTGGTGGCCGAAGGCCAGACCGCCGGGCGCGGGCGCCTCGGCCGGCGCTTCCATTCCCCGCCCTACGTGAACCTGTACACCTCGATCGTGCTCCGGCCCGCCCTGGAGCTGCCGGCGGCTCCCGCGTGGATCCTGGCCTCGGCGGTCGCGGTGGCGGACACGGTGGCCGAGACGCTCGGCGAGGACGGCGCGGTCGAGATCAAGTGGCCCAACGACGTCCTGATCGACGGTCGCAAGACCTGCGGGATCCTGATGGAACTCGCCGCCGAGGCCACGCGCGTGGCGTTCCTGGTGCTGGGCATCGGCGTCAATCTCAACGTCGATCCCGCCACCTTCCCCGAGGAGTTCCGCGCTCAGGCGACCAGCCTCTCCGCGCGGCTCGGCGCACCGGTCGACCGCGCCGCCTTCGCGCGCAGCCTGTACGCGCGGCTCGAGCAGGTGCTCGACGCCTGCGCCGCGAGCGGATTCCATGGGATACTGCCCCGATTCGAGGCGCGCTTCCGCATGCGCGGACGCCGGATCCGCGTCCGCGACCCCGGCGGCAGCGAGCGGGAGGGCCTCGTGCGGGGAATCGACGCCGACGGCGCCCTGCTACTCGCGACGGACGACGGGACGGAGCGCGTCGTGGCCGGCGACGTAACGATCGTCAAGGAGAAGCAGTGAACACCCTGCTCGTGATCGACATCGGCAACACGAACGTGTCGCACGGCCTGTTCGACTACGGCGGGTCCAGCGGCGAGAGCAAGGGCGTGCTCTCCCAGCACTGGCGGGTCGGGACCCACCGCGATCACACCTCCGACGAGGTGGGGCTGATCCTCTCCAGCCTGTTCGCCCAGTCGAAGCGACGCCTCGCCGAGGTGGACGACGTCATCATCTCGAGCGTCGTCCCCCCGCTGCTCCCGATCTACGAGCGCGTCTCCCAGAAGCTCTTCGACCGCCCTCCCCTGGTGGTCGGCCCCGGAGTCCGAACCGGCATGCCCGTCCGCTACGAGAACCCCCGGGAGGTGGGAGCGGACCGGATCGTCAACGCCCTGGCCGCTTTCGAGCTGTTCGGCGGCCCGGTGATCGCGGTCGACTTCGGCACCGCGACCACCTTCGACTGCGTCTCGGCGGGGGGCGAGTACCTGGGCGGCGTGATCTTCCCGGGCATGCTCACGTCGATGGAGGCGCTGTTCGAGCGGGCCTCGATGCTGCACCGCGTCGAGATCGCGCGGCCGAAGTCGGTGATCGGGAAGACGACGACCGGGGCGCTCCAGTCGGGTCTGCTCTACGGGACGGCGGGCGTGGTCGACTCGATCGTCGAGCGCCTGCGCGCGGAGCTCGGACCCGCCCGGGTGGTCGCGACCGGTGGACTCGCCGGGCTCGTCGCCGGCGAGAGCGCGGCGATCGAGCGCGTCGAGCCCTTCCTCACCCTCGAGGGCCTGCGGATCATCTACGAGAAGAATCGCCCCGCCGCCGATCGCGCCAGCACGGGCGGCGGCGGGCATCGATCCCGAAAGGAGAGCGAACGATGAAGGACGTGAAGGTCGGAGACACACACAACTACGCCCTGATCGGCCACTCGGGAGACGGCAAGACGTCGCTGGGCGAGGCGATCCTGCACACGGTGGGCGCCACGGAGACGCTCGGGAGCGTCAGCGAAGGCACCTCCGTGCTGAACCACCTGCCCGAGGAGAAGGAGCGACAGACCACGATCACCTCCTCCGTCTTCAGCTACGACGCGGGCGGCAAGCACTTCACCCTGGTCGATATGCCGGGGGACTCGAACTTCGCGGCCGACGGACTGATCGCGCTGCAACGACTCGACGGAGCCGTGCTCGTGGTATCGGCGGTCGACGGCGCGAAGGTGGGAACCGACCGCCGCTACCGCTTCTGCCGCGAGCACGGAATCCCGCTGGTGGCCTTCGTCAACGGACTGGACCGCGAACGGGCCTCTCTCGACCGCGCCGTGGCGTCGCTGGAGCAGATGGGTGCGAAGCCGGTCCCGATCGTGGTGCCGATCGGCGAGGGCGAAGGTCTGCGCGGGATCGTCGATCTGATCTCCGGTCGGACCCACACCGCCGAGGGCGAGGGCGACCCGCCGGCGGAGCTCGCGGAGGCGATCGCCTCGGCGCGCGAGCAGTTCGTCGAGAACGTCGCCGAGTGCGACGACGCGCTGCTGGAGAAGTACCTGGAGGAGGGCGAGCTCTCGCCCGAGGACCTGCACCAGGCGCTCGTGAGCGGAACCCGCTCCGGACAGATCCTGCCGGTCCTGGCGGGAGCGGCGACGCGCGAGATCGGCGTGGTGCCCCTGCTGCGCGCGGTGGTCGACCTCCTGCCTTCGGCCGCTGATCGGCCGACGCCCTTCGCGACCGCGGACGGCGAGGAGATCGCCCCGGATCCCGACGCCCCCTTCGCGGCCCAGGTGATCAAGACCGCGATCGACCGCTACGCGGGCACGCTCTCCGTGTTCCGGATCGCGAGCGGGCGGGTCCGCGCCGACACGCCGATCCTGGACGTCACTCGCGACCACAAGGAGCGGCTCGGAAAGCTCTTCGTCCTGCGCGGGGGCGAGCACGTGGAGGTGCCCGAGGCGGGGCCCGGCGACATCGTGGCGGTCGCGAAGCTCAAGGACGTGCACACCGGGGACGCGCTGACGGCCGAGAAGGGGGGTGCCGTCCTCGCCCCGATCGATATTCCCCAGGGTGTCATTTCGTACGCCATCCGGGCGAAATCAAAGGGGGATGAGGATAAAGTTTTCACCTCGCTCGGCCGACTCGTGGAAGAGGATCCGACACTCCAGATCGGCCGCGATCCGTCCACCGGCGAGTTCCTGCTCACCGGACGCGGAGAGCTCCACGTCCGGATGACGGTCCACAAGCTGCAGCGGGTCTACGGGGTCGACGTCGACCTCCAGACGCCCAAGGTGCCCTACCGCGAGACGGTCCGGAAGACGGCCGAGAACATCGAAGGCAAGCTCAAGAAACAGAGCGGCGGCAAGGGAATGTACGGAGTCTGCTACCTGACCATCGAGCCTCTGCCGCGCGGAGCCGGGATCGAGTTCTCGGACGAGATCGTTGGCGGCGCGATCCCGCGCAACCTGATCCCCGCGGTGGAGAAGGGGGTTCGCGAGGCGGCGGTGGCCGGGCCGCTGGCCGGCTACCCGGTGGTGGACGTCCGGGTGCGCTGCATCGACGGCAAGCACCACTCGGTCGACTCCAACGAGATGGCCTTCAAGCTGGCCGGGTCCTTCGGCTTCAAGTCGGCGATCGAGGCCGCCTCTCCCACGCTCCTCGAGCCGGTGATGCACCTCCAGGTGTCGATACCGGACCAGTTCGTCGGCGATGTGATGGGCGACCTCTCCAGCCGGCGCGGACGCGTCGGCTCGGGCGAGGCGAAGGGCAGCTCTCAGGTGATCGACGCCCACGTGCCGATGTCCGAGCTGCTCGAGTACGCCAGCGCCCTGACCAGCATCACCGGCGGCCAGGGCGAGTTCCACATGGAGTTCTCCCACTACGACGAGGCGCCGGCCCAGGTCCGTGACAAGGTGATCGCCGAGGCCCAGGCGGAGAAGGGCCAGCACCACTAGCCGGCGGCCTCGACCGGCGTCGAGAAGCGGGCCTCGTCCCGCGATTGTGAACGGAGCCGTGTCGACGGAACGACCGCCGCAGAAGATTCGCCTGGCGCTCTCGCCCCAGGCCGAGAAGTACGCCCGACGCGACGCACCGCGGGAAGTGCGGCTGATGGCGTCGCGCGGCGCCCTGCCCCTCCAGCCCACCGAGCTGGCCACCGTGCTGTTCGCCCTGATGCACGACGAGGACGCGGAGGTGAAGTCGACGGCGCGCGACAGCCTGGAGTCGCTGCCCGAGAACGTGATGGGCTCGGTGCTGGCAGCCCCGGCACACCCCGCTCTGCTAGACCATCTCGCCCGCACGTTCGCCGAGGACGAGGCGCGCCTGGAGCGCATCGCCCTCAACCCGGCTACCGCCGACGGCACCTTCGCCTACCTGGGCGGACGTCCGTTCAAGAAGATCGTGGAGATCGTCTCGAACAACCAGCAGCGTCTGATGCGCTGTCCGGCGATCGTGGAGGCCCTCGGCTCGAATCCGCTCACCGGGCGCTCGGTGATCGAGCGCATCCTGAGCTTCCTCGGGGTGAGCACCCCCGACGAGGAGGCCGAGGAGGAGGAGGAGCGCCCGCTCGACCTGGAGGAGCTGAGCGACGACGACGCCCGCGCCGCCCTCGAGGTCGTGCTCGGCGAGAGCTTCTCCCAGCTGGTCGAGGAGCGCGAGGAGGAGATCGACCCGGCCGAGCTCGAGCAGGGGGGCAGTCTCTACAGCGTGATCCAGAATCTCTCCGTGTTCCAGAAGATCAAGCTCGCCCGGATGGGAAACAAGGAGTCGCGCGGCCTCCTGATCCGCGACCGCAACAAGATCGTGGCCATGGCCGCCGTCACCAGCCCGAAGATGACCGAGAACGAGATGATCGGGATCGCCCAATCCCGCGCGGTCTGCGACGAGGTGATCCGCGTCATCGCGCGCAACCGGGAGGTGACGCGCAACTACCAGGTGAAGCTCGCCCTGGCGACCAATCCGAAGACGCCCCAGGCGACGGCGATGCAGTTCGTGAACTATCTACAGGACCGCGACCTGCGGAACCTGATGAAGAGCAAGGACGTGCCGACGGTGATCTCGACGCACGCGCGCCGTCTGCTGACGAGGAAGGGGAAGCTTTGATGGCAAAGGGGAGCGCAGAAGCGGGCGAGGTCAACGCTCGGATCGTGTACTGGGGCATCGACGGTGCCGGCAAGCGCACGAGTCTCCGCGGCGTCTACCAGAAGCTGCGCCCGGACCACCGCGGCGAGATGCGCGAGGTGCCGACCCGCTTCGACCCCTCGGTCTGCTACACCGTTCTGCCGATCGAGCTCGGCGAGGTGGGCGGCATCCGCACGCGCATCGAGATGGTGTGCGTGCCCGGCGATCCGGAGAACGCCCCCACGCGCAAGCAGCTGCTCGACCAGGTCGACGGCATCGTGCTGGTCGTGGACTGCCAACGCGAGCGCATCGAAGAGAACCTCGCCAGTCTGGAAGAGCTCTCGAAGTCGCTCGAGGACTACGCCCGGTCGATCGACGAGATCCCCCTCGTCGTCCAGTACAACAAGCGCGACCTCGCCGACGCCTACGGTCCCGAAGAGCTGCACCGCCGACTGGGACTGGCCGGGGTCACGGTGTTCGAGACCGTGGCCACCCACGGAACCGGCCTGCTCCCCGCGCTGTCGACGATCTCGAAGAAGGTGATCCGGGCCCTGCGCGAGCAGAGCCTGAGCGCGGCGCGCGCCCCCCTGGAGGCGGCCACGCGCCCGGATCCGGAGGCACGCACCGCCGTCGAGCTCGTGCCCGCCCCGACGCCGCGGCCTCGGCCGGGCGTCGCCCCGACGCCCCAGCAGGCGATGGAGGAGGCGATCCTCGCCGAGCCGGACCATCCGGATCGCGCGGCGATCGACCGGGCGTCCTCGGCCGCCGCGTCGATGCTCGACGACCAGCCCTGGCTGCACGCGCCCGACGGCCTCGACGCCCCGCTCGGCGCTCGGATCGGTCGCTCCCTCACGATCGTGTCGGTCGGCGAGGCGACGCGCGCCGACGACCACAGCGTGCGCGTCCCGCTCGTTCTCGGCGACGACGAGGGAGAGACCTCGACCCTGGTGCTGACCGTGCGCCTCGATCCCCTGATCGACGAAACCAGCTGATGAGGAAGCGGATCGGCATCTACGGGGCCTCCGACGAGGCTCTCGCGCTGATCCCGCTGCTCGGCGCGAATCCGGCCGTGGAGATCGCCGCCGTCTACGACGCCGACGCGCTGCGTCTGCTCCAGCGCCTGCCCCATCTCGAGCCCGGCGTCGCCGCGCTGCTGGAGCAGACCCTGGGCAACGACCCGTCCATCCTCTCCGAGGACGCGAGCCTGCACGCGGTGATCGACTCGGGCCTCGGCACCGGCTTCGCCGCGCGCTTCCCGGCCGCCGTGGAGCGCGGTGTCCAGGTGGTGTCGCCGCTGACCGCGCGCCTGCTCTGGGGGCTCGGGGTGCCCTCCCACGCCCGCCAGGCCGAGCTGCTCCAGGCGCTGCACGAGGTGGTCGAGTCCTACAACCTCACCGTCGACGCGGACGAGATCTTCACCCGCATGCTCGAGATCGCGATCGGCGTCACCGGCGCCGAGGGCGGCTCCCTGATGCTCCTCGATCCCGAGCGCTCGGAGCTCGCGGTGAAGGTGGCGGTGGGCGTCGAGCGCGAGCTGTGGCCGAAGATCCGCGTCCCGCTCGGCGACGGGATCGCCGGGCGCGTCGCCGCCGAGGGCCGCTCGCTGCGTCTGCGCGGCAAGGCCGACCGCCAGCGCTTCCGGATCGCGCGGGAGCGCCTCGACGTGGAGTCGGCGCTGTCGGTGCCGCTGCTGCACGAGGGCCGCGTCCTGGGCGTGCTGAACCTGCATCACCGCACGCGCGCCGACGCCTTCGGCGAGGACGACCTCGCCTTCACCGAAGAGCTGGCCCGCCTCGACGCCCAGATCATCGCTCGCGCCCAGGAGCACGAGGCGTTGCGCAGCCAGGCGGCCCGCTACGCGGCCGTGCGCGAGGTGCAGGCGATCATGGGCGGCAACGACCCGCTCGCCAAGCGTCTGCGCCGCCTGTGCGAGTTCGTCGCCGAGCGCGCGGGCGGCGGCATCGCGATCCTCTATCAGAGCGATCCCGCCGACGGCGCCCTGCGTCTCGCCGCCACCTCCCTCGCCGGGGGCAACCTGGGCGGCGAGTACCGCGTGGAGCCCGGCAAGGGGATCGACGGACAGGTCGCCCAGACGCGCCAGCCCGCCTTTCTGCGCCAGCCCGACGGCGCGATCGCCTACGCCGCGCTGCCGCTGATCGCCGACGACCGGCTGGCCGGCGTGCTCTCGATCCAGAGCGGAGCCGCTCCGCCCCGCGGCCACTCGGCCGAGGAGACGCTGCTCGAGATCGCCGCCTGTGCAGCCAGCGAGATCGCCGACGCCGAGCGCGAGGCACGCATGACCGCCCGCGCCACCATCGCCTCGGCGGTGAACGAGGCGGGCATCCGCATGATCTCGACCACCGACCCGAACGAGGTGC
>CAZZFT010000104.1:4078-17452 GCA_964653555.1 uncultured Spirochaetales bacterium | reverse complement strand
TGATGGGAGTAGAAGCGGTGCCAGTAGTAGGCGCCGGCGACCGGGTCCCAGGTCCAATTCGAGGTCTCGAAGTCCTTGAAGATGATGCGCGCGTCCTTGTAGAGGTTGGGGTCGTCGCTCCAGACGTAGACGTCCCGCTCGCGACTACCGGGGGGCGCGCGGCGGGCCCGCTGGAACCAGGGGTGGTGATCCGAGGTGTGGTTCATCACCAGCTCGGTGATGACGCGCAGGTCGCGGCGGTGAGCCTGGCGCAGGAGCTGACGCACGTCGGTCAGCGTCCCGAGATCCGGATGCACCGATGTGTAGTCCGAGATGTCGTAGCCGTCGTCGCGCAGAGGCGAGGGGTAGAAGGGCAGCAGCCAAAGGGCCGTGACGCCGAGGTCCTTCAGGTAGTCGAGCTTCGAAGTGAGGCCGGGGAAGTCCCCGATCCCGTCGTCGTTGCTGTCGCAGAAGGACCGCACCCTGAGCTGGTAGATCAGCGCATCCTGATACCAGCGGGAGGAGTCGGTCACGGCCGGCCTCGCGTGTCGATCCGGAACACGTGGCCCGGGCGCTCGCGCGGATCCAGGCGGACGTATCCCTTCGGACCGCGCCAGGTGTACTCCTCGCCGGTGAGCAGATCGACGAGCCGGTAGCTCTGGTCCGGGCCGAGACCGAGTTTCTCGAGGGGTACCTCCACCAGCGCCTCCTGCGGAGCCCGCGGGTCGAGGTTGACGGCGATCAGCAGCTCGTTCCCCGGCGCGTACCGCCGATAGCAGAGGATCTCGCGATTGCTCGTGTCGAGGAACGCGAGGTTCGTGAGCTGCTGCAGTGCCGGGCTCTCGCGCCGTACCCGGTTGAGCGCCGCGATGTCATCCTTGATGTGGCCCGGGGCGTTCCAGTCGCGCTGGACGATCTGGTACTTCTCCGAGTCGAGATACTCCTCGCTGCCCACGCGAGCCGGCGTGTTCTCGCACAGCTCGAAGCCGCTGTAGATGCCGTAGCTCGGCGAGAGTGTTCCAGCGAGCAGGAGCCGCACGCGGAAAGCGGGTCGGCCGCCCCGTTGCAGGTACTCGTGCAGGATGTCGGGGGTGTTGACGAAGAAGTTCGGGCGGAAGTACTCCGCGACATCGGTGGTGGTCAGGTCCCGCATGTAGTCGTGGAGCTCCCACCAGGTGTTCTTCCAGGTGAAGTAGGTGTAGGACTGGGTGAAGCCCACCTTCGCCAGTCCATACATGCGCTTGGGGCGGGTGAAGGCCTCGGCGAGGAAGACGACGTCGGGGTGCTCACGCTGGACCTCGCGGATGCACCACTCCCAGAAGGCGAACGGCTTGGTGTGGGGGTTGTCGACGCGGAAGATCCGGACGCCACGCTCCATCCAGAAGAGGAAGATGTCGCGACACGCTGCCCACAGTGCCTCGCGGTCTTCGCACCAGAAGTCGAGCGGGTAGATGTCCTGGTACTTCTTGGGCGGATTCTCCGCGTAGTGGATGCTCCCGTCCGGCCGCTTCTGGAACCACTCGGGGTGCTCGCGGACCCAGGGGTGATCCGGGGAGCACTGGAGCGCGTAGTCGAGCGCCACCTCGATCCCCAGGCGCTTCGCCGCCTGCACGAAGTGCTCGAAGTCCTCGAGGTCTCCCAGCTCCGGATTCACGGCGGTGTGCCCGCCCTCGGGCCCGCCGATCGCCCAGGGGCTGCCTGGATCGGTTTCGCTCGCGCCGGGGGTGTTGTTCGGTCCCTTGCGATGCGTGCGTCCGATCGGATGGATCGGGGGCAGATAGACGACGTCGAAGCCGAGCTCGGCGATCTCGGACAGGCGCCTCTCCGCGTCGGCGAAGGATCCGTGGACGCCGGGAACCGGCGACTGGGAGCGCGGGAACATCTCGTACCAGGCGCCCACCGATCCCCGTTCGCGATCGACGGTCACCTCGAGAAGAGGGGTAGAGCGTGCGAGCTGTGCGGGCTCCAGGGGCCCCGCGACGAGTTCGAGGAGATCCTCGGCGAGCAGCACGTCGATCCTCGTCTCGACATCCGAGTCCGGATCCCGAGCCCGACGCGCGATGGCGAGGATCTGCTTGCGCGGGCGTCTCGCGGACGCTGCCGCGCGCTCCAGCAGGGCCGCGCCGACCAGCAGCTCCTGCCGGACGTTCTGACCTGCCTCCAGTCGCTTGCGCAGATCGGCGCGCCAGGTTCCGAAGACATCGGGCCAGGCTTCGACCTCGAAGGTCCAGCGCCCCAGGGAGTCTAGGACCAGGGAGCCCGTCCATCGGTCGGGCTCGTAGTGGTAACGCAACGGCGCGTACTGCCAGCGGGACTCGCCGGGCGGGCGGTAGCGGATCCGCGCGCCGATCAGATCGTGGCCATCGGTGTAGATGTCGGCTCCGACCTCGAGAGAGTCTCCCAGGCGCCTCTTCACCGGATGGCGTCCGACTCCGATGCGCGGTGAGAGCTGCTCGATCACGACGCGCGGCTGGCGAGAATCCCGCTTCATCCGCCGATTCCCGTCTTGGCAGTCAACATACGGACTCCGGCTGCAGGAGGTGTGCCACGGACCCGATGTGCAGGGGGAGCGCTCGCGCGCGCCTCTCACGTGTCATCCTAGCCCGATCGACACGGCGCGCTGTGCCTCGCGCCTTGTAGATCGCAGAATCTTCTCGTCGCCGACGCAGCCAGGAGGCCGACTCGAGGGTCGGCTGACGCGCAGCGAGGCGCAGCCGAGCAAAGGCGGGCACATGCCGGGCTAGCGGTCGAGCGGCTCCTTTCGCAGCCGCTCGAGGCGCTCGCGGGCGGGCCCGAGCGAGTGTGCGCGCCGGCGCATCCCGGCCCAGGGGTCCTCGCGTCGGGCGATCCGCCGGAACGTGTTGGTGAGCGTGAAGTCGCGCGGCCCGACCCGTCCGCCCTCCAGGTCCCGCCAGGGGATCGGCGCCGCCACCGGGGCCCCCGGTAGCGGTCGCACCGACCAGGGGGCGACCGCCGTCTGGGCGTAGGCGTTGCGTCCGACGTCGAGGTAGAGGCGCCCGTGGCGTTGGCTCTTGCGCTGCTCCAGCGTCAGCGCGTCGGGATGGCGCGCGGCCAGCCACTCCATCGCGTCCCGCGCGAAGGCGCGCACGGCGTCGAAGTCGGCGCTGCGGTCGAGGGGCACCACCACGTGGACGCCGCGCGAGCCCGTGAGCTTGGCATAGCAGGGGAGATCGAGGCGGTCGAAGAGCTCGCGCACGCGCAGCGCCGCTGCGCGCGCGGACTCGAAGTCGTCGCCCGGCGGGTCGAGGTCGATCACCAGCTGGTCCGGGCGGTCGAGAGCGTCCCGGCGCGAGAGCCAGGGGTGGAGGGCGATGGCGGCCTGGTTCGCGAGGTAGGCGAGGGTGGCCTTGCGGTCGCACACCACCAGCTCCTGGGTGCGGTCGGAGGTGCCGACCTCGACCCGAGCGGAGGGGATCCAGTCGGGGAAGTAGTCACCGCGCTGCTTCTGGTAGAAGCCCTCGCGTTCGATGCCGTCCGGGAAGCGCTGGAGCACGAGGGGCCGCTCGGCGAGGTGGGGCAGCATGCGCTCGGCGATGCGCTCGTAGTAGTCGATCAGGTCGCCCTTGGTGATCCCCGCGTCGGGGAACAGCACCTTGTCCTCGTTCGAGATCGCGACCGATCGGCGTCCGTAGCGTCGCTGGCTCAACTCAGTGCTCCGGCCGTTCGCGCCGCACGTCCTCGGGATCCTTGTCCGTGCGCAGGCCGAGGAAGCGCGGGTGGCGGAGCTTGCCGTCGCGGGTCCACTCGGTGAAGGCGAACTCGCCGACCAGCCGCGGGCGCACGAAGTGGGCGCCCCTCTCGTTCACGGGCTCGGCGAAGGGCGAGCTCTCGCGCTCGAGGCGTCCCAGCCGCGCGGCGAGACGCTCGAGCGTCTCGTCGTCGAAGCCGGTTCCGACCTTGCCGGCGTAGCGCAGCGAGCCGTCCTGGAAGTGCCCCACCAGCAGCGCGCCGAAGCCCCGGCGCGAGCCCTGGGGATCGGTGTAGCCGCCGATCACCAGCTCCTGTCCGTGGACGCACTTGAGCTTGCGCCAGGCGCGGGAGCGCCGGTGCTCGTAGGGGGCCCCGGCGTCCTTTGCGATCAGGCCCTCCCAGCCCTTGCGGCAGGCCGAGGCGAGAAGGCGCTCGCCGTGCTCGTTGCGGTGGGGCGTGTAGCGCACGTGTCCCGCGAAGTGGATGGCGCGCCGGAGCAGCGCCTTGCGGTCGCGCTGGGGAAGCCGGGTGGTGTCGCGTCCCTCCAGGTGCAGCAGGTCGAAGAGGTAGAGGTAGACGGCGACCCGCGACCGCCGGGCCGCCGCCGCGCTGTGGATGCCGATCCGCTGCTGGAGTCGGGAGAAGTTGGTGCGCCCGCCCCGGAAGGACACGATCTCGCCATCGGCGACGAAGTCGCCGCAGGGCTGCTCGGCCAGCTCCTCGACCAGCTCCGGCCAGGTGTCGTTCATCGACTGGCGGTTGCGCGACAGCAGCCGCACGCGTCGCCCCGTGCGAAAGACCAGGCAGCGCACCCCGTCGAGCTTCCGCTCGTAGATCCAGTCCGGGTCCGAGAAGGGCTCGTCGAAGAGCGTCGCCAGCATCGGCTGCGTCCAGGTCGGCGGCTTGCGCCCGTGCAGCCGCGAGCGGGACTCCGGGGAGAGGAAGGCGAAGGGGTCGCTCATGGCTCGCATCCCGGCGGCTGCCTCCCGGATCCCGTCCTGCGACGTCGGCGAAGAGGGCGACGGCCGAGTGTAGAACCTGAATGGCCACGATCGCGATCGGGGCTCGCTCGGCCCGGCGCGCCGCGTCGCGATCGAGAGGGGATGGCTCGCTCCTTGCTACGGTTCGGTCCATGCGCCGTGCACCGGAGACCTACCCGCCGATCGACGCCTACGGCTTCATCAGCGACGGCCACTCGGTCGCGCTGGTGTGCCACAGCGGCTCGATCGACTGGTGCTGCTTCGGACAGATCGACGCGACCAGCTCCTTCGGCCGGCTGCTCGACTGGGAGCGGGGCGGCCACTGCCGGATCTCCCCCGAGAGCGGCGAGGCGAGGGTCGAGCGGCACTACGTCGACGGCTCGCTCGTGCTCGACACGCACTTCCTGTGCGACGAGGGCGAGTTCCGGGTGCGCGACGCCTTCGCCATGCGCGAGGGAGGGCGGGAGGATCCGCACTGCCATCTGCTCCGCCAGATCGAGGGCGTGCGCGGCGCCGTCCCGGTGTGCGTCGAGATCTCGCCGCGCTTCGACTACGGCACCCTGAAGCCCTGGGTCCGCTGCCACGGCGCGCGCCTGTGGACGGCGATCGGCGGAGAGCTGGGACTCGTGATCGCGAGCGACCTGCCTCTGGAGATCGAGAATCGCCACGATCTGTGCGTCCGCCTGGAGCTGCACGCGGGCGACCGCCGGCGTCTCTCGATCCGCTCGGCGCCCTCCCATCGCCTCCACCCCGGCGAGCCTCCGGCGGTGACGCCCGAGGAGGTGGACCGCAGCATGGAGGAGACGATCGCCTGGTGGAGACGGTGGTCGGGACGAGCGGCCGCCGATCTCCCGCGCGGCGAGCAGGCCGTCCGCTCGGCGATCGTGCTCAAGGGGCTCACCTGCGCGCCGACCGGGGCGATCGCGGCGGCCGCGACCACCTCGCTGCCCGAGCAGCTGGGGGGCGAGCGCAACTGGGACTACCGCTACTCCTGGGTCCGCGACTCGAGCTTCGCGCTCCAGTCGCTCGTGGCGCTCGGCTACGAGAAGGAGGCGATCGGCTTCCGCTACTTCCTGGAGCGGGCCACGGCGGGAAGCGTCGACGAGCTCGCGGTGATGTACGGCGTCGACGGCCGGCACCGACTGACCGAGATCGAGCTCCCGGAGCTGGACGGCTACCGCGGCTCGCGTCCGGTGCGGATCGGCAACGACGCCCATCGCCAGGTGCAGCTCGACATCTACGGCGATCTGATCGAGACGGCGTGGCGCTCCGCGAGGCACGGTGAGCCGCCCGGCGACGACTACTGGCAGTTCCTGGTGCAGGTGGTGGAGGAGGCGTGTCGCCGCTGGCGGGATCCGGACCACGGCATCTGGGAGGTGCGCAGCGAGCCCGAGCACTTCGTCCATTCGAAGGCTTCGTGCTGGTCGGCGTGCCACTACGCCCTTCGCATCGCCGAGCAGTTCGGTCTCGAAGGCCCCCTCGATCGCTGGCGCAGCGAGCGCGACGAGATTCGCGCGGCGATCGACGCGCGGGGGGTCGACCGGGACCGCGGCATCTTCGTGCGCAGCTTCGGCTCGCGCGAGGTGGACGGCGCGCTGCTGCTGCTGCCCCGGATGGGATTCGTGGACTGGGACGACGAGCGGATGCGGCGCACCGTCGACGTGGTGCGCGAGGAGCTCGACGCGGATGGCCTGATCCGTCGCTATCGGACCGACGACGGCCTGCACGGAAAGGAGGGAGTCTTCGTCGCGTGCTCCTTCTGGCTGGTCGAATGCCTGGCGAGCCAGCGACGCTGGGCGGAGGCCGAGGAGGTGTTCGAGCGGGCCCGCGCCCAGGCGAACGACCTGGGCTTGTTCGCGGAGCAGTACGCGCCGAGGACGCGCACGATGCTCGGGAACTTCCCCCAGGCGCTCTCCCACTACTCCCACATCACGGCGCTGCTCGCCCTGGCGGAGAAGGGCGGGCGGGGCGCGTGACCTCCGATCTCGCGGGCGGAGGTCACGATCGCCGCGAGACTCCCGGTTCGCCGCTCAGCGCGGCGACGCGTAGCCGCCCGGGACGCCGTGGGGCGAGAGCACGATCTGCCACAGCTGGTTGCGTCGCGCGCGGAAGGCGCCGGCGCTGGTCAGCAGGTAGTAGCGCCACAGGCGCCGGAAGCGCTCCCCGTAGCGCGGCGCGAGCCGAGGCCAGGCGCGCTCGAAGTTCGCGTGCCACGCGAGGAGCGTCGCGTCGTAGTCGGCGCCGAAGTTGTGCCAGTCCTCGATCACGAACAGGTCCTCCCGGGCCGCGGCGATCTGCGACGCCGAGGGGAGCATCGAGTTCGGGAACACGTAGCGCGCGATCCAGCGATCCTGGTGGGGCACCGTGACCGGGCTGCCGATCGTGTGCAGCAGGAACAGCCCGTCGTCCTCCAGCCGCTCGCGGATGGTGGAGAAGTAGGCGCGGTAGTTCCGACCCCCCACGTGCTCGAACATGCCGAGCGAGTACACGCGGTCGAAGCGACCCCGGATCTCGTGATAGTCCCGGAGCTCGATCGAGATCGGCAGCTCCGCACAACGCTCGCGCGCCGCGAGCGCCTGCTCGTGCGAGTTGGTGACGCCGACGACCGACACGCCGTGGTGCTCCGCCAGGTAGCGGGCCGCTCCGCCCCAGCCGCAGCCAACGTCGAGCACGCGCATCCCCGGTTCGAGGCCGAGCTTGCGGGCCACGAGATCGAGCTTCGCCTCTTGGGCGGCGTCGAGATCGCGGGCCGAGCGCCAGTAGCCGCAGCTGTAGATCGCCCGCGAATCGAGCATCGCCTCGAACAGGTCGTTGCCCAGGTCGTAGTGGCGGTGCGCGACGGTCTCGGCGCGCTCGCGTCGCTGGAGATTGAAGAGCCGGGTCTGGACGAGCAGCAGCCAGTCGGCGGGAGTACGGAGCAGGCGGTGCTCCGCGCCCGCGCGCAGCACGCGGGCGACCAGCTCGTCGAGCCGGTCGCAGTCCCAGGCGCCCTCGACGTACGCCTCCCCCAGAGCGAGCGAGCCGTGGGCCAGGACGCGGCGGAACACGCTCTCGTCGTGCACGCGCGGATCCCAGGGCCGGGAGCCCTCCAGGCGGATGTCGCTCTCCTCGAGCAGGCGCGCCACCCGCGCGCGCCACGGCGACTCGCCGCGGTGGGGGGTCCGGGCGCGGCGGGGCTCCGCGGCTCGGTCCCGGAAATGCCGGCTCCGAAGCGAAGACTGCGGCGCTGCCATGGCATCCTCCCGAGCTCGGTCTGCCACGGGGAGAAAGCAAGTGCCGTGCCAGCCGATGGCTTCTCGGGCAGATCGGCGACGGACCCCCCCAGCGTGGCAATTGAAGAACGTTCGTGCAAGGAGGGAAGCCGGCGTCTCGGTCAGGAGCCGCCGGCGGAGAGGGCGTCGCGCAGCTGACGCCCGAGATCGAGCGTCAGGGCGTCCACGTCGACGGCGAAGTCGCGATTGGTCTGCACGCAGACGGCGATGCCCGAGTCGACGAAGTAGCGCAGCGCGGAGCGATAGCCGGGGAACCAGCCGCCGTGTCCCCAGGCCTCGCCCAGGGGCGTGTCGTACACGTACACGCCGAGGCCGTATCGGCGGCCGTCTCCGGTCTCGACGCTGCGCCCCACCAGGTCCTCCAGGTACGGGGCCGCGAGCGCGCGTCCCTGGAACAGCGCCTCCGCCCAGCGCACGACGTCGCGGGGCGTGGTGGCGAGGCCACCGGCGGTGGACTCGATCATCGGCGGCAGGACCAGCTCGCCGTCGTCCAGGGTCTTGGCGGGGAGGAGGAAGGGGTTGATCGGGACCTGGTAGCCGGCCGCGAGGTCGGGGATCCGACGCGTGCGCGCGGGCACGATGCCGTGGAGGCCGAGCGGCGCGAGGAAGCGCTCCTCGATCTGGTCGAAGGAGGAGCGCCCCGTCGCGCGCTCGACCACGAGCCCCGCCAGCACGTAGCCCGTGTCGCCGTAGGCGAAGCCCTGGCCGGCGGGGAACAGCGGCTTCCGGTCGAGCACGGTCTCGATCAGCGCCACCGGGTCGAGCAGCTCTTTCTCCTCTCCGGTGATCCGCGCCTCGAGGCTTTCGGCCCAGAACGCGAGCGAGTGCACGTGATCCGGGATCCCGCTGCGGTGCTGGAGCAGCAGGCGTAGGGTGAGCGCGGGCGCGTTCGGCACGCGGTCGAACCACGGCTCGTCGCCGAGCCAGCGGGAGATCGGGGCGTCGAGGTCGAGGACCCCCTCCCGGTCGAGGGCCAGGATCAGCGCGGCGTGGAAGGACTTGCCGACGCTGCCGGCCAGGAAGAGCGTGTCCGTCTCCATCGGCCGCTTGCTCTCGACGTCGGCGAAGCCCGCCGCGGCGGCGCCGACGCGCCCGTCGGGAAGGGCGAAGGCGGCGGAGATCCCGGGCAGCCGGTCGCTCCCGCGCGCGGCCGCGATCCGCTGGGCGACCGCGGCCTCCAGGTCCGCGAGCTGCTCGCGCTGGAAGGCGGCGTGCTCGCGCCAGCGCCACAGGCCGAAGGCGAGGGCCGCGGCGATCGCGATCGCGACCAGGGCGAGCCCGATCCGCGCGCGCGCACTCATCGCGCTAGCCGAGGTCCGACGCCCGGCGCGTCGCGGGGGAGCTCACCTCAGATCTCGTAGCCCGGCGGTGTCCAGCGTCCGGGCGGCTCCCAGTCACCCGTGTCGTTCTGCACGGTCAGCACGCGCACGCCGTCCGCCGTCACCTCAAGGGTGTGCTCGTACTGGGCGGAGAGGCTGCGGTCTGCGGTGAGCGCGGTCCAGCCGTCGTCCAGGATCTCGATTCCGGGTGCGCCGGCGTTGATCATCGGCTCGATCGTGAAGGTGAGTCCGGGGTGCAGCCGCGCGCCGACACCGGGCTTGCCGTAGTGGAGCACCTGGGGCTCCTCGTGGAAGTGGCGGCCGACGCCGTGGCCGACGAAGTCACGCACCACCGAGTAGCCCAGCGCCTCCACGTGCGACTGGATGGCGTGCCCGACGTCGCCCAGGCGCGCGCCCGGGCGGACCAGCGCGATCGCGCGCCGCTGGGCCTCCAGCGTCGCGCACAGAAGACGCCGCGCGGGCTCGTCGATCGCGCCGATGCCGATCGTGGCGGCGTTGTCGCCGTGGAAGCCCTCCACCACCAGGGCGACGTCGATGCCGACGATGTCGCCCTCCCGGAGCACCGCCTTGCGGTCGGGAATGCCGTGGCAGATCACCTCGTTGATCGAGGTGCAGACGCTGCGCGGGAAGCCCCGGTAGCCGAGGGGGGCCGGCCTTGCGCCGTGGCGCGCCGCGAACTGGTTGACCAGATCGTCGAGGTCGAGGGTCGTGACGCCGGGGGCGGCCTGGGACACCACCCAGGCCAGGCACCCGGCGGACAGGCGCCCGGCCGTCCGCATCGCGGCGAGCTGGGCCTCGTTCTTGAGCCGGAGTCCACCCGCGCGCTGTTTCTGGAGCATCGCGGCCGAGAGTAAGGAACCGGCTGCGGCCGCGCAGGCCGGAGCGTATCCTCGGCGCCGACGAGGGGGGCGATCGGAACATGAGTGCCGAGAAGCCGCAGGCCGTGCACCGCCTGGACTACCGGCCGCCGGACTACCGGATCGATTCGGTGGAGCTGGACTTCGATCTCCGCGAGGACGGCACGGTCGTGCGCGCGCGCCTCGAGGTGCACCGGCCGCCCGTCGAGCTCGGGGACGTCCCTCCCCTGGTCCTCGACGGCGAGGAGCTGGCGACGCTCTCGGTGGCGATCGACGGCCGCCCGCTCACCGCCGGCGAGTTCACCGAGACCGCCGAGACCCTGGAGATCCCGGCCCCTCCCGAGCGCTTCGTGCTCGAGACCGCGGTGCGCATCCATCCCGAGAGCAACACCGCGCTCTCGGGCCTGTACAAGAGCGGGGGCAACTTCTGCACCCAGTGCGAGGCCCACGGCTTCCGCCGCATCACCTGGTTCCTCGACCGGCCCGACGTGATGGCGCGCTACGCGGTGCGCATCGAGGCCGACCGAGACCGCTACCCGGTGCTGCTCTCGAACGGCAACCGCCTGGGGACCGAGGAGGTGAGCGGGGGCCGCCACGCCGTGCGCTGGGAGGATCCCTTCCCCAAGCCCTCCTACCTGTTCGCGCTGGTGGCCGGCGACCTGCGTTCCCACACCGGCACCTTCACCACGCGCTCGGGGCGGGAGGTGCGGCTGGAGATCTGGGTCGAGCCCGCGAACCTCGACCGCTGCGAGCACGCGCTGCGCTCGCTCCAGCGCGCGATGCGCTGGGACGAGCAGGTGTTCGGGCTCGAGTACGACCTGGACGTGTACATGATCGTCGCGGTCGGCGACTTCAACATGGGCGCGATGGAGAACAAGGGCCTCAACGTCTTCAACGCCAAGTACGTGCTCGCCCGGCCGGAGACCGCCACGGACGACGAGTACGAGGCGATCGAAGGCGTGATCGCCCACGAGTACTTCCACAACTGGACCGGCAACCGGGTCACCTGCCGCGACTGGTTCCAGCTCACGCTCAAGGAAGGCCTGACCGTGTTCCGCGACCAGCAGTTCACGGCGGACTCGACCTCGGCGCCGGTGAAGCGGATCCGCGACGTGGTCGCCCTGCGCACCAACCAGTTCTCCGAGGACGCGGGCCCGATGGCCCACCCGATCCGGCCCGAGTCCTACATCTCGATGGACAACTTCTACACCGCCACGGTGTACGAGAAGGGCGCCGAGGTGGTGCGGCTCTATCACACCCTGCTGGGCGCCGAGGGCTTCCGGCGCGGCATGGACCTCTACTTCGAGCGCCACGACGGCCAAGCCGTCACCTGCGACGACTTCCGCGCGGCGATGGCCGACGCGAACGGCGCCGACCTCCGCCACTTCGAGCGCTGGTACTCCCAGGCGGGCACGCCGTGCGTGGAGGCGAGCGGAAGCTGGGACGCGGCGGCCGGGCGCTACGCGCTGCACCTGCGCCAGTCGCTGCCCGACGCCCCGGCCGCGTCGCCGCGCGAGCCGCTGCCGATCCCGGTGCGGCTCGGGCTGCTCGGGCCCGGCGGCGAAGACCTGCCGCTGCGGCTGGCCGGCGAGGCGACGGGCACGGCTCCCACCACCCGGGTGCTGGTGCTCGACGAGCCCGAGGCGACCTTCACCTTCGAGGGCGTCGCCGCGCAACCGGTGCCCTCGCTCCTGCGCGGCTTCTCGGCCCCGGTGAAGCTCGAGATGGCGCGCACCCGCGAGGAGCTGGCCTTCCTGCTCGCCCACGACTCGGACCCGGTGAGCCGCTGGGACGCGGGGCAGACGCTGTCCCAGGAGCTGCTGCTCGAGCTGGCGGCGGCCGCCGCGGGCGGCACGCCGCTGGCCCTCGACCCGGCGTTCGTGCGGGCGATCGGCGCGGTGCTCGACGACGGCGAGCTCGACGGCTCGCTGCGCGCGCTGATGCTGGCGCTGCCCGGCCTGCGCGTGCTGGGCCAGGCGATGTCGCCCGTCGACTTCGGGGCGCTCCACGCGGCGCGCGAGTTCGCGATCGCCGAGCTGGCGCGCGCCCACCGCGGCCGCTTCGAGGCGATGGCCGAGGTCGGGGAGGGCGAGCCCTACCGCCTCGACCGCAGCTCGATCGACCGCCGCCGGCTGGCCAACACTGCCTTGCGCTATCTGGCCGCGCTCGGCGACCCCTCGTGGATCCACCGCATCGAGAAGCGCTTCGAGATCGCCGACAACATGACCGACAAGCAGGCCGCCCTGCAGATCCTCGTCGACCTGCCCGGCGACGCGCGCGATCGCCCGCTGGCGCGCTTCTACGCGCGCTGGCGCAAGGACCCGCTGGTGCTCGACAAGTGGTTCACCGTGCAGGCGCTCTCCACGCGGACCGACACCTTCGAGCGCGTGGTCGCGCTCGCGCGCCACCCCGACTTCACGCTCGCCAACCCGAACCGCCTGCGCGCGCTGGTCTCCGCCTTCGCCACCGCCAACCCGGTGCGCTTCCACGACCCCGAGGGCCGACCCTACGCCTTCCTCGCCGACGTCGTGCTGGAGCTGGACCGGCGCAACCCGCAGCTCGCCTCGCGCTTGGTCGCCCCCTTCCTGCCCTGGCGCCGCTTCGGCCCGCGCCAGCAGTCCGCGATGCGCAGCCAGCTCGAGCGGATCGCCGCCGCGAAGCCGCTGTCGAAGGACGTGTTCGAGGTGGCGACGAAGGCGCTGGAGTAGGGCGGGATTCAGGCGGCGCGTCGTGCGCGCGCGGCGAGCGCCGCCAGGCCGAGGGCGAGCAGCCCCGCCGTGCCGGGCTCGGGAACGATCTGGAGGCGGTACACCGCGACGGGGCTGCCGCCGACGTCGGCCGTCGTGACGCCGTAGCTCGCCCTCTGTCCGGGGGCCAGGCCGCCGATCGCGACACTCGCGAAGTCGCCGGTGATGCCGTCGAGGGAGCCGGAGACGATCAGGTCGTAGATGCCTGGCTCGGCTGTCCCCGTGAACCCGACGCCGAGGGCGCCATCGAGCACCGCCGCGGCGGCGTCGATCGCGGAGTAGCTGAGCAGGCTGTCGACGCTCAGGCCGAGCGAGGCCCCCTCGCCCAGGATCAACTCGTCGAGGTCGACCTGCATGCGGACGAGCCCGACGACTCCGAGGGCGATGCCGGTACCACCGCTGAGACCGAGCGTGAGGCTGTGACCCGTGTAGGTGCCGTCGTACATCGTCCAGGATCCCTCGGCGCGACCCGTGGAGTAGGCGTTGCC
>CAZZFT010000104.1:0-3978 GCA_964653555.1 uncultured Spirochaetales bacterium | reverse complement strand
GTTGCCCATCTCGGCCGTTCCCTCGGCCTCGGTCGCCCCCTGCGCGTAGCCCACGCGCAGTGACGTCTCCCGGGCGTCCACGTCGTACTCCGCGATCAGCTCGTCCACGAAGAGGTCGCCGGTCGTCGGGCCGGGCGAAGGCGTCGCCGCGCTCACGCGGCTGGTGCCGACCTCGACAGTGGCGACGCCGACGCCCCCGACGTCCTCGGCCGCGAGGTGCAGCACGCTCGCAGTGAAGAACCGTCCCCGGGCCACGCCCGACTGTTTCGAGACGCCCACGTCGATCGACCCGAAGGCCTCGACGACGCCATCCATCGAGAAGAGCCCGTCGGTGGTCCATCCGGGATCCGCCACGGCCTCGATCACCCCCACCTTCATCCGCCGGCCGCCGATCAGTGCGGTCCCGACGACGTCGGTCGTGGAGACGAGCGCCCCGGCGGTCGTCGCCGGCGGATCGGCCACGTCGACCACGCCGATCTCCAGATTCCCGCCGAGCTCGACGAAGGTATCCACGAGCTCGACCCGCCCCGCCCCGATGTTCAGCAGCTGGGCCTGGATGGCCCTGCCGGCGAGGGCCCCGCCGGTGGCGGTCGCCGTGCCCCCGTTGTGGACGAACACCGGATCCGTGATCGTCGGGACCGCGCCGCCGTACCAGCTCGCGCCGTCGAACCAGTCGCCGGACGGGAACGCGAGGAACGACGCCGCCTGCGCGGCGTCGGGTGCCAGCGCGAGGGCTGCAAGCACCAGCAGCGCACCCCCTCGCTCGATCGCCCTGCGCCCCCTCCGCGCCAGCGGGCTCCGCCCTTCGCGGCGCGGTGTCGGCGAGGTCCCAGGGAGGAGCATCCCGTTAGTTCTACGGGGGACGGGCAGCCGAAGGGCAAGCCACGTCTCGGAGAACTGCCTCCGGCCGCTCCCGGGGCCCCTCAGGCTCCGCCGGCCGCGATCCGCCCGATCCGCGTACCCAGGCGCAGCGGCGTGCCCGGGGGCTGCGGATCGAGCTCCAGCGCCCCCGGTGCCGCGGCCAGCACCAGGGTGGATCCGAATTCGAAGCGCCCGAACTCCTGTCCCTTCACCAGGCGCGGGGGGCGGTCGTAGTGGCGCCAGCGCGGGGCGCGGGCGCTCGTGTTGGTCGTGATCGTGTCGAAGGTGACGTGGACCTTGCCGACCAACGTCGCGCCCACCGCCGCGATCGCGAGCGACTCCCCCTGCTCCGGGTGCAGACGCAGAAATACGCACAGCCGCTCATTCTCGGCGAACAGGCCCGGAACGCGCTCGAGTCCGACCCGGTTCACGGGCCACAGCGATCCGGGCAGGTGCACCAGCCGCGTCACCTCGGCGTCGCAGGGGGCGTGGAAGCGGTGATAGTCGCGGGGCGCGAGATACAAGGTGGCGAACCAGCCGCCTTCGAAGCCGCGCGCCACCTCCTCGTCGCCGAGCAGCGCACCGAGCGCATAGGGGCGCCCCTTCACCTGGAGCAGCGTCCCGTTCGCGATGCGCCCCGCTGCGCCCCAGGCCCCGTCGCAGGGGGCGACCAGCGCGCGCGGGTCGGGGTCGATCGGGCGCGCCCCCGGCGCCAGCGAGCGGGTGAAGAAGTCCTGCATCGAGGGGAAGCGGTCGAGCTCCTCGGCCACCTCGCCGAGATCCGCGCCGACGGCGCGGGCGAAGGTCCGGTAGGCGGGCGCGCGCAGCGCCTCGGGCAGGCGCCAGCCGGCGAGGGAGCCCGCGGCGCGGGACAGGGCATGGACCGGCAGGCGGCGGAGCGCTCCCAGCATCCACGCGCCGGGCGGATCGATGGGCACGGGCGCAGGGTAGTCACGGCGCTTCGGCTGGGCCAGCATGCCGCCGGAGGCAGCGCATGAGCACGGTCGGGATCCTCGCCAACCCGATGTCGGGCCGCGACGTGCGGCGGCTGGCCGCGCGCGCCAGCACGACCACGCCCGAGATCAAGCGCGACCAGGTGGCGCGGGCGGCGATCGGCGCGGTGGCCGGCGGCGCGAAGCGGCTGGTGGTGATCGCCGAGCCCTTCCGCATCTCGACCAGCGCGGTCGAGAACCTGGAGCTCGGCGCGGAGATCGTCGTGCTCGACGTCGGGGCCGAGCTGCGCGCGGCGGACACAGCGCGCGCCGTGGCCCGGATGCGCGAGGCCGACTGCGGCGCGCTGATCGTGCTCGGTGGCGACGGGACGAATCGGGTGGTCGCGAAGGCCTGGCCCGACGCGCCGCTGGTGCCGATCTCGACCGGCACCAACAACGTCTTCCCGCTGCATCTCGAGGCGACGTCCGCGGGCCTGGCCGCGGGCCTGGTGGCGTCGGCCCGGGTGCCCCTGGCCGAGGTCTCGCGCCCGGTGAAGGTGGTGCGGGTCGCGATCGAGGGAGAGCCCGCCGACCTGGCGGTGATCGACGCGGCGCTGCTGGTGGACGACGCGGTCGGCAACTTCATGCCCTTCGAGCCGCGCAAGCTGCGCCGGCTGGTGCTGGCCCGGGCCGAGCCGGCGGCGGTGGGCCTGTCGCCGATCGGGGGTCTGCTCGAGCCCTGCGGCGACGGCGACGACTTCGCCGTCGAGGTCGTGTGCGGTGCGCCCGAGGAGCCGGGGCGGACGCTGCTGGCCCCGGTGTCGCCGGGTCTGTTCCGCGGTGTCCGGGTTCGCGGCCATCGCCGCCTCGCGCTCGGCGAGACCGTCACCGTGGAGGGGCCGGGCGTCCTCGCCCTGGACGGCGACCGCGAGCGCGCCCTCGCTCCGGGTCAGCGCGCCGCGCTCACCGTGGTGCGCGACGGTCCGCGCCGGATCGACGTGGAGGCCGCGCTGCGCCGCGCCGCCGCCGAGGGCGCCTTCCTCGACCGCCACCACTGGCACGATCCGATCGACCGCGCCTTCGACGATTCGGGGTGCTGCTAGTCCGACCCGTCGCGCGGCGGCAGCACCATCTGGGTCTGGGTGACCAGCGCCACGAGCGCGCCGTCTGCCGTGATCCGCGTCTGCCACACCATGGTGCGGCGACCGACGTGGAGCGGCGTCGCCTCGCCGCGCAGGGTTCCGCCCTCGGGACCGGCGGCGAAGAAGTTCGTCTTCGACTCGAGGGTGGTGGTTCCGGCGCCCTCGGACAGGTTGAGCACGGCCCCGTAGGCACCCAGCGTGTCGGCGAAGGCCATCAGCGCGCCGCCGTGGGCGCGCCCGGGCATCGTGCACAGGTCGCGTCGCACGCGCATCTCCGCGACCACGCGCTCCTTCGACGCATCGAGGAAGCGCATCTCGAGCAGGCCGGGGAACAGTCCCTCGGTCGTCTTCTGCAGGGTCGCGGCCAGCTCCTCGCTCATGGGTCCTCCGTGGTCGCGCGAGTCTCGGGATCCCGGCGCGGCCGGACAAGGGCCAGCTCGCGTTCTTCGGGAGGAGCCGGTCGACCCGCTTCGATTACACTGCCGCGCCGTGGGGGATCTGGAAACGCGCGAGCTGGGCGCCTCGGCGGTCCTGTTCGGACCGCGCGGCGGCAAGTACCCCGACGGCAACAGCCTGCTGGTGCGCGGTCCCGAGGAGACCCTGCTGATCGATCCCTCCCTGGGCGTCGTGGCCCGCGCTCCGGAGCTTCCCGAAGTCGACCACCTGCTGCTGAGCCACTGCCACGAGGACCACCTGGCGGGGCTCTCGCTCTTCCCCGATGCGGTGTGCCACGTGCACGAGGCGGATCGCCCCGGGCTGCTCTCCCTCGACCGGATGATGGCGATCTACGGCTTTCCCGAGCCGGTGGCGAGTCCCTGGCGCCGAGCCCTGGAAGAGCAGTTCCACTACGCGCCGCGCCCCGACGCGCGCGGGTTCGAGGGCGAGGAGGTGTTCGAGCTGGGCGGCGACGTGCGGGTGCGCACGATCCACGCGCCCGGACACACGCGCGGCCACTGCGTGCTGCACGTGGAGCCCGACGGCGTGCTCTACCTGGGCGACATCGACCTGTCGAGCTTCGGTCCCTACTACGGCGACGCCTGGTC
>CAZZFT010000103.1:0-17456 GCA_964653555.1 uncultured Spirochaetales bacterium | reverse complement strand
CTGGATCGACCGCGGCGGCACCTTCACCGACGGCATCGGCATCGCGCCCGACGGCACGCTGCGCACGGCGAAGTTCCTGTCCTCGGACCTGGCGCCGGTGCAGGTGATCCACCGCCTGCTCGCCGACGCGGGTCAGTCCGAGGGTCCGGTTCCGCCCGCGCGAGTCGCGCTGGGGACGACCGTCGCCACCAACGCCCTCCTGGAGCGCCGCGGCGTGCCCACGCTCTTCGTGACACAGGAAGGATTCGGCGACCTACTCGCGATCGGAACCCAGGAGCGGCCGGAGCTCTTCGAGCTGGCGATCCGGAAGCCGGAGCCGCTGCCGACCGCGGTGCTCGAGGTGCGCGGGCGCGTGGGGGCGGACGGCTCGATCGTCGAGCCCCTCGACCGGGAGGCGGCCCGTCGCGGCCTGGAACGCGCGCGCCGCCACGGACTGCGGGCGGTCGCGATCGCGCTGGCGCACGCGACGGTCCGACCCGAGATGGAGCGCGAGCTGGCGGCCCTGGCGCGGGAGGTGGGCTTCGAGCACGTCGCCGCCTCCCACGAGATCGCGAACGAGGTGGGCCTGCTGGCGCGGGCGGAGACGACGACCGTCGACGGCTACCTGACTCCTCTCCTCCGGGGTCACGCGGCGGCGCTGCGCGCGGCGCTGCCCGAGGCGGTGCTTCGCTTCATGCAGTCCTCGGGCGGGCTGACCGACGCCGCGCGCTTCCGCGGCCCGAACGCGCTGCTCTCGGGCCCCGCCGGCGGCATCGTGGGCGCCGCGCGGGTGGCCCGGCACGCCGGCTTCGCGCGTGCCGTCGGCTTCGACATGGGCGGGACCTCCACCGACGTGTCGCTGATCGAGCCGGGCGCGCTGCCCCACAGCTTCGAGACGCTCGTGGGCGGCGTGCGCGTCGTGGCGCCGATGCTGCGCATCCACACCGTCGCCGCGGGCGGGGGCTCGCTGTGTCGCTTCGACGGCTTCCGCTTCACCGTCGGGCCGGAGAGCGCGGGCGCCGATCCGGGACCCCTGTGCTACGGGAACCCGGCCGCGCGCGAGCTCGCCCTCACCGACGTGAACCTGGCCCTCGGTCGCGTGCAGCCCGATCGCTTCCCGTTTCCGATCGCGCGCGCGCCGGTCGACGCCGCGCTCGAGCGGCTGTGCGCGGAGCTATCGCGGGCCGGGTTCGAGCGCGGGTCCCAGCAGGCGGCGGCGGGCTTCGTCGACGTGGCGAACGCGAGCATGGCCCAGGCGATCGCCCAGGTGTCGGTGGCGCGGGGCGTCGACCCGCGCGAGTGCGTGCTGGTGGGCTTCGGCGGCGCCGGAGGCCAGCACGTGTGCGCGATCGCGCGCTCCCTCGGCATGCGCGACATCGTGCTGCACCCCCTGGCGGGCGTGCTGTCGGCCTGGGGGATCGGGATCGCCGAGGTGAGCTGGGACGGCCAGCGGGACGCGCGGCGGGCGCCTCTGCCGGTGCCCGGAGCGGCGCTGCCGGCGGCCGTGCGCGAGGCCTTCGCGGCGCTCGAGGCCGAGGGTCGGGCAGCCCTGCGTGGCGAGGGGATCGGCGAGGCGGACCAGCGCGTCGAGCGGCGGCTGGGCCTGCGCCACGTCGGCACCGAGACGGCGCTTCCGGTGGCGGAGCCCGCCGACGGCGACTGGCGCGCGGCCTTCGACCGCGACCACGCGGCATGCTACGGCTACACGCGGGCGGGTCATGCGGTGGAGATCGTCACCGCCCGCGTGCGCATGTCCGCTCCGGGCGCGTCGCCGCCGAGCCTGTCTCTCCCCGAGGCGACCGCAGACCCCGAGCCCCTGCGCCGCGAGCCGGTGTGGTTCCAGGGCGCCGGACACGTCGCGACCCCCGTGTACGCGCGCGAGGATCTCCTCGCCGGCCATCGGCTCGCGGGCCCGGCGTTGATCCTCGAGGCGACCGGCACCGTCGTCCTCGATCCGGGCTTCCGTCTGCGCGTGGACGGGGAGGGCGTGCTGCACCTGCGCGATCAGGTCGGGCCCTCCGCGACCGAGGCCGCGCGGCTGGAGGAGGCCGATCCCGTGCGCCTCGAGGTGTTCGGCAACCGCTGCATGTCGATCGCCGAGCAGATGGGCGCGGTGCTCCGCAACACCTCGGTCTCCACGAACATCAAGGAGCGCCTCGACTACTCCTGCGCCGTGTTCGACGCGGATGGGGGCCTGGTCGCCAACGCGCCCCACATCCCGGTGCACCTCGGCGCGATGGCGGAGACCGTGGCCGTCACTCGCGCGCGCTTCCCCGATCTCGCGCCGGGCGACGTCGTGGCCACCAACGACCCCTTCGCGGGCGGGTCCCATCTGCCGGACGTCACCGTCGTCACGCCCGTCTTCACGGGCGGCGCTGCGCCCGACTTCTTCGTGGCGAGCCGCGGCCACCATGCCGACATCGGCGGCACGAGCCCCGGCTCGATGCCGGCGGACTCGACCTGCCTGGAGGAGGAGGGCGTGGTGCTCGAGCCCTTCCTGCTGGTGCGCGGCGGCCGCTTCGACGAGGGGCACCTGCGCGCGCGCCTTCTCGGAGCGAGGTACCCGGCGCGCCGTCCCGACGACAACGTCGCCGAGCTCGAGGCCATGGTCGCGGCCTGCCGCGCGGGGGCCCGGCTGCTCGAGGCGTGGGTGTCGGAAACCGGGCTCGAGGCGATCGCGGTGACCATGGGCCAGCTCCAGCGCGCGACCGCGGCCAAGGTGCGGGCGGAGATCGCAAAGCTCCCCGACGGCGAGCACCGCTTCGCCGACCGCCTCGACGACGGCACGCCGATCGCGGTGCGCCTGGTCGTCGCGGGGGACCGGATGACGATCGACTTTGCCGGGACCGGCGCCGCCGTCCGCGGCAACCTGAACGCGCCGCGCGCCGTCGTGCAGGCCGCCGTGATCTACGTGCTGCGCAGCCTGGTGGCCGAGCGCATCCCGCTGAACGGAGGCTGCCTCGAGCCGGTCGAGATCCGCGTGCCGGCTGGCTCGCTGCTCGACCCGCCGCCCGGATCGGCGGTGGTGGGCGGCAACGTCGAGACCTCCCAGCGCATAGTCGACGTGCTGCTCGGCGCGCTCGGCCGCGCCGCCGCCAGCCAGGGCACGATGAACAACGTCGCCTTCGGCGACGAGCGCTTCGGCTACTACGAGACGATCGGCGGCGGGGCCGGCGCCGGACCCGGCTTCGACGGCGCCTCGGGCGTGCACACCCACATGACCAACACCCGGATCACCGACGCCGAGATCCTGGAGACGCGCTACCCCGTGCGCCTGCGCCGGTTCGCGCTGCGGCGCGGATCGGGCGGAGCGGGCCGGTGGCGCGGCGGCGACGGACTGGTGCGCGACTACGAGTTCCTGGCACCGGTGCGCGCGTCGCTGCTGAGCGAGCGGCGCGCGTGTGCGCCCTACGGCCTCGACGGCGGCGCGCCGGGCCAGCCCGGCCGCAACGCCGTTCTCCGACGGGACGGCCGCGTCGAGGAGCTCCCGGGCCACGCGAGCGTCGCGCTCGATCCGGGCGATCGGCTCGTCATCGAGACGCCCGGTGGGGGCGGCTACGGACGCGCCTCCGACCGCGGCGAGGGCGCAGGCCACTTGCCGCGCCCCCCAAGCCTCCCTAAGGTCGCCCCGGGCGCGTAGCTCAGTTGGTAGAGCAAGGGACTCTTAATCCCTAGGTCCGGGGTTCGAGCCCCCGCGCGCTCACCACCGGTCGCCCGAATGTCCGCTGCCGTGCGCGCGCCGAAGCGAGACGGTCGATCGTGTCCGACCGCGGGCTCGTTACGAGGCCTAGTGGCGCCAGGTGATGCCCAGGCCGATGCCGTCGTCCTGGAGCGTGTGGTCGCTGCCGAATGTGGGCAGCGAACGGAGCTCGTGTCCCCAGTAGATCTCGAAGTCGAGGCCGGCGAGGATCTGCAGGCGGCCGCCGAGGCCGACGCTCAGGATGTCGTGGCGCTCTGCCTCGTCGCGGTCGACGTTCCAGGAGTACCCGTAGTCGAAGAACGGGGCGAGCGCGAAGCGCGGCCGCCAGGGACCCAGCGCGGGCAGGGGGATCGGCACGCGCAGCTCCGCCGAGGCGACGATCGCACTGTCGCGCACGAGGGCGTTCTCCCGGTAGCCCCGCACCGTGTCGTGACCGCCCGTCGCGTACTGCTCGAGGGCGAACAAGGGGTCCTTCGCGATCTGCGCGTCGAGGCGGCCGACGAGCTCCACGTCGAAGAGATCGGGCAGGCGGCGCGCGGCCTGGAGCTGGCCCAGGAACACGAAGAAGTCGTCGTCGGGCACGCCGTGGCCGGAGTTGCTGGTGGCGCCGAGCCAGGGCAGCCCCTGGCTGAACAGGGTGCGCGCCGCGAGCACCTGGTTCGGCGATCGCCACACCCCTTCGGCGCCGAGGCGCAGGACGGTGATCTCCACGACGCCGTCGTCGGGTCCGGGCACGAAGGAGTAGAGGTCGTTGAAGAGATAGGACTTGCTCTCGCGGTACTCGCCGATCAAGAAGGTCCCGATCGTGGTGCTCGACGTGCGGTACAGGGGCTGGGCGACGCGGAACCCGTAGGTCCGGGTCTTGCTGCGGATGTCGAGATCGTCGAAGGGATCCTCCACGACGTCGCTCCAGGTGAGCCGGAAATGGGCGTCGACCCGCGTGTCCCAGGGCGACACGGGCCACTCCCACTGGCCGCGGACGTCCTGGAGGCCGATCCCGCCGCGGTACTCGGCGAGGACGGCGTCGCCGAAGCCGGTCACGTCGTCGTAGGAAAGACGTACCTCGCCCCTCCCGCTCCCGATCGCAGGCGTGTTGTAGTTGTTGCCGGCGACGAGCCAGTGGAAGGGGAAGGCCTCGCGCACCTGGACCCGCAGCAGCGCCTCGCCGCGCTGCTCGGTCGGCACCAGCCGCGCGTTCACCCGGGCGATCCGCTCGTCCTGCTGGAGCACCTGCAGTGCCCGCTCCACCTCCTGGACGTTGACCGGCGGGCCGACCGCAAGCGCCAGCCGGTCGCGCACGTAGGAGGGGCGCAGCCGTCCGTCCATCTCCACCTGGATCTCGCGGACGGATCCCTCGACGATCCAGACCTCGAGCTCACCCTCGGCCACGGACTGGGGCGGCACGACCGCGCCCGAGGTCACGAAGCCGCGGTCGACGTAGGCGGCGGTGAGGGCGTCTCGGAGCCGCTGGAGGTCGGCGAAGTCGAGGGGACGGTTCAGGTAGGGAAGGGCGATCGCGTCGAGCTCGGCCGGGGGCAGGGCGGTGGCGCCGCGCACGCGGATCTCGCGCAGGGTGACCGTCTCACCCCCTTCCAGGCCCTCGGTGGACGGCTCGCGGCGTGGCTCGAGCGGGGGCAGCACCGCGCCCGGGGCCCGCTCGGGCGGCAGGAAGTCCGGCACGCGGGGCGGCTCGAGCGTTCCGGACGCGGGGGGCTCGAGGAAGGGAGGGAGCGGAAGCGGCTGGTCGCCCGGTCGCACGTCCTGGGCGCGCGCCGCCGGCGACAGCGCTGCGGCGAGGAGGGCCAGGACCGGGAGGGCGATCCCGGCGAGCACCCGCCGCCCGCGCGTCACAGCCAGCTGCTGATCAGCAGGAAGGGCGACCAGTAGAAGGGATGGCGGAAGGCCGGGTCCTTCATCAGCGCCAGCTGGGCGCGCTGGAGCGCCTGGGCTCGGGAGACGCCGCGCTGTCCGAGGGCCGCGTAGAAGTCGATCATCAGCCGGGAGGTGGCCTCGTCCTGGACGGACCAGAGGCTGCCCAGGGCGCTGCGGGCCCCGGAGCGGACCGCGATGCCCGCCAGACCCAGGGCGGCTCGGTCGTCGCCCGCCGCCGTCTCGCAGGCGCTGAGGACGAGCAGCTCGAGGGGCCGCTCCCGGAACTGCGTCGGCGCCACGACGTCGCGCAGGCGGTCCATGGTGATGCGGTCGTCGTGGGTGACGACGAAGCTGGTCGCGGGGTCGCCGGTGAAGACCGCGTGGGACGCGATGTGCACGACCGAGGGCACCTCCGTCGCGAGCTCGCTCTCGAAGCGCTCGCTGTCGAAGTCGTCGTCGAGGAGGACGTCGCCGCCGTAGAGCGCCTGGATCGCGGCGATCTCGCGCAGAGCGTTGGGCAGGGCCTGGAAGCCCTGGACCGGCTCGCTCACGCCCGCGAACAGGAAGCGCGCATCCTCCACGCCGAGCGGTCCGGGATCGACCAGCGACAGGCCGGGGGTCACCGCCAGGGCGTAGCGCTGAACGAGGGGGGTCTCGCCGTCGTGGAGGGCCGCCATCGGCACGCGTCGCAGGGGACCGTCGGGGACGAAGACGAGCGTCGTGACCCGCTCCTTCTCGAGCTGCTCCGCGTAGGGACGGACGAGCCAGTCGTAGAGCGTCTCGGAGGGGGCCAGGTAGCGGCGATCGGCCCGCTGGAGCAACGCGACCCGATACGTCTCGACGGTGTCGGCCAGCTCTTCGATGGAGACGGGCACCGTGTAGCGGCGCAGTCCCGAGGGCAGGCTCACCAGGAGCTCGAGGCGGTCGGGCAGCAGGATGGGGTAGACGACGGCGGCCCGCGCCTCGCGCGAGACGCGGTCGAGGTCGACGGCGCGCGACTCGATCGCGGCCACGCACTCGTCGCGGTAGTAGTCGCGCAGCTCGGCGACCTTGAAGCGCTCCATCGTGGAGCGTGCCTCTCGGAGCAGGCGCTGCGCGTCGTCGGGATCGGCGACGAGATCGGAGCCCTGGAGCAGCGTGTCGACGAAGTCGAGGTAGACGGGCGCGACGACGCGGCGGAACTCGGCGGCGGTCGCCCCGTACTGGGCGCACGACTCGGGTCGCAGCTGATCGACGATCGCGATCGCCCGGCGGTAGGCGCGGTGGGCGTCCATCGCGCGCCCCTGGGCCCAGAGGAGCCGGCCCTCCTGGGCCAGCCAGCGGTAGCGAAGGTCCGGGGCGCCGGTGTCCTCCGCCGTGCCCAGGGCGCGGCGGGTGAGCTGGAGCGCCTCGTCGTAGCGGCGCTCGGCTTCGTACAGCTCGCCCAGGTGTCCGAGCGCGAGGGAGAGCGTGCGCGCGTCCTCGAGCGACTCGGCGAGGGCGATCGACTGGGTGAGGTTCCGATAGGCGGCGAGGAGCTGCGCGTCGCCGCCGATCCGCCGCTGGAGATCGGCCAGGTTGAGCCGCAGGATCGCCTTCTCGTAGCCGCTCGGCAGGCTCTGCGCGGCGCCCTCGGCTCGCTCGACGAAGCGCTCGGCCTCGCCCGTGCGATCGATGGCGAGGGCGGAGCGCGCCGCATTGGCCAGCGCGATCGCCTCCTCCCGGGCCGCTCCGGCCCCTTCGGCGAGCCGCCCGCTCTCCTGGTAGTTCGCCAGCGCGGCCTCCGTCTCGCCGCGGACGGCGTCCAGATTCCCCAGGTTGACCAGCAGCCGGGCGGTGAGGGCGGGCTTCTCCAGCCCGCGGGCGATCGCGACGGCGCGCTCGAGCTGCACCTCGGCCTCGCGGGTGTTGCCGAGAGCGAGGTAGGCGTTGCCGAGGCTGCCGGCCGCCGCGGCCGTGCGGCGGCGGTCACCGGCGGCCTCGGCGAAGGCGAGCGCTTCCGCCAGCGGGCCGACGGACTCTGCATAGCGCCCAGCGGCCTGCTGGCTCTCCGCCATCGCCCGCAGCGCATCGCTGCGCGGGCCCGGATTGCCCTCCGCCGCGAACTGCTCCGACGCCTGGGCCAGCTCGCGCTGCGCCTCCTCGAAGCGCCCTCCGCGCATTGCACCCGTGCCCCGGTCGAAGGCCGCTGCCGCGATCTCCAGCGTCTCGCCGGTCGGCTCGGAGACGGCCCCCGGTCTCGGCGCGACCTGGGCGGCCACCTGCTCCGCGTCGGACTCGACCGAGGGGAAGGCCAGCAGCATCCGGTCGGGCGCCAGGGGGATACCCTCGCGCGCGACCTGGAAGCTGCCCGCGGCTCCCTCGGCGGCCCGGATCGCGCAGGCGTCGCCGAGCATCGCGGTCGGGTCGAGGAAGGGGATCTCCGGGTGCGCGACGCCCTCGTCCACGGCCACCACCGGCGAGACGATCGTCACCCGCCCGTCGACGTTCTGCTCGGACCGCGCGCTCACCACGCTCCCCGGGGAGGCGAAGAACACGTTGGCGGTGATCGCGATGTCGCCGCCCGGGCCCTGCGCTCCCGTCGTGAGGATGTTGCCGTCGTCGAGGACCAGGGTGCCGGCGTCGATGCCGATGCTGCCGCCTCCGCCGGCGCCACCGCTCACCGAGGCGCTCACGGTGCTCTGCTCCACGACCATCCGGTCGGAGGCCCCGATCTGGATGTCACCCGCCGGCGCGTCTCCCTCGGCGGAGGTGGCGATGCGCGCGTCGCCCGAGAGTTCGAGGCGCGCGGCGGCGATGCTCACCGCGCCCCCGCCTCCGGCCGTCTCGTCCGATCGCGCGCTGATCTCCGCGCGGTCCGCCAGGACGAGGCGGGGTGTCTCGATCGCGATCGCGCCGCCGGCGCCGATCTGGCCCGGCGCGGCGGGGTTCGCCGGGTCGTCCTGAGCGATCGCGGAGATCCCGGAGAATGCGCGCTCGACACCGGGGAGGTCGGGGTCGCCGCCCGTGATCTGCACGAGCTCGCTGGCGTGGATCGTCACGTCGCCGCCGTCGCTGGCGCCGCGGGTGCTGCTGTCGATCCGTGCGTTGCCCGAGAGAACCAGGCGGCCGACGTCGATCGCGATGTCGCCGCCGGGGCCCGCGGCGCTGCCGGGGGTATTGCGCGTCTCGGTCACGATGGTGCCCCGGTCGAGGAGCAGCTCCTGGGCGGAGACGGTCACCGAGCCGGCGCCGCTTCCGCCCTGTCCGTTGCTGATCAAGGTGCTCGCGGTGCCCGCGGCGTCGGCACCGATCACGGCCACCCGGCCCGTCGCCTGGATTTCGATCGAGCCGGGCTCGCCCCCGTAGAAGCTCGTCGTGCTGATGCGACCCCCGCTCTCCAGGGTCACGTTGGCCGCCGAGACGCGGACGTCTCCGGCCGGGCCTTTGGCGATGTACTCGATCTGCACCGGAATCTTGACGTCGGGGAGCGGCTCCAGGTATCGCGTTCGGACCCGCGTGCCCAGGAAGAACTCGTCTGTGAAGGGGACCTCGGTGAGGGTCTTGGGGAGTGGCGTGTTCTCGAGAACCACCTGGTCGAGCCCGCTGCCAGCGGAGATGCCGGTGGTGACGTCCCCGGTCTGGCGGATGAGGAGGTCGCCGGAGAGATCGATGTCCACGTCGCCGGCGGGCGATTCGGACGGCGTCATCGCCCGGATTTCCGCGTCCTCGAGGGTGAGGTCCCGCGCCCGGATGCGGACTTCGCCGGCGCCGCGTCCGGTGGACCCCTCGCCACAGGGATTGCAGAAGACCCCGGGCTGGATCCCGGTCGCGTTCACGATCGCGCCGGACGCGATGCGCACGTCACCGCGGGAGCCCTCGGCATCGACGACGAGCGCGGGCTCGGGCGACACGATCCGATGGACGGTTCCCGGGGAGCCGAGGCTGGCGAGATCGATGGGTCCGCCGGAGGTGTCGATGAAGCCGAGCGAGGGCTCGCCCACGCGGCCCTCGATCAGCAGGTCGCCGCCGATCAGGCCGAAGGACTCGCCCTTGGGCACGGCCAGCTGACTTCCGCGCACCTCGATCGGGGCGGGCGCGCCCAGGAAGCCGAAGTCGCGGGGCGTGGCCACCAGCAGCGGGGTCTCGTCGGAGAAGGCGAGGTAGCCGTTGCCGGCGTCGTCGACGAGCCGCACCTCGTCGGCGCTGCTCGCGAAGAAGGAGCCCTTCACATCGAGGCTTGCTTCCCGGCCGAAGACGATGCCGCGCGGGTTGAGCAGGTAGAGGTCCGCGCCGGCCACGTCCGAGGCGAGCGTGCCGAAGATCTGGGATGGGCCGGTCCCGCCGTTGACGCGGGCGACCAGGTTGTGGGTGATGAGGGCGGGGTCGGCCGTGAAGAGCGCGGTGTCGCCGAGCCCCACATCGAAGCGCTCGAGGCCGAAGAGCAGGTTGGTGCCGCCCGGGCCGCCGGGTCGGGTGCCGAGGTCCTCCCCCAGCGTGTAGACGCCGTCGACGCTGCCGGAGAGGGGCCCGCCGCCTTCGGGCACGATCTGGGTCGTCACCGGAGGGGGCGGCACCTGAGGGCTGGCGGGGACGGGGGAGAGCAGGGCCAGCAAGACCGTCAGGGCCCTGGCTCGCCGAGCGCCCGGCGACACGCTCCGACGGCGCGGGCTTCGTCTGATCGGGGTGCGCTTGCCGCCGCTCACGTTGAGCCCTCGCCTCCCGTCCCACCCCGGGGGCACTTATATCACAGTAGTCGCGCGGGCTTGCGCGTTCGGATCCGCCGATCACACAAGGATCACACCCGGGTTCCACCCGGCGGGTATAGTGGGCGCGGGCTGAACCCTTCTTCCTCGCGAGCCAGGGAACGCCGTGCCGTGAAGCCTCTGCTCCTCGCCATGCTGGCGGCGCTGCTCTGCGCGGTGCCGTTCTACAGCCAGGCACAGTGTTCCTCACCGCCGACGCTGATCGGTGTCGTGACGCCGCCCCCGGGCACCGCGGCGGGGGACTACGAGGCGACCCACCTCGTCGTGGGATCCGAGTACTACACCGACGCCGCCGCGACGATCGACCGGATTCCGGTCGAGCTCGAGTGCGCCCACTGGATCCGCACGCGCAACGCGGACGCGAACGCGACGGACGCGAACTTCCTCGAGTTCACCGTGCTCGAGCCGGTCGACGTGTGGGTGCTCTACGACATGCGCGTGGCGAACCAGCCCGAGCGTAGCCCGCCGGACTGGCTGACGAGCGGCTTCGCCTATCAGCACCTGGTGCTCGACGTCGACGCCGCCAGCTCCGGCCCCTCGGACATCGACATGGAGTTCGTGGCCTATCGGAATCACTTTCCGGCCGGCACCGTCACGCTGGGAGCCAACGGCGCGGCGGGTGCCGACTTCGATGGCGATCAGGGCATCGAGACCTCTCAGTACATCGTCGCCGTGACGCGGCCGACCGCGCCGCTCCCCGCGCCCGGCTGCGCGAGCCCGCCGACTCTAATCTCCAGCATCCAGCCGCCGGTCCTCGACTGCGATCCGCCCTGCGTCTACTCGCGCGCGAACCTCTTCGCGGGGTCGCAGTACTACGCCGATCGCGGTGCGACCCACACGCTCGCGCAGCTTCCGCCGGAGGTGGCCTGCGCCGACTGGCTCAAGACCCAGAACGACGACAAGGCGAACCAGGAGGTGGGCCTCCCTTCGTTCACGACTTCGGTTCCGAGCGTGGTGTACGTCGCCTACGACACGCGCATCGCGCTTCACCAGCGGGTGGTGCCGGACTGGCTCACCACCCAGTTCGCCTACACGGGTCGCATCGTCGACATCGACGAGCCCAATCCCGATCAGGAGTTCGTGCTCTACGCCAAGAGCGTCCCCGCCGGAACCGTCGCCCTCGGTGGCAACCGGGCGACGCCCGCCGTGCCGGGCGGGGAGCAGTCGAGCTACGTGGTGGCGGTCGTGCCCGATTCGGACGGCGACGGGGTGGCCGACACGATCGACAACTGCCCCGCCACGCCGAACCCGACCCAGACCGACAGCGAGGCCGACGGCGTGGGCGACGCCTGCGATCCGTGCACCCTGGTCGACGATCCCGCCCAGTCCGGCTGGGACCCGCTGGGCACGCCGCCGCCGGACTTCGGCGTGTGCATCCTGCCGATGGAGACGGGGCTCCAGTTCACCGGCCTCGAGGCGCGCTACGACCATCTCTTCGTGGTCGATCTCGGGAACTTCCCCCTGCGGCCCGAGTACGACGTGGTGATCACCCCCACGAGCCCGGGAATCATCGGGTTCTTCCAGACGATCGCCTGCAACGTCGATCCCGCCGACGAGGTGATCTTCGACGTCGCCAGTCCGAACGACGGCTTCACCACATTCGGCAACGACAGCGTGAAGATCTGGAAGGCGTTCCAGTCGGTGGCGTCGCGCCAGGGCACCTTCTGCATCGCGGGCATCCCCGGCGATCCGGGCTCGAGCGCCATCTTCGATCTCAGCCTCGACGTCCTCGCGACCGTGCCCGCGGCGGACACGCGCGACTACGATCCGATCGCGGGCACCTTCACCGCCGCGAGCCCGGACTTCGGGGCGGAGGGCTCCAACCACCGGTGGATCTTCCCGGGCACGGTGGGCCTCGGCCAGTGCCAGCCCTTCCCGCTGACCGACGGGCTCCAGAATCCCGGCGAGACCAACGCGGGCCCCGCCGCGGCCAGCTACGAGCCGGACGCGGTCCCGGTCCAGACCGACGTCTACGACTGCTGCACCTGGACCTACGAGTCGGTGGACGGCGTGCGGGCGATCCCCGCGGTGGTGGAGTTCCCGATCGGCACTCCGACCGTGCCGCTGGCCGACGGCGACGGCGATTTCTACCCGGACCGCTGCGACGTGTGCCCGGCGGTCCAGGACATCCAGTTCGAGGAGGACGGTGACCTGCGCGGGGACGCCTGCGACACGCACCCGTTGGACCCGCTGCGCTGTGCCGATACCGACGAAGACGGGTGCGACGACTGCAGCAGCGGCGCCTTCGATCCGGCCAACGACGGCAACCCGTTCGTCCCCGGCGTGACGTGCATCCCGGTGCCCGAGCCGACTACGACCGGCGGTCTGCTGGCCGGCATCGCACTGCTCGGCGTGCTCGCGCGCCGCCCGACGAGGCGGCTCGCCCCGGGCCGAGCTGCCGGCTCCTACGCGGTGCGCTTGGGTGGTCCCAGCAGCGCGCCGCCGCGTCGCCACATGTAGCAGGAGTCGGTCATCCCGCCGTTCGCCATCCTGCCCGGGCCGCCGTCGGCGGCGCTGCCGTGCCAGCGCTCCACCGTGGCGGGAATGCACTGGATCACCGTCGGGGCGAGATGGAGCAGGGCGTCGAGCAGCGGGCGGTCTTCATCGCGGTCGCCGAGCCGTTCGAACAGGCGCGCCGCCATGCCGCCGAGGGCGCTGATGCCCGTCAGATCGGCGAACGCCTCGCTGCGATCCTGCCATTCCCCGTAGAAGGTGTCGCGGTCGCCGGTGCGCTCGGCGGCGCGCAGCGTTCGCAGCTTCAGGGTGCCGAGCTCCAGCTCGGCGTGGGCCCGGATCTCGCGGCGTTCGGCGAGGCGATCGAGGGGATCGCCGCCGTTCGCCGGGCGGACCGGCGTGAAGTGCACATCGGCCATCTGGAGCGCGAGGTGGACGGTCCCACCGTCGGCGAGGCCGTCCACCGACAGGCTGCGGTGGAAGAGGCGCTGGCCGGCAGGGCGCGCCGCGTCCGCGAAGCGCGCCCGCTCGAGGTCGATCGCCCTGCGCGCGGTGGACACGAGCAGCTGCGCGAGCGTGAGCACGTGCGAGCAGCCGCGCGGACCGCCGATCGCGGCACCGAGCCGGGACGGGGCGGCGGTGTCGAGCGGGGTATCGACCAGCGCGGCGATGCGGTCGACGGGGTCGCGGCAGCACTCGCCGCCGGTGGCGGGGGTGGGCTCGAAGGCGACCCCCGGCTGCTCGGCGCGGATCGCGGCGATGCGCGGCGGCGTCGTCGCGATGCGCGCGTGCACGTGCATGTCGTGGATCACGCCGGCGGTCTGGAGATCGGCCGCCATCGGCACGAGGCCCCGCTTGCGCAGGTCGAGAATGGTGCCGTCTGCGCGCAGGTGCGCGTCGTCCTCCTGCGCGATCGCCACCACCAGGGTCCGGGTGTGGGCCGGCGCACCGCGCGCTTCGATCTCCATCGCCGGCCAGTGTCCGCTGCGTGCCGGGACACCGCAAGAACGCGCGTTCCGACGGCGGGATGCGTCGCCAGCGCCGCTAGGGCTCCCACGCGAGACGCTGGCGGGGGGAGAGCCAGGGCCTCGGATCCCGGCCCGCGGCGAGCGCCGCGTTCAGTCGGGTCTGCTGGAGCGGAGTCAGAGCGTAGGTGCGCAGGTGGCGCTTCTGGTCGCTGGCCCCGGCGGCGCGCGGCGGGGCGTCCGCCTCGAGCACCGCCGACCCGAACACGGCGCGGGCGTCGGCGTCGTGGGCACCGTCCCGGATCACGACGCGGTATCGGCGCAGCCGAGGTCGCGGACGCGCTCGAGAAGCTCGCGCCCTCCCCGTCGAACCACACCTCCACCACCTCGTGCCCTCCCGAGTCGCGCGTCGCGCGCACCGGCGGGAGCGCCCCCAGGCACACGGCTCTCCCTCCCAGAAGCAGGAGGTGGCGAAGGTCGCGCGGGCGGCGTCCGCCAGCGTCGCCTCGTCGAGCACCCAGGATAGATAGGGCCAGCACCGGACCATTCGGCTCCCTCGGGTCCCGTCCCGGGCCTTCGATGCGACCTCGCTCTGGTCGTTTCGGCGTCGGTCCGCCGTAGGCGGCGGCGCGCAACGCACTCCCGATCGCTTGCCCTCCCGGAGCCGGGGCGCCATCTTCGCCGTCCGCGCCGGGGTGGCGGAACTGGTAGACGCGATGGCCTTAGGAGCCATCGTCCGTGAGGGCGTGCAGGTTCGACTCCTGTCCCCGGCACCACTGCACCCCCCCTTTGGAGAGCAGGGACCGTGACCGCCGAAACCCCCACCGAGACCACCCCGCGCGCCTCCGGCGGCTCCGATCTGGACGTCGTCGTCGGCCAGGAGAGCCCCAGCCTCCGACGCCTGGACGTGACCGTGCCCGTGGCGCGGGTGCGCAAGGCCTACGACCGGGCGTACCGAGACATCGCCAGGACGGCGCGCGTGAAGGGCTTCCGGCCCGGCAAGGTCCCGCGCGCGGTCCTGGAGCGGCTCTACGGCGCCTCGATCGGCGAGGAGATCGAGCGCCTGCTGGTGAACGAGACCCTGGGCGCGGCGCTCGAGCAGGGCGGCGTGGAGGCCGTCTCGACGCCCTCGGTCGACGCCTCCCCGCCCCGGGCCGATGCGGCCTTCACGTACAAGGCGCTGGTGGAGGTCCGCCCCCCGATCGAGCTGCCCCCGCTCGAGGGGCTGCCGGGCGAGAGGCCGGTCGTGCTGGTGGAGGACGCGGAGATCGAGCGCGAGCTCGAGGATCTGCGCCGGCGCAACGCGCCGCTGATCGAGGAGCCCGAGGGGACCGCCGCGCAGAACGGACACATCCTCACCCTCGACTTCGTGGGCCGGATCGACGGCGTCCCCTTCGAGGGAGGCAGCGGCCGCGACGTCGAGATCGAGCTGGGAGCGGGGCGCTTCGTTCCCGGCTTCGAGGAGCAGCTGGTCGGGGCGGTGGCCGGCGAAGATCGGGAGGTCCGCGTCACCTTCCCCGATGCCTATGCCTCCGAGGAGGTGGCGGGCAAGGACGCCGTCTTTTCGGTGCACGTCGCGGAGGTGAAGCGGCGCGAGCTCCCCGCGCTCGACGACGAGTTCGCGAAGGACCTGGGCGAGCTCGACAGCCTCGGCGCCCTGCGCGACCGCATCTACGCGGACCTGAAGGAAGGTCGCGAGCGCGAGGCCGACACCGTACTGCGACGCTCGGTGCTCGGAGCGCTGGTCGAGCGCGCCGCCTTCGAGGTTCCGCCGGGCGTGGTCGACGCCCAGCTCGAGCGGCGCCTGCGCATGGCGGTCCAGCAGCTCCACGGCGGCGTTCCCCACGACGCCCTGCACGCCCAGGTCGATCGCTGGCGGGAGGAGTGGCGCCCCTCCGCCCAGCGCGAGGTGCGCGAGCGCTGGCTGCTCGACGCCGTCGCCGAAGCGCAGAGCCTCGAGGTGGAGGAGGCGGCGATCGCCGAGCAGATCGAGCGCATCGCGGCCGCCCAGGGGGCGACTCCCTCCGCTCTGCGCGAGCAGCTCGGCGGGGAGGTCCTCGACGCGTCGGTCCGGGCGGATCTGCTGCGCGAGCGGGCGCTTGATTTCCTCGTTGCCACGGCTAAAGTCGACGCAGTCACGGACACTTAGGGCGCATGGCCGCGCGTCGCGCATCCTCCAGGCGAAGGCGGTCGGCCACTTCGGGCATCTTTCCGGCGTACCGGACGCAGGCGGCCATCCCTCCCGCCGTGAGCGCCGGAGCCGCCGAGACCGTGGAGCGAGCGAGGAGAACGCGAGACACACTGGATCGCGTCCCGTTTCCGGGACGCTCGGCATCGAACGCGGGCCGCCGGGTGCCTCGCTGCTGGATTCGCGGGGTCGAGGAGAAGGGACGGCACGAGCATTTCGGGGGGGCTTGAAGCCGGGGGGCTTCGCGGGGCATTCGGACGTGACGCATTTTGCGTCATTGCCGGAGCCGGCGGAGATCGCCTCGGCGTCGTGCCCGGGGCGGGGTAACTTCGTCGGGTGGTCGGCAACCCACCGATCGGGGTGCGGGAGGACGGAGATCGCATGCTGATTCCGATGGTGATCGAGCAGAGCTCTCGGGGAGAGCGGTCGTTCGACATCTACTCGCGGCTGTTGCGGGATCGCATCGTGTTCCTCGGTCAGGCGATCGACGACGACGCGTCCAACCTCGTCATCGCCCAGATGCTGTTCCTCGAGGCCGATGACCCCGAGAAGGACATCTCCCTCTACATCAACTCGCCGGGCGGGTCGGTCACGGCGGGCCTCGCGATCTACGACACGATGCGTTACGTGCGGCCGCAGGTGGCGACGATCTGCCTGGGGCAGGCGGCCTCGATGGCGGCGTGGCTACTGGCCTCGGGAGAGCCGGGCAAGCGCATGGCGCTCCCGAACTCGAGGATCATGATCCACCAGCCGATGGGAGGTGTGCAGGGCCAGGCCACCGACATCGAGATCCATGCGCGCGAAATCCTCAAGCTGCGCGAACGGATGAACGAAATCCTTGCCGAGCACACCGGAAGACCGCTGGCGCAGATCGCAGCGGATACCGAACGCGATTACCATATGTCAGGCGAGGAGGCGCTGGCCTACGGGCTGATCGACAAGGTGGTTCGCGAACGGGATTCTTCGGGTCGCGAGGGCCCGAAGGGCAGAGAAAACGGTTCCGGGGGAGGCTCGAAGTAATGAAGAAACGGGACGACGACGCCAACCTCTCCTGCTCCTTCTGCGGAAAGAGCCAGCGCGAAGTCAAGAAGCTCATCGCCGGTCCCACCGTCTACATCTGCGACGAGTGCATCGAGCTGTGCAACGACATCATCGCAGAGGAGTACGGTCAGGAAGAGGCACCCACGGCGTCGTCGCGGGTGCCCAAGCCGCGTGAGATCAAGGAAGCCCTCGACGAGTACGTGATCGGGCAGGAGAGCGCGAAGAAGATCCTCTCTGTGGCGGTCCACAATCACTACCGCCGGATCGACAGCCAGACCTTCGTGGGCGACGTCGAGCTCCAGAAGGCGAACATCCTGCTGCTGGGACCGACCGGCTCGGGGAAGACGCTACTGGCCCAGACGCTCGCGCGGATCCTCGACGTACCCTTCACGATCGCCGACGCCACCACGCTCACCGAGGCGGGCTACGTCGGCGAGGACGTGGAGAACATCATCCTCAACCTGCTCCAGGCCGCCAACTACGACGTCGAGCGCGCCCAGCGCGGCATCATCTACATCGACGAGATCGACAAG